>CAYGID010000015.1:0-35059 GCA_964349835.1 uncultured Bacteroidales bacterium | reverse complement strand
TTGCGCGTGGGTTTTTCGGCTGTTCCCATTACGCCTCAGGTACCCGATAGTTGGTTCGATAGCGATGGTGATGGCCGATTTGACCCGAAGCAGGGCGATTATTTTACTGATGGTAACGGAAACGGACGGTTCGATAAGATTTGGCTGGCCGGCTATAACCACAATCGACCCGCCAGCGGAGTTCACGATGATCTGTGGGCCCGAACGGTTGTCTTCGACGACGGAAAAACACGTCTTGCCTTTACGGCAATCGATGCCATTGGTATGTTTTTGCACGATGTAGAAGATACCCGAGCCTTGCTCAACGACAGCCTGCGAATCGATTATCTGGCCATTCATGCAACCCATGTCCATTCGGCCCCCGATTTGATGGGTCTGTGGGGAAAAAGCGCTTTCCGGTCGGGTGTCAATAAGAAGTATCTCCGCTTTGTGCAGCAGCAGATTGTTCGCTCAACCGAATTGGCTGTACAGGCTCTCAGGCCGGCCCGATTGCGTTTTGCTACCGGTCTGTTTATAGACGACCGCACACAAAACGATACCCGGATGCCTATCGTTACCGACGCGTATCTGTTTGTGATGCAAGCTATAGACAAAGAGAACGGAAATTCGCTGGGTAGTCTTGTGCAATGGTCAAACCATCCCGAAACGATGGGCAGTCGAAATCTGCAGATTACCTCCGATTTTCCCCACTATGTAAGGGAGGCCATGGAGATTGGCTACTTTCACGACACCCTTCTCCACACCTTCGGCCTGGGTGGCATCTCGCTCTATGCCAACGGTGCGCTTGGCGGGCTGATGACAACCCGGTCGGCAACCGGGGTTCCTCACCCCTTCAACGATTCTGTCTATACCGAACCCTCGTTCCATAAGATTCAGGCACAGGGATACCGCGTTGCAAAGGAGGCGCGGTATGCCTTGGAGACCCGGGGCAAAGAGATAGAGAATGCGGGGATTCGCCTCAAGGCAAGAACCCTCTTTCTGCCCATCGACAATAGGCTCTTCCGGCTGGCCTCCCTTTCGGGACTGATGGGACCTGGCATGAGCGGATGGATGAAAAAACGATCCGAGATTGCTGCATGGCAATTGGGTCCGGCCTCCTTTGCCGCCCTTCCCGGCGAAATGTATCCCGAGATGGTGAATGGCGGAGTTGAGGTACCCAAAGGAAACGACTTTAATCTGACTCACCCTGTTGAACATCCTTCTATGCGTCTGGCAATGCCTGGCGAATTCAAATTTGTGTTTGGCACCACGAACGACCAGATAGGGTATGTCATCCCCAAAAGTCAATGGGATGCCGAAGCCCCCTACAGTTTCCAATCGAAGCCCCAATATGGCGAAGAGAACTCTCTGGGACCCGAAACCGGCCCCATTCTATATCAGGCATTCATCAATCTCTGGAAAGGAATGTAACCCCCGGACTCTTCCACAGGTCTAAACACAAATATCTATGAATCTGATTACTAAAAAAATACAAAGGGTCATTTCGGTCCTTCTCCTGGCCACCCTTATCGGCTGCAGCGTTTCGCAACAAGAGGAGCGAAAAACCCTCGATCTGGCCGGAAATTGGGAATTTGCACTCGACCCCTCAAATCTGGGGGAGTCGGAAGAGTGGTTCTCCAAACCACTTAACGACACCATTCCCCTTCCGGGAACCACCGATGAGGCAAAAATGGGAGAGCCCAATCGCAATCGCACCGAAACATCTTACCTCACCCGGCGTTATCCCTACGTGGGCAAGGCCTGGTACAGCAAAACCGTCAGGATACCCTCCTCCTGGAAAGGAAAACAGGTTAGGTTGCTCCTTGAGCGAACCAAACCAACCACTGTCTGGGTCGATGGGGTGAAGGCAAGCGAAAGCAGCGACATCACCACCACCCAAAAGCACGACCTGAGTTCGCTGCTCACACCGGGCGAACACCGGATTACCCTTCTGATAGACAACGGCCGAACAGTTCCCGATGCGATCCGCAACGCTTCGCACGCCTATGTAGAACATACCCAAACCAATTGGAACGGGGTCATTGGCCGCATTTCGCTCGAATGCACCTCTGATATCTTTATAGAACAGATGCTTACCTACCCCGATGTAGACAATCAAGAGGCAACTGTGGAACTCATTGTGATAAACCGCGGAAAGGCGGCCAAGCGCAAGATTCAGCTCAAAGCAGGCGCTTGGAACAGCGAGGTTCGGCACAATCTCAAGGCACGCCATTTCGCAGTGGAGGTGGCTCCCGGAAAAAACATTTTCCGATTTACCTACAATCTGGGTTCCAAGGCCCAGTTGTGGAGCCCGCGTCACCCGGCGCTCTATCGGCTCAGCGGAGCCATTGTGCATAAAGCCGGCAAAGTGGAGGATCGGCTCTCAACCCAGTTCGGATTGCGAAAATTCAGTGCCGAAGGCACGCAGTTTGCGCTCAACGGGCAAAAATTGTTTTTGCGGGGCAAGAACGATGCCTGTGTCTTTCCACTTACCGGTTATCCGCCCATGGACACCGCATCGTGGCGAAAAGTGTTCCGTATTGCCAAAGATTATGGAATAAACCACTACCGTTTCCACTCTTGGTGTCCTCCCGAAGCGGCCTTTTTGGCTGCCGATTTAGAGGGCATCTTCATGCAGCCCGAACTTCCCTTTTGGGGTTCTCTTCAGCCTGGCAATGAGACGTTAATAGCGTTTCTCAGGAAAGAGGGGAAGCATTTACTATCCGAATATGGGAACCACGCCTCCCTTGTAATGTTTTCGCTGGGTAACGAGATATCGGGTAATCAGGAACAAATTACCGCCTTGCGCGATACTTTCCGTCTGCACGACAGCCGTCCGCTCATGGCAACCGGATCCAACAATTTTCTCGGCTTTCGGGGCTACCCGCAGGGCGACGACTATTTCACCACCTGCCGGGTGGGTCCCGAAAGCCCCGAAAGTTTCGATACCCACACCCGCTCCTCCTTTTCGTTTGCCGATGCCTTCGATGGGGGCGTGCTCAATGGAATGGCTCCCAACAGCCGTTTCGACTTCTCGGGGGCTATCGACTCCTGCCCGGTACCGGTGATAAGCCACGAATCTGGTCAATTTCAGATCTATCCAGATTATAACGAACTGCCAAAATATACCGGCGTACTTGCCCCCCGAAACCTCGAAATCTTTAGGGAACGGCTTGTTCGCGCGGGCATGGGCAGCCAAGCCGACACCTTTTTTAAGGCATCCGGAGCGCTGAGTGTGCTCTGCTACCGGGCCGATATAGAGATGTGTCTCCGCACCCCCGGCTTTGCAGGATTCCAGCTGCTCGACCTGCAGGATTTCCCGGGACAGGGCACAGCCTTGGTAGGTATCCTGAATGCATTTATGGAAAGCAAAGGCCTCATTGAACCGGTCAAGTTCCGGGAGTTCTGCAACGAGGTGGTTCCCCTCCTGCGTCTCGACCGTTTCTGTTTTTCGAGCCAAGACACCCTCAAGGGAGAGATTCAGGTGGCTCAATACTCCGATCTGATTCTTCGCAACCAACGCCTTCACTGGGAAGTACGGCACCATGGAGGCGAAGTAATAGCCTCGGGCGACACCTTTGCCACCCTGAGGCCGGGATTGCTCATCAATCTTTGCACTCTTTCGGTGCCCCTGTCCGATATTGAATCGGCCGAGAAGCTCTTCATTAATCTGGAACTGACCGGTACTCCATACAAAAACTCCTATCCTGTGTGGGTCTATCCGGCACAGCCTCCCGTGGCACCCTCCTCCGGCAAGGTTGTGATAGCCGAACAGCCCGATGCCACAGTAATCAATGCCCTTGCAGCGGGCAAGAACGTACTTCTTTTCCCCAACCTCAAAACTGCCGAACCGGTTAGCGTGGGTGGGCTTTTTACCCCGACTACTGGAATTTCCGGATGTTTAAGGGAATCTCCGAAAACGGGAAAAAACCGGTTTCTCCCGGCACTATGGGACTA
This sequence comes from uncultured Bacteroidales bacterium, assembly GCA_964349835.1. Taxonomy (GTDB): domain Bacteria; phylum Bacteroidota; class Bacteroidia; order Bacteroidales; family UBA4181; genus JAQVSH01. The sequence continues at coordinate 31,123 of CAYGID010000015.1, read as the reverse complement.
TTAATCCGAAATAACCATCCCCTGTTCAACGATTTCCCCACAGAATTTCACTCCGACTGGCAATGGTGGAACATTGTTAAAGCCTCCCGCCCGCTGATTCTCGATGGCATCGATTCAACCTTCCGGCCCATCGTACAGCCTATCGACAATATCGAAAGGAACCACCGGCTGGGCCTCATTTTTGAATGTAAAGTGGGCGAAGGCAAAGTGCTGATTTGTATGTCGCCGCTCCATAAGTTAACCGAACAGCCCGAATGCCGGCAACTGTACCACTCCCTTTTACAATACGCGGCCTCCGACAATTTCAAACCCGAATTTGTACTCCAACCCGAAGAGTTGAAAATGCTTTTCGAAGGCTCATCCGAAAAGAGGATGAACTATTTGGGTGTTGAGAACATCTCTTATCAATGAGTCACGCATCATGACTGTTTCTTTTCCGACCAGCCAACGGAATTGCATCGCTGCGCTGCTACTCGGCATCTTCCTGAGCGGTTGTTCAGGCAGTAGCAACCGGGTAGTTTCGCTCACCTTAGACAACCATTGGAAATTTGTGCAAGGCGACGATATCAACTATGCAAAACCGCATTTCGACGATGCTTCGTGGAATGTAATCTCCTCCAAAATGGCCTTCGAGTTTCAGGGATTTCCCCTTGTCGATGGCTACGTATGGTACCGTAAAAAATTCGCCATGCAAGAGGAGCTGGAGAGAGAGGTCTGGAAAACCGGAGGAATGCAGATCTATCTGGGCACCATCGACGACGTCGACCAACTCTACGTGAACGGAATGCTGATAAACGGGTCGGGGTCGTTCCCGCCCAACTACGTTTCGGCATTCCATATTGAACGAACCTACGTCATTCCGGCTACCTGCCTGGTGAGGGGCCGCGAAAACGTATTGGCAGTGAGAGTGTACGACGGAAATAATATCGGCGGAATCGTGGCCGACTCAATCGTAATCAGAAACTTAAGCCACGATGAGATGGCTATTTTCTCGTCCGGGCAAAAGCAAAAATAAGAAGGTAGACCATACAGGCCAGCAGAACCCATACGCTACCCTGCTGTCCTCCCATAAAATCGGAAGCCATACCCATCAGCAGGGGAAAGATGGCTCCGCCGGCAACGCCCATAATCATCAATCCCGAAATATCGTTGGCACGCTCGGGCTTATGTTGCATGGCAAGGGTAAAGATCACCGAGAAGATGTTGGCACAAGAGAGCCCAATCAATACAACGGCTCCGTAAATGGCGGGCTCCGTAGAGGCCATCAGCAGCCAAACGCCTCCGGCCAGTGCCAAAAGCATGCTGATAGGGAAAAAATAGCGGGTTGAGATCTTCGAAAGAATAATGGCACCCAGAAAAGTTCCGGCCGTACGGGCAGCAAAATAGTAGCTTGTGCCGTATCCGGCATCACTGAGAGCCAAACCACACCTCTCCATCAGAAGTTTCGGAACCGAAGTGTTCATACCCACATCAACACCCACAATCAGCAGAATCCCAAGAAACAGGGCAAAGATGAGCTTATCGCCCAGGAGAGAGAGCGAATCAGTAAAGTTCTTTTTCACAGAACCTGCGTCGGCAGCGGGCTCCCTCACAATGGGCACGGCAAGTAGCCAAGCGCCCGAGAGCAGGGTAATGGCCGCGTAGATAGGGAAGATCAGTTTCCAGTTGCCCAGCCGGCTGGCAGCTAAACCGGCCAGAATGGGGCCAAGAAAGGCCGAGATAGCCTTTACAAACTGCCCCAGCGTAAGACTGCTGGCCATTTTCTGATTCGACACGATATTGGTGAGAAGCGGATTCAAAGACACCTGCAGAATGGTATTCCCTATACCCAGCAACGCAAAGGCAACCAAAACCGCCACATAGGTGTACGAAACCAAGGGTACCAGCATGGCCAAGCCGGTAACAAAGATGCTCAACAAGACGGTGTTCTTGCGTCCAATCCGGTTCATGAGGATTCCGGTAGGTACCGAAAACACAAAGAACCAAAGGAACACCATCGAAGGAAGCAGGTTGGCCACCGTATCCGAAAGCGCAAAATCGTTCTTAACATAATTCGAGGCGATGCCCACCACATCTACAAATCCCATGACAAAAAAGCCAAACAGGATGGGAAGGAGATGCAGAGAAGAGGATTTTTTATCCATGAAAAAAGGCGTGAGAGTTTGAAATTCTGAAATCTGAAAGGTTAAAAGTATAAAAAAAACGAATGAGTAAAAAAAAAAAGCTACATTCGTGCTGCAAACAACGGTTCCGATGATTATTCTCCATAGCAATAACTCCCACTGGATTGACTTACTGACTTTTACATTGTCAAACAGAGGATTTCGCGACATCATTCATGCGGGATCCGGAGGGGAGGCTGTGTCGTTTCCATCGGTTTCGACCCATGCCCTTCCCGATTTTATGAAGGCGAATCACCGCCTTATTCAACTGCTGATCACCGACCTTCCCATCGCACCTGCCATCTTTCCCAACGCCCTCTGGTTACTCTGTGCAGAATGGGCAATTCCTTTTTTCGCATGGCTCCCCGAAGAAGATGAAAGGAGTTCGCTATTTTTGCGCGAGGCAGGCTCCGCCCTTCCGGCACCGTTCAAAACCTATCTTTCAACCTATATTTCGGCCGACAGTACCTCTGCGTCGGCTTTTATTGACCATATCAACTCTATTAACAATAACTAATTACCTTTTCAACCTATGGATGCATCTCTTTTTTCGAGCCTCTTCGAAGCGTTTTCATTGTTCACCTGGGAGCAGGGACTGATGATGACCTTTGGGGCTACACTGATCTATTTGGCAATCGCCAAAGAGTATGAACCCAATTTGCTTTTACCAATGGGTTTCGGAACCTTGTTGGCAAACATTCCCCTCTCCTCGGCAGTTGGGCCGGAAGGGGCTCTTACCATCTTTTTTCAGGCGGGTATCCACACCGAAATTTTCCCGCTGCTCATTTTCGTGGCAGTGGGAGCCATGATCGACTTTACCCCCTTGTTTAAAAACCCCTCGCTGCTTCTCTTCGGTGCCGCCGCCCAGTTTGGAATTTTCTTTACCATTTGTGTAGCCACTCTCATTGGATTCGACCTCAAAGAGGCAGCCTCTATCGGAATTATCGGTGCCGCCGACGGCCCCACTTCCATTTATGTTGCATCGAAGTTTGCCGTAGAGCTTCTGGGGCCCATCTCCGTGGCGGCCTACTCCTATATGGCACTTGTACCTATCATTCAGCCGCCGGTAATCAAGGCCCTCACCACCAAAAAGGAGCGTTGTATCCGCATGACCGGCAATCCCGGTTCCGTATCGAAACGAACCTTAATTCTCTTCCCGATTCTGGTAACCCTCGCTGCGGGAATGATTGCCCCTTCGTCGGTGGCTCTTATCGGATTCCTGATGTTCGGCAACCTGATCCGCGAATGCGGCGTCCTGCAAAAGTTGTCGCTTGCCGCCCAGAATGAGTTGGCTAGCCTGGTGACCATTCTCTTAGGTATTACCATTGCATCAACCATGACTGCCGACCGGTTTGTCAATCTGCAAACCCTCTACATCATTGGCTTGGGCTTGATTGCCTTTATCATGGATACTGCAGGTGGCGTTCTCTTTGCCAAACTGCTGAACACGGTACTTCCCGAACGCCTGAAGATTAATCCTATGGTGGGTGGGGCAGGCATCTCTGCATTCCCCATGTCGGCACGCGTAATTCACAAAATGGGACAGGAAGCCGATCCCACCAACTACCTCCTGATGCCGGCCGTTAGCGCCAATGTGGCAGGGCAGATTGGTTCGGTAGTGGCGGGTGGCCTTATTCTCTCGCTAGTACCCTATTTTTTAAGTTAATTGAAGGAGGAGAAAATTATGTTTACCGAAAACTTTTATATGTCGCTCGAGATCATGGGAATAGGAATGCTGGGAATCTTCTTTTTCATGGTTATCTTTTGGGCCGTTATTGTATTACTGCACAAGTTCTTCCCGGGCGATGCTCCCGTGAAATAGAGGGGTGCCTGCGAAGGGGAAAATTTGCTAATATTGGCCTTTATTTCATCTAACAGTAAGAGCGTTCAACGTGAGCAAAAAAAAGGATTCACACCCGATAGGATTCGATAACGAGAAATACCTTCAAGAACAGACAGATGCCATTCTTGAGAGGGTGAGCCGGTTTAACGATAAATTGTACCTCGAGTTCGGAGGGAAGATATTATACGATTACCATGCCGCAAGAGTCTTGCCGGGTTTTGATCCGAACGTCAAGATACGGTTATTGCAAAAACTGAAGGATAAGGTCGATGTCATACTATGCATTCATGCGGGCGATATCGAAAGAAACAAAATCAGAGCCGACTTTGGCATCACCTACGATGTCGACGCACTGAAAACCATCGACGACCTGGGCTGGTATGGCATTCATGTAGCGGCAGTGGTCATTACCCGTTACAAAAAACAGCCGGCTGCCACAGCTTTTAAAAACAAGCTGGAGTTGAGAGGCGTCAAGGTATACCTCCACTATCCCACAAAAGGCTATCCCACCGATGTCGACCAGATTGTAAGCGATGCAGGGTATGGCGCCAACGAGTATATCCAAACCACCCGTCCCATAGTGGTGGTCACCGGGCCCGGGCCGGGCAGCGGAAAGCTCGCAACCTGTCTCTGTAATCTCTATCACGAATACAAACAGGGAAAAAAAGCCGGATATGCCAAGTTCGAAACATTCCCCATTTGGGATCTTCCCGTTGATCACCCTGTAAACATAGCGTACGAGGCCGCCACTGCCGACCTCCACGATGTGAATATGATTGACACCCACCACCTGAAGGCTTATGGAATTCAGACGACGAACTACAATCGCGATATAGAGGCATTTAATCTCCTAAAAAGAATTCTGGAGAAGATTACCGGTGGCGAATCAATGTACCTCTCACCCACCGATATGGGGGTGAATCGAGCCAGTGCAGGTATAGTGAATGATGCGGTGATTGCCAACGCCTCCTATCAGGAGATTATCCGCCGCCATTTCCGCTGCGCCGTGGAGTACGCTATGGGGCTGGCCGATAAAAGCACCCTCCGTCGCTCGCTCGAAATCATGAACAACGTAGGCGCAACAGAGGCCGACCGAAAGGTGGTTCTTCCCGCCCGTCAGGCAGCAAAGGATGCAGAGGCTACCGGGAAAGGAAATGCCGGTATCTTTTGCGGATCGGCAATCGAACTGAAAGACGGAACCATCATCACCGGAAAAAATTCTCATCTCCTGCACGCAGCGTCGAGCCTGATTCTGAATGCCACCAAACATATGGCCGGATTACCCGACAGTATGTACCTGCTACCGCAAAGTATCATCGATTCGGTAACCCACCTGAAAAAGGATCTACTCAACGGAAAAATGGTGAGTCTCGACGTGGAAGAAACTTTGATTGTTCTTGCAATCAGCGCTCTATCTAATCCTGCCGCACAAATGGCCCTGGAAAAACTCACCGAGTTGCATGGCTGCGAGGTACACTCCACCCACATTCCTACACCGGGCGATGAGGCTGGACTACGAAAATTAAAGGTGAACCTTACCTGCGATCCGGAATTTTCGAGCAAGCGACTCTTTATCAGCGAATAGGAACCGTCGCGGGAGGGCCTTTCCGGCCTCTCCCGTTCGGGTTCGGCTCTCTATTGGGCCAGAATCGGAGCCAAAGCACTCTCCTTGCGAAGAGAACGTAATTGTGTATCCCGACTGCCGGGTCGAACCCCGATATAACCGGAATCGGCTCGAACCTGACCGCTGTAGGTTTCCCATTTCAACACAATCTTTACAGAATCTCTGTCGTCGGGAATCAGCGAATCGACCCTGAAGGATACGCTTCCCGTAGCCCACGAACGTCTTAGGTCGGAATGGTCGTTATGACGGAATACCACCACTTTTCGATCGGGAGTCGAAGCCTCATCATCAACCCAAAGGTTGATCCAATGAACCACTTGGGGATCATTGCGCTGGAGGTCGAAATCAATATTCAGGTAGCTCTCCCCTCCAAACCAGGCATCTACAATTCTCACCGGGTCGTGACCCAGACTATCCTCTTGAGCGGTGGTTAATCCGGTACTGTGCACAGGATTTTTGGTCAATATGGCATTGAGCGCCCTTATACGCACCGAATAGCCATCCATTCGGGTAGCCGTGATAGAATAGGATACAGCCACCCGTTTTCCGTCGGTGATTCCGGTTAGCGATGAATAGGGTGCCTCCGGATACAAAATCTTTCCCTCATCGGTCAAAATATCGAAATGCGAACCATTTCCACGGATCACTCCGTAACTCACCCAATATTCGGCCCAGGCAGGATAGGTGTCATCATCATCGAAACAAGAGGGTAGTGCCACTGCTACAGCGGCAACAAGAACGAACAATTTCACAATCGATTTCATCCGAACAAAATTACTTTTTAAAGGTCGGATGGAGCTCGCATGTTGATTTTGTTCATGCCAGTTTGCGTTTTGAGAAAAACATGCTCGGTTCATACGGGTATAATTTGATTTTAAGGTGAAACAGCAGCTTTATGTGTCAGATGCAGCAAGAACCTCCGGCGCTGCATATGGGATCAAAAATCGCAACGAATCCCGAACCCCACGCGAAAGTGAACGCGATGCTCTCCGCGATAGGTAGAGGGTTGCTCTTCACCGGCTACCCTCCAGGAGAAGCCGGGTTCGATGGTTAACGACCATCCCGGAAAGAGCAGTGCCGAAAACTCGGTTCCGCCGTAGGCCGAGAGAAGAAGACCATCTTCCTGTAAATTATACGATTCGGAAGGAACCGATCCGGCATCGGAGAGCACTCTCAATGTGCCTCGCGCCGAAAGAGGCATCTCGGTAATCAGACCACCCACCGGGCTAATGCTCCATTTCCGATTGGGAAGCAAATTATACGATAACCCAACAGGAATGCCCAAATAATCGACTGTTTGACGGTAATCATAAGTGGCCATCAAACCTTCTAACCGGCCCGACGAATGGTATCGCGAAAAAACAAGCCCTGTTTCCAAGCCCCAATGGGCAGTCAAACGCCTGCGCAGTTTAAAACCCAGTACCAGAGGCGGGTCGTGTCGAAGCGATCCGGTGCGGTCAGACAACAACTGCTGAGTCGAGCTCCGTTCCCACAGAAACTCACCCATCTTGCCCATCGTGCCTTCGACCCCTCTTTGATTCTGCCCTCCGTTACCATAAGCATAGAGTCCCGCCGACCAGTCGGAGCCCAGCTGCCGCTCTACGCGCCACATGTCGTCGGAAAGAACCTCGTTGAGGCCCGCTCCTGCAGCGACAATTCGCGAAGAGGCGTTCGAGCGGCGAACCGGCTCTCCTGAAGGATCCGTTCGGCCGACCCGTACACTGCTATCTTCGCTGTTGTGATGAAGAGTCGACCCATGGGGCACGGTATCGAGCAAAGAGAGAGAGGTGCGAGCATCAACCCTAACATCAGCTGTAGTCTCAGCGCCAACAGGTTCCATAAGGCTCAAAACCACAGCCCTCTCATCAGAGTCGGGCCGGGCCATCCGGAGGAGGTGATAGAGGCCCACTCCCGAAACGAGCAGCAGAAGGGCTGCTGCCACGCTCCAAAAAACGAGAGATCTGTTCGCAAGAAGCGGTTGGCCGACAAAAAAGATACTCGAACGTTTTGGAGGAACAGCAGAGAGCTTCGAATCAAGCTTGCCCGCAAAGGCCTCCCATGAGGGGGTATCGCGAGTAAACTCAAGCGAAGAGAGCTTCTCTTTCAAAGTATTGTCCCAACTGTCTCTCATAAGGCTTTGGGTGTTTGCATATCGGTAACCATTTTTTGCAACGCCACACGGGCACGACAGTACTGCGAACGGGAGGTGCCCTCCGAAATGCCCAATATTCCGGAAATTTCGCGGTGCGAATAGCCTTCAACGGCATAAAGATTCAACACCAATCGGTATCCATCGGGGAGTCTGTCAATACAGGCCAGAATCTCTTCGGCCGAAATCGCGTCTAAAACCGAGGCGCCCGCATCGGGCACATTCCCGAGCCACTCGGTGGCATCGCAGGCGAAGTGACCCTTTTGTTTTCGCAGATACCCCAGCGCGGTGGTCACAAAAACGCGTCGCAGCCACCCCTCCAGAGAGCCCTCTTTCCGAAAATCGCCAATCTTGGCAAAAACTGTCATAAAACCATCATGCAGAAGATCTTGAGCAAGCGACATATCGGGCACATACCGACGGCATACGGCAAGCATCGAAGGCGCAAACCGTTCGTACAAAGCCCGCATTGCATCGCGGTTGCCTTGGCAACACCCCTCTATAATCCGCTCTTCAGACAAAGGCGCTCATGTTAAGAGATCTCATACTCGTCGTAATTGCCCGAAGCGGAGAAACAGAAAAGGGCGTTTCTCCACTGGCTGTCCGGCAATCAGATGCAAAAATAGGCCAATTCGTTGCACCGTGGTGGGTGAAAAACGCTCGAAAAGTTACCTTTGCAATAGCTCCGGCTGAAAATTGTATGAAAAATCAACCCTCTCATCTCGGCACCACAAAAATTTCAAGGCTGCTGCTGGAGTACTCAGTGCCGGCAATTATCGGCACCCTGATAACCAGCCTCTATAACATCATAGACAGCATTTGTATTGGCCACGGTGTAGGATCCATGGCACTGGCAGGTATGGCACTCACCTTTCCCATCATGAATCTCTCGGGAGCTTTCGGAATGCTGATTGGCAGCGGGGGAACCGCTTTGGTCTCAATCCGTCTGGGTGAAAACAAAAAAGAGGAGGCCGAAAAGATTCTCGCCAACTCCCTGTTGCTCTCTCTGGCCATCGGGATCCCCTTCACCTTCCTTTCGCTCTACTTCCTCGAAGAGATACTGGTTGCCTTTGGAGGAAGCCAACACTCAATCCCCTATGCTAAAGAGTTTTTAGAAGTAATTTTGGCCGGCACGCTTATTTCGACCCTCTTTTACGGATTCAACAATCTGCTCAGGGCGTCGGGACATCCCCGAAAGGCCATGGTTACCATGATTATTAGCGCTCTGATTAACAGCATTCTGGCCCCACTCTTTATTTTTGGCTTTCATTGGGGCATCCGTGGTGCTGCAGCGGCAACGCTGATAGCACAAACAGCCGGCGCGGTATGGGTTATGTGCCATTTTTGGAATCCCAAAAACTACCTGCACTTTAAGTGGTCGCAGTTTCAGCCCCAAAAAAAGATTATTGCCGGAATCGTTACATTGGGACTTTCGCCCTTTTTGGTACAGGCTGCGGCTAGTCTGGTGAATGCCACCACCAACCATACGCTCGAACTCTATGGCGGCGACATGGCCGTGGGAGCCTTCGGTATCATTAGCCGCATCCTCACCCTCATTGTAATGGTTGTAATGGGGTTGAACCAAGGCCTTCAACCAATTGTGGGCTATAACTATGGTGCAAAACAGTTCTCCAGGGTGAGGCGGGCTCTTTCGCTCGGAATCGGGGTGGCGGTAGCTATCACCTCCACGGGGTTCGTGGCAGCCCACCTCTTCCCCTCAGGACTGACCGCCATCTTCACCTCCGATCCTTTACTTAAACAATATGCTGCCAATGCGCTGAAATTGGGAACACTCATCTATCCCATTGTAGGGTTTCAGATTATCACCTCCAACTTTTTCCTCTCCATCGGGAAACCCCGAAAGGCAATCTTCCTGAGCCTGAGCCGACAGATACTCTTTCTGATTCCTGCCATTCTGCTACTTCCACAATGGTTTGGGGTAAACGGAGTGTGGCTGGCCATGGCGCTATCCGATCTGCTTGCAGCTTTTACTGCTGCCATGGTGCTGGGATTCCAGTTACGAGGTTTCCGGCAACGGATGCAACAAAAACGAACAGTCCGAAACGCGGAACCCTCCGGGGCAATCGACCCGATGGGAGGACTCTACTAAATAGAACTTTAGCGAAGATCGACCTCCGGCACCCTGCACAGGCCGTGTTACATGCGGCTCAATGCCTGCTCAATATCGGCCAGAATATCGCCAATGTACTCTATACCCACCGACATCCTGATCAGATCGGGACTCACCCCGGCCTGCAACAATTCGTCGTCGCTCAACTGGCGATGGGTGGTGCTGGCCGGATGCAGTACACAGGTTCTGGCATCGGCCACATGTACTACCATGGCTGCCAGCTGTAAGGAATCCATAAAACGCACTGCCGCCTCACGGCCCCCTTTTACACCAAACGTGATAACCCCGCAAGTGCCGTTGGGCATATACTTTAAAGCTCTTTCATAGTATCGGCTGCTCTCTAGTCCGGGGTAGTTAACCCAGGCAATGAGGCTGTGGTTTTCAAGAAAACGAGCCACAGCCATCGCGTTCGAAACATGCCTCTCCATGCGGAGGAAGAGTGTCTCGAGACCCAAATTTAACAGAAAGGCGTTGTTTGGACTCTGAATCATCCCCATGTCGCGCAGGAGATGGGTACGGGCCTTTACAATATAAGCCGCCTCGCCAAACTGTTCGGTATAGCGCATGCCGTGATACGACTCATCGGGCTCGGTGAGAGCGGGAAACTTGCCGTTTTTCCAGTCGAATTTTCCGCTGTCGACCACCACCCCGCCCGTAACACAGGCATGGCCATCCATATACTTCGTGGTGGAGTGCATCACAATATCGGCCCCAAAAGCAAAAGGGCGACAGTTAACCGGGGTGGGAAAAGTATTGTCGATAATGAGCGGCACCCCGTTGGCATGGGCAACCCGCGCAAACTTCTCAATATCGAGTACAATCAGAGCAGGATTGGCCAGCGTTTCGCCAAACATCAACTTGGTTTCGGGCCGAAAAGCCTTCGAAAGCTCAGCCTCATCGGCCTCGGGATCAACAAAGGTAAATTCGATGCCCAACTTGCGTAGCGTTACATTAAACAGATTATAGGTTCCACCATAGATCGCAGTTGAACAGACCACATGGTCGCCGGCGTTGCAGATGTTTAGCACCGACAACATAGAGGCAGCCTGTCCTGAGGAGGTGAGAATGGCTCCCACGCCCCCTTCCAACAAGGCAATCTTCTTCTCGACCGCTTCGTTGGTAGGATTACTCAAACGGGTATAAAAATGTCCCGGCACCTCCAGATCGAACAATTTTCCCATGTATTCGCACGAATCGTACTTAAAGGTGGTGCTCTGATAAATAGGGAGCACCCGGGGCTCTCCGTTTTTGGGAGTATACCCTGCCTGAACGCAAAGGGTATTGATATGTTGTGAGTTCATACTATAGAAGATAAATGATAGTTCAGTTCTTAAAAAAAGAGGAGCCGAAGATAGCTAATTCAACGGTTTCCTTACATAGAGAGTACCTGCCTCCTGCTTGATTACCTCAACCGAACACCCCTTCTCAAGGAAGCCGTAGGTAGAAACCGCATCATAACGCACCCCGTCAATCTCAACCTTTCCAGCCGGCCTTAGAAGGGTTCTTGTGATGCCCGTTTTGCCAACCAAACCCTCCATATCGTTAACCCCCACAAATCCTTCGCTACGCAACTGCTCTACCCGCAAGGTAACACCTTTCAGACGGGTGGTTCGGAGAAACCGTTCGGCAGCCCAAAGTCCCAGTAAAAAAGAGAGGGCTACCGAAGTGATAACCAATAGCAAAGCCCTTCCCGAAAGCAACATCGCCCGGGTAAAATCGGTAGTAAAAAGGGTATTATCAACCAGCGACAAGGTTAATCCCGTAATAATGAGCACTACCCCCGATATGCCTGCCACACCGAAGCCCGGTAGCAAAAAAACCTCAACAGCAAGCAGAGCCACTCCGGCCACGAAGACGCCAATCTCCCAATGTTGGGCCAACCCTTCGAGCCACAGCGGCGCAAAATAGAGAAACGCGGCCGAAAGCGCTACCACCAGAGCAAAACCAATGCCCGGAGCTTGAATTTCAAAATAGATACCGCCAAAAATGAGCATAATCAGAATCCCTCTGAAAACAGGGTGTAACAACCATCCTATCAAAGCATCGAGACCGGTTACCTTATGCCGGGTCACCTCAACCTGCCGTACCCCGGCTATCTGCAATACCTCCTCGAGGCTCGATGCCTTTCCTTCGCAATAACCCACCCTGATTGCTTCGTTAGTAGTCAGCGTGAGCACCTTGCCTGTATCGGCAATTCCCTCCAAATAGACACGGGGATCGACCATTGCCTCGGCAATCATCGGATCTCGAACCCATTTAACCAGAGTGTCGCCCCCCGAAATCAACGTATCCTTTCCATGCGCTTCGGCAGTCGAACGCATCATAGAACGCATAAACGCCTGGTATTTGTCGGGCATCTCCGAACCGGTCTGATTCACAACTGTGGCAGCTCCGATGTGCGCACCTTCGCGCATGTAGATTCTGTCGGCTGCCAGGGCAATCAGGGCCCCGGCCGAAATGGCATTGTGGTCAACGAAAACCCACACAGGCATGGGGGCATTCAAGATTCGGGTTCGAATGGAATCGGCCACATCCACAGCACCCCCATAGGTGTTCATGTGAATCAGCACCAAGCCGTAGTTGCCTGCCTCTGCAGCATCGAATGCCTTAGTCACAATGCGACCCACCGAAGGAAAGATATCCTGCCTGATCTCAAATTGATACACCTTAACGGGCTCATCAGGGAGCTCCTGCCGGGAAAAGATTGCCCCCGGAAAGAGTAGAAAAGCTAATAAAAACAAGAGCAAGAGAGATCGGTACATGGCCAGGGAGAGATTAAAGTAGCGAGTAAAGATACAAATTCGTACTTTTGTTTCCGAGCCATTTTTCAGATCCCTCTTCCCTTATGGAACCTTTACATGTTGCACTGATCTCCGCCCAATTGTCTATTCGCCCCGAACAGGTAGAAAATACCCTGCAACTCCTCGAAGAGGGAGCCACCGTTCCCTTTATCAGCCGGTATCGGAAAGAGGCAACCGGCAGCCTCGATGAGGTGCAGATTGGCAACATCAAGGAACAATACGAAAAACTGCTCGAAATCGAAAAACGAAGAGAGGCTATTCTTCGGGCGGTCGAAGAGCAGGGGAAATTAACCCCCGAACTGGAAAAACAGTTTAGAGAGGCACAGAGCCTCCCTATCCTCGAAGACCTCTACCTTCCCTACAAACTCAAAAGAAAAACCCGTGCCACCATGGCTCGCGAACTGGGGCTCGAACCCCTTGCCTTGCGTATCTGGCAGCAAGATGGATGCGATCCTGAGCGCGAAGCCCGAAAATATCTGACCGACAAGGTGCCCGACGAAAAGGCGGCACTAAAGGGTGCCCGCGATATTCTGGCAGAAAAAATAAGCGAAGAGCTGAAGGCGCGACAACTGGTTCGAAGAATCTTTCAGTCGGAGGCGGTTATCTCGAGCCGCGTTGTAAAAGGGAAAGAGCCCGAGGCGGTGAAATACGACGATTACTACCAGTTTTCGGAACCGCTCAAAAGGTGCCCTTCGCATCGGGTTCTGGCCATGCGAAGGGGAGCCGACGAGGGGCTTCTGCACCTTGGGATTGCGCCTCCCGAAGAGAAGGTGCTCCCACCCCTGCTAAAACGGTTTGTTAAATCGGCTAACCCGGCCGGCTTGCAGGTCGAACTGGCGGTGCGCGACGGCTATAAACGGCTGCTCGAACCCTCCATGGAGTCGGAGTGTATGGCGGAGGCCAAAGCCCGTGCCGATGAGGAGGCCATAAGGGTGTTTGCCGGGAACCTCAGGCAACTGCTCCTCTCCTCTCCGCTCGGCCCCAAACAGGTGTTAGCCATCGATCCCGGGTTTCGTTCGGGATGCAAATTGGTATGTCTCGACAATCAGGGCAACCTCATCCATAACGAAAATATCTTTCCCCACCCTCCGCAAAATGAGGTGTCTATTGCCATGCGAAAGATCTCCTCGTTGGTAGAGATGTACAATATTGAGGCCATTGCCATCGGAAATGGCACCGCCGGAAGAGAGACCGAGGCCTTTATACAGCGAATCCGGTTCAACCGAAACCTCCAGGTCTTTGTGGTGAGCGAGAACGGTGCCTCAATCTACTCCGCCTCGCCCGTTGCCCGCGAAGAGTTTCCGATGTACGATGTAACCGTAAGGGGAGCCGTCTCTATCGGGCGCCGTTTGATGGATCCCCTGGCCGAATTGGTTAAAATAGATCCCAAATCGATTGGTGTGGGACAGTATCAACACGATGTAGACCAGAGCAAGTTAAAAACGAGCCTCGATTCCGTTGTCGAAAGTTGTGTTAATCAGGTGGGCGTTAATGTAAATACCGCCAGCCGCCATCTCTTGCGATATGTCTCGGGCTTAGGTCCCCAGTTGGCCGGGAATCTGGTAGAATACCGAAAAGAGAGAGGCCCCTTCCGCTCACGCCGCGAACTATTAAAGGTGCCTCGCATGGGCGAGAAGGCATTTGAGCAGTGCGCCGGCTTCCTCAGAATCCCCGAATCGGAAAACCTGCTCGACAACAGTGCCGTACATCCCGAACGATACGATCTGGTGAACCAAATGGCCTCCGATTTGCAGGTTACCGTGCACGAACTTCTCTCCAACGAATCGCTGCGAAAATCGATCGATCTCAAGCGCTATCTGTCGCCCACTACGGGAATGCCCACCCTGCGCGACATTCTGGAGGAGCTGGCCAAACCGGGACGCGATCCCCGAACCCGTATCGAAGTATTTTCTTTCAGCCAGGATATTCATGCGGTCGAAGATGTGAAGCCGGGTATGGTGCTTCCGGGTATCGTAACCAATATCACCAATTTTGGATGCTTTGTCGACATCGGAGTTAAGCAGGACGGACTGGTACACATCTCTCAAATTGCCGATAAATATGTAAAAGATCCTGCCACCGTAGTACAACTACACCAGCATGTTACGGTAAAAGTGCTCGAGGTAGACCTCAAGCGCAGCAGAATTCAACTCACCATGAAACCATCGTCAGTTAAACCGGAGAATGTATGAACTATTCCGACGAAGATTGGATGAAAGAGGCGTTGAAAGAGGCCCGAAAGGCGGCATCGAAAGATGAGGTCCCCGTAGGCGTGGTGGTGGTCTGTGCCAACCGCGCAATTGCCCGGGCACACAATCTCACCGAAACCCTTCACGATGTAACAGCACACGCCGAAATGCAAGCCATCACCTCTGCCGCGAACGCGCTCGGTGGCAAATATCTCGATGAATGCACCCTCTATGTAACCCTGGAGCCCTGTGTCATGTGTGCGGGAGCCCTCTTTTGGGCGCAAATGGGGAGAGTGGTTTACGGAGCCTCCGACCCCAAACGGGGATATCTTTCGGGGGGAGTCAAACTCCATCCCAAAACCGAAACAACAGGAGGGGTATTAGCCAACGAATCGGCTCAGCTGTTAAAAACCTTCTTTCAAAACAAGCGGACTCCTTGAAACAACTACCATAACTTTCAGCTCTACCCCATGAAACGCATAGCCCTGCTCCTTTGCCACGCACTGCTCCTTCTGATACTTCTGCCGCTCGGAGCCGCCGACCCCCCTACACGGCTCATCACCGACCTGGTTGAACAGACCCACCGAATCTACCTCGATGGATATCCCTCCAACCTCACACCTGCCCAACTGCCTAAAACCATCGAGAGGTACCAACTCACACGAATCGGGTCGGAAAAACCCACCTTCGGATGGGTCATCCCCGATACCCGCTCTAACATAGAACAAACAGCCTTCCAACTGCTTGTGGCTTCAACGCCCGAGCTGCTCCAACAAGATTCGGCCGATATGTGGAATTCGGGGAAAGTAGAAGGAAACCGCTCCATATCGGTACGCTACAACGGAAAGGAGCTCCAACCGGAGCGATTCTACTACTGGAAGGTGAAGATCTGGAATAATCTGGGCGAAGAGAGCCCCTACGCCTCTCCCACCTGGTTTGCAACGGCCAAAGAGCTGTCGGAATGGGCAGTACCCGAATCGCCCATCCAAAAATCGGACGAATCCCCTGTCAGCGTCATCACGCTCAGCGGGCTGGAGAGCCGCGCCGATTTTGGCAGAGCCGCCTTTGCCACCCTGCGATTACGCTACGACTCCCCAAAATTATACGATACGCTTACCCTCCGCTTTGGCGAACGGGTAAAAGCCGATGGCTCAATCGACCGAAATCCCGGCGGAACCCTCCGTTACCGGGAGGTTCGCCTGCCCGTATCGCGGGGCATTCACACCTACCGCATCAAAATGGCGCCCGACACCCGCAATACCCGCGCCCCAGCCATCCTTATGCCGGGCGCCGTTGGCGAGGTACTCCCCTTCAGGTATCTCGAGATTTCAGGGGCTTCGCAACCCTTCACGCCCGAAGCATTGATCCGTGAAACCGCGCACTACCCATTCGACGACTATGCCGCCCAATTCTCCTCATCCGACACCATCCTGAATCAGGTTTGGAATTTGTGCCAGTACAGCATAAAAGCCACCTCATTTACAGGCATCTACGTTGACGGCGACAGAGAGCGGATTCCCTACGAGGGCGATGCCGTAATCAACCAGCTCTCGCACTATGCGGTCGATAACGAATTCATCATGACCCGCCGCAGCATGGAGTATCTGATGCAACATCCCACCTGGCCCACAGAGTGGCACCTGCAGATTCCCATTATTGCCTGGTACGATCTGCTCTATTCGGGCGACACTCGCCTTCTCGAAAGATTCTATCCCGACCTGGCACGCAAAACCCTCGAGGCGTTGCGAGACCCGAACGGGCTCATGAGCACCCGCACCGGAAAAATGACCCCCGAATTTCTGAGGATCCTCGGGATGGGAAACACCAAACTGAACGACATTGTCGACTGGCCCCAATCGGGCCTGGCCGGCCCCGAAAACAAAAATGGGGGCGAAACCGACGGATATGTATTTACTGATTACAACACCGTGGTGAATGCGTTTCATTACCATGCGCTGAATCTCATGTCGCGCTTTGCCGGGATTACGCAAAACAGCGCCGACCAAGTGCGCTATGCAGCCATGGCCAACCATACCCGTGAAGAGATGCTTTCGCAGCTGTTCAACAAAAAAACGGGACTGTTTATCGATGGAGCAGGCACCGAACACAGTTCGCTGCATGCCAACATGTATCCTCTGGCATTTGGAATTCTGGATGGCGACCGACACAGCAAAACACGCAACCACATCATGGAGTTCATCAAGTCGCGTGGCATGGCCTGTAGTGTGTATGGCGCCCAATTCCTGCTCGAGGGTCTCTATAACGGGGGCAATCCGGAATACGGACTCTCTTTGATGCGCTCCACTACCGACAGGAGTTGGTACAACATGATCCGGCTCGGATCAACCATAACGCTCGAAGCCTGGGATAACAAATACAAGCCCAACCTCGACTGGAACCATGCCTGGGGAGCCGCCCCCGCCAATATCCTGATCAGAAAGGTGATGGGTGTTGAGCCTCTGGAGCCCGGCTTCGGAAAAATAGCCATTCAGCCTGCTCCGGGAACTCTTGCAGAGGCGCGGGCCACTATCCCCACCATCCGTGGCGATGTACGGGTTGCCTTTGTAAATAAACCGGGAGAGTCGTTCTTTCTGGAGGTCACCATTCCTGCCAACACAACCGGCGTGGTAACCGTTCCTCTCATCGGAGCAAAATCTACTATCACGCTCGATGGAGAGGCTATAACGCCCAGTTCTGCCCGAAAGGAATCTGCCACCCTCGAAATCGGCTCCGGAACACGAATCATCAGGGTGTCGGGTATATAGCACCTTACAGCAGCCTGCCGAATAGCTGCTCATTTTGGCATTGGCAAACGCTAAGGTTTGAAACGGGAACCGTTCAAAATGTTCTGGTAATTCCGTTCGGCCATCAAATGAGGTATCGAAAGCTCGGGGTTCTGCTTCATGTAGGCCCGTACAATTTCGTAACCCAGCCAAACCGCGGCGCGTCCGGGCGATTCGGTCGAAAAATAGGAGGTAAAGGGTGCCGGTTGAATCAGTTTAATCCGGGTCATGCGATCGGCCGAAAAGAGCAGTTCCTGCTCTATCAGCATTCGCCAGATGTCGGACTTGGCCGCATGGCACCAATCCAGTTGGGCCCCGGTAAACCCGAACAAGAGCGTATCGGGAAATTGTGGCAACAGCTGTTTCACAAAATAGAGATTTCGCCCCTCAAAAATCATATCGGAAATCAGATTCTCAGATGAGTCGTTCTTCGCAAACCGAGCATACCCAATAGCTCTCATCACATCGGGCACCAGATACTCACGTCGCATAACGCGTCTTTGATACTCGGCCAGCCCCAGTCTGCCATAATAGGGCTCTTCGGAACCCAGATATTTATCGAGTCCGATGGCCACAATTCCCTCCGCAGTGACCACCGAATGGTTAAACCCCGTTACACAAGCGTAAAACTCGGGCAGAGGCTCATCGGGGAAAAAACTTGTGTAGCGCGCAAAGGCCTCTCCAAAAGCACGCTCCTCAGATGCCAAATCAGAATAAAGAGCCCTCGTCTGCGAAAAAGCCCCATCAACAACCGGATGGTCTAAAAAGAGACGTATCCTTTCGGGGAAGAGCGAATCGGTCTGACTCCCAAGATGAACCATCTCTTCGAAATAGAGTGCGCCGAAAGCGCCGTAGCGCAAACGAATGGTTTCGAGAGCAGTCGGTGAAACCGAATCTTTCAGGGTCCACACATCGTGATCGAACCGCATAATGGAGAGCGGAATCGGCTCTACCTTCGGAGTGCATCCGGAGGCAACCAGAAAAAGCAACAGCAAAAACCTGTACATGGAGAAACAGTCAAGGGTTAAACAACAAATAGCTCCTAACCACGCAAACACCCCCCGAAAACTACCAAGAGACTACGAGAACACTTCGCGGCAATATTACACAACCGAAAAATAATGCAAAAGCATCTCCTCGGCCTTTTTGCCTCTATTGTCTAAATCTTGGTAAATCTCCCCGTTTTTTAATAAGATAACCCGTTCGCACAAATCGGAAATGTGGTTCAGATTGTGGCTCGAAACCCATACGGTAGCTCCAGTGCGCCGATTGTAATCGGCCAAATGGTTCTTGATGAGTAATTGCGAACTGGGATCCAGAAAATTAAAGGGCTCGTCTAAAATCACCAGGGGAACCTCAACCATCAATGCCCCAACAATCCCAATCTTTTGGCGATTCCCGGCCGAGAAGTTTCGGATATACTTTTTCTGCCCCAGAATCTCTCCACCCATAAAACGGGAAAACGGTTCGAGACGGCTCTCCACCTGCGTACCCGACAACCCGTAAAGTCGGCCGATAAAACCAAAATACTCCTCAGGGGTAAGAAAATCAATAAGGAAAGCGGCATCAATAAAGGCCGCCACCTGTAGTTTCCACTCCTCATCGACCCCCACGGTAGAACCGCCAAAGCGCACCGTTCCCTGGTCGGGACGCAACAAATCCATCACCAACCGAAACCAGGTGGTCTTTCCGGCACCGTTGTTCCCTACCAAACCCACCAACTGCCCCGTGGGAATGGTACACGACTCAATATTCAGGGCGGTCTGCGAACCAAAGGTTTTTACTAAATTCTCAACAACTATATCCATATTCTACGATTGAATGTACCATTATGCACCACGGAATCCCGCTAACGCCTTATACCTCTGTTTGTAAAAACCGCGATACACCCACTGCAAAAAAGGCCTGTGCAGCAATAAACCCAAAAGGCCGGCCACACAGGGGTAGGCTGTTTTCCAGGGTTCAGGCATAAGGAGAGGAGGGAGAAAAAGCAGCAGAAGACCCAAAATAGTTATTCCTGTACCCCAGGCCCACTGGGCTCCATTAATACCGTGCGCCTGCTTGCCTCCCACATAATCCATTCTGGCACGACCATAGATGGCGGGAATGTAACCCAACAGATTATAGATGCCCACAGTATAGAGAAGATAGCCAATCCACTGCGCCCATGAGATGTAATCTAAAAAGAGAAGGGGTGTCATCAGCAATGCCCCGGCACAGGTGAGCAGAACATCTACATAGTATTTTGCAAAAAGCAGATTGCGCACTGCACCATACCTTGTCATTAAACCATCGAAGTGAAACGAATCGATTGAGAAAAGGAACTGTCGCAGACTCTGTCCGGGTGCTGCCATCCCGAGAATCACGAAGAAATACTGTACCGAAGGTTTCCCGGCACCCTCCTGCATCGGGCCATAGAGATAGACCAGCATCACAACAAAAAGTAGAGGCGTTAAAAGGGTTAACCATCCCCGCTTGATTCTGACCCACTTAACAAGCTCAAACCAAATCATGGTTCCCACCCCCGTAAGGCGATCATCCATTTTCAACCGACGCAACTTGCTGCTCTTTTCGGTACCCGACATCTCCAACTCGCGGTAAAGATGCCGGGCAAGGGTCGCCATGTAGAGAAAGAACAACAGTCCCGAAAGCGGAAGCAACACCCCCCAGAGTAGGGGTTCCGACCCGATCATCCATAGCCCGAGGGTTCGCGATATCTCTGTTAGAGGCAGCAGCGCTGCAGCCATCACAACTGCGGCACCCAAAACCCACAACAGCAAGAGTACCGTTTTGGAGGGAGAGCGCAACTCTAGCCGAACCCACATCAAGCCAAAATGGCGAATCAGTAACAAGAAAAGAAAGGCCACAAAAAAGGCGAGACACTCCATCCACGAAAACGATTTTCTCATCTCGAACAGGATGTACGACAGCACAAAAAGGGTCCAAAGCAGCATCTCTTTCGAAAAGAACGACCAAGCCACCGACCAGCGCACCAGCAATTTTCGCGATACCGGTAAATGGCTGTAATGAAGCAGAGGAGCCACAGGATTAAAGGGGGTCATGAGCCTTAAAAAAATAGACCCCAGCAACATATGGAGTAATATTCCGTTAAACACCATGTACGAGGGCAACTCGGGCGATAGCATGCGAGCCATCGTGCCAAAATAGTAACCCGAGAAGCACATATAAATTAAGAAAAAGGCCGACCCAACCCGTGCAAAGCCTTTGGCAGTCCGATTCTGACGAAACATCGGATCGCGGAGCATGCTCAAACGACGGTGCCGATTCAACCACGAAGTAACCGACTTCATAGATTTCCCTCCTGCTGCGTTGAAATAACCCCTTTTGCCTGCTCCCTGTAAAATGCATTCATCCGGCTAATCGAAATCATCGAAAGGGCAATAAACAAGAGTACCGCCAATAGCAAAATCACCTTACTGCTTCTCTTCATCTCTATTCGTTATTACATAGTTGTCGTACAATTTTATCCACTCCTCTCTTGAGAGTTTTAACAGATCCACATGCCTGAAGAGCAGGGGAATTTCATGCTCCGCAAACCGACGGCGAAGATAGGAGGTGCATATTGCCACAGCATCGTCGGCTACAAACAGGCCAATGCCACGTTTAAGACATACAAAACCCTCATTCTGAACAAATTCGTAAGCGCGCGCTACCGTATTGGGATTGACCTCCACTTCAACAGCCAACTCACGCACACTGGGGAGCTTCTGGCCGGAAGTCCAAGCACCGACCACAATGCGCTCACAGATCCATTCAGCTATCTGCAAATAAATTGCCTGATTTTCGTGAAATTCCATAGTCGGGTTTTACACCTGTTTTTCGCGAAGCAACACATACAATACCGCACCGTAGCAAATCGAGGTCAGCAACTGAATCCAAACCATGCCCGGCATCTGCATTAATAAGAGATCGGGAGATACCTGTCCGGAGAAAAGCCATCGCCACAAAGGCTTCACAGCAAAATTGCCATCAAACAGCAGCAACAGCCCCACTGCCAACATCAAGGTGCCATACGACAGGGCAAAGAGGGTGAGCCAGGTCTTAATCAGAGCCAATCGCTTAAAGAAGACACCGCCTGCAAAAAAAACAATCGCATTGAGCGAGGTTACAACCAGCAGATTCGTTTGCCAAAGCACCTCATTGCTCAACAGTTTTTGAAACCCGATTACCTCCGAAAAATTGCTGGTAGGAACAAATCCGGAAACCCAAAAGGCCACATAATAGAGCGCAGCCAAAATCAATACCTGCACCACACCCACCCAGAGAATCACCGAGGCAATCCGCTCACCCTTCTTACAGGGGCAGGTCAGTGCCAAAAGATTGTCGGGCGTAGCTCGGAGGGGTCGGGCAAACCAACTGGCCATAATCGAAACCGAAAAATAGGCCACCGAATAAAAGAGGGTGTATTGCATATAATCGGAGATAGGCTTCTCCTTGAGAAGGAGCTTTACTAATAGAATTAACAGCAGTTGCAGCAGAAAAGCAAAAAGGCCGCACAACATATAGGTCCTGAAGTGGGTCAGCACATGTGCACGAATCATCAGGAAAATCCGCGAAAAGGAGTCGGTCATTCTCATTGCATCTCTATTTGGAAAGTGGAAAGAGCGTTTTCAGCATAGAGGAGCTTTGCATTGCCCCATTAAACAATAACTCTGCATCGAAGGCCGAAGGGGTTCCGGTTGCGTTCCGCGACAACACCCGATAACCCGGAAAAGCCGTTTCGCAGTAGAGTACCCCCTCTCCAGAGGCGGGCTCACGTCTTTCGGAGAAACTCAGTTTATGAGAGATCTCCTCGGCCGATGCACTCAGCAACAACTCCTTCTTGTGCAGAATCAGGATATGGTCTAACATCGTACCGATATCCCTTACCTGCTGGGTAGCCATTAGTACCGACTGCTCATCGGAACAACCCGAAGCAAGAATCTTTCGGAACTGCTTTTTTGAGGGGATATCGAGCCCGTGGGTGGGTTCATCGAGCAACAGCACAGGAACCCTGGTGGCCAGAGCAAACGACAAAAGCATCTTCTTACGCATGCCATACGACATACGGGGAATCACATCACGGGGCGACAAACCGAACTCCTCCACCAAACGGAGAAAAAGCGCACGGTCGAACCGCTCGTAAAAGGGACCGTACACATCGGCATATCGCTGAATCGAAACCGATGGAAGCGCAAACTCCTCAGGAACAAAAAAGAGCTGTTGCAGGTAAGATAAAGGCCGATCGCGGCTCACCACTCCGTTTATGGAACATGAACCGGAAGAAGGATAACAGAGACCCGCAATCAATTTCAAGAGTGTCGACTTGCCCGAACCATTCAGGCCGAGTAAGCCGCAAATACGCCCCTTCTCAAGTGTAAAGGAGAGATTCGAGAGAATCTCATGTCGGCGGGCATAGCCGAACCGGACCGTTTTGAGTTGAACCAACATACTGTATTAGTTATCTAGTACAGTACAAACGTAATCCATTTATTTGAAAACGCAGCAAAAAAATAAAAAAAATAAAAAAATCAGGGGTTGCTATCCATAGCCACTGATACAGAGAGATTTTGCTGTCTGAATTTTGCAGGAGTAATTCCCTCCTGTTTTTTAAATGCCCGCAAAAAGGAGTTTAAACTGGCAAACCCCGATTGTTCGGATACAAAAAGCAACCCGTAGTTGGCATACCTCGGGTTCTTCAACAGGGTTCTGGCGTAATCTACTCTGTAATTGTTTACAAAGTCGGCAAACGAGGTACTCATCTCGCTGTTAATCAAACGCGAAAGATAGGTTCTATTGGTGTTCAACATGGCAGCCACATCGGTGATGCGAAGATCCGGTCTGCGGTATATCTCTTTATGTTCCATCAATTCTAAAAGATGGCTTTTCAGGATGGGAAGTGAGCCGGGCATAATGTGAAGATTCAAAACGGAGGTATCCGAAAGATTCTCGTCCGAAACAAAATTGACCACCGTATAGTTTTGGTGCGACCCCAGCCATCCAACCAGAAAGAGAAAAGCACTAAAGAGGATACTGGGTATAACAACGGCTGAGGAGTGCACCACAAAGTAAGTGCGCCCTATTACACTAAAAATCAAACTTATACACGAAAGAACCACAAAGGAGAGAAGAATATAGCGTGTCCACTGGAGCGAACGGCCCTCCGAATGGGAGTAAAAATCGGCAATGCGCTTCTGGTACCGCCGAATGAGGCTTAACGTGTACCAAACCAGCGGTATGAGCTGGATACAAAAAAGAACTCTCGAAATCATCACCACTCTCATCTGCCATAACACCAATGCAGAGGGGGTTCCGCTCCAATGCTCTCTGAATCCGAATAGGTGAACATAAGCCTCCTCCTCCTGCGGCGACATCAGAAAGGTTAGCAGCCCGATCATCAAGCCTGAACAGAGCGCAGGGACAAGAATCCAATATTGTTTCCATGAGAGTCGCTCATCAACGGTAAGCAGCCTTACATAGAGGTAATACATGGGATAGACCGCCAGCGAAGCAAAATTATACACCGGATCGGCCAAGGTGTAGAGATGATATTGACGGGTAAAAAAGAGCCCATGGCAACAGTAGAGTACAAAAGCCACCAACATAAAAATACCCAGAAACGATTTTGCCCTGTTTCTCGACGAAAAGTCCAAAAGCAGGGCTAGCGACCAAAAGCCGCATACATACATGGGAAGGAAGGCAAAAACAGAGGAAAGCATACCCGCAGGCCTTAAGTAGTCGTTTCGATTCAAAGATATCTACTATAGGCCATATGGCAAAATCAATATTGTACAATATTGTGAGAATATTGCGAATCTGGTGACCCCCTGCAGGTGGCGATTACGTATGTTTGCATCCAAATACTAACCCAAATGACAACTGCTATGAGATCTAGAAACTATCTCTTAACCCTACTATTTGTGGCAGCAGCAGGCATGTACGGATGCGATGCGCTGGAAGATGCCACCACTGTTAACGTGGAGATCCCCGATTACGAGTACTCATTCTCCTGCCAAACTACAACTCCTGCCACTACCTCCGAACTGAGAGACGTGGCCTATACCAACTTTTCGCGGCGG
The DNA here is from genome assembly GCA_964349835.1 of uncultured Bacteroidales bacterium. Lineage (GTDB taxonomy): Bacteria > Bacteroidota > Bacteroidia > Bacteroidales > UBA4181 > JAQVSH01. The sequence continues at coordinate 6,362 of CAYGID010000015.1, read as the reverse complement.
ATTACCGTAAACACCTCCGATCCGAAGTTCGGCGACCTGGAAGAGTATCTCGACGAAGACATCTCCATGCGAATCGACAACGTTCAGTTGATTGCCACTTTGCTGGGCACATCGTTTACTATCAGCAACCTGGAGGTAAACGCCTACGATTCGAACGGAACCACAAAGGTTGCCGGATTTACAGAGACCAGTATCACCAGCGGGTCTATTTACTCGGCTGCAAAAATGAAAACCTTCCTGCAGACTGCCCTCAACCGGATGCTCAGCACCGGAACCATTATTCTTGAGGTGAAGGGTCAAACCAACCTGCCTTCGGGAACTACCTTCCTTATCACCATGCCTGTTGAATCAACCGCCAGAGTCGAACTGCTGTAACTGCCCATGCTGCAAATCAAGACTTTTGTTTTTAACGGGATGAGGTCGAACACCCATCTGTTATGGCAAGAGAATGGCGATTGTGTAATTATTGATGCCGGGTGTAACAACCAGATTGAGCGAGATGAAATGATCCATTTCATCTCGCTCAACCATTTAAACCCGTTGGCACTTATATTAACTCACGCCCATTTCGACCATACCATGGGAGCCGCATGGCTCTGCAATCGGTACACCATCGATGCTTACCTCCACACCGACGACTTGGAAGAGCTAACCAAAGTGCAAGCCGGTGCCGGTGTCTACGGTATTCAAATTGAAGACGCCGGGCTCTATAGGCCACTGCATCTCTACGATCTCGAAACAAGATGTTTTGGATCTATTCGCATCTCCGTTCTGCACACCCCCGGACATACAGCCGGTTCGGCCTGCTTTTATGAACCCACCGAACAGATTCTCTTTTCGGGTGATACGCTTATCAAAGGAAGTCTGGGCTTTTCGAATGCGGGCTACAGTGAGTTACTGAACCACCTGAAAGAGAAAATTCTCCCCTTGCCAGCACAAACCCGGATATTCCCGGGTCATGGCGCAGCGACCACCATAGAAGAGGAGGGCAAATGGAACCCCTTCTTCAGGATTATGAAAAGAGAACAGAAGTAGGGCAGTAAAGGAGGCTAAATGCCGCTCCAATGTCCTCCGTCAACGTGCAGTACCGACCCATTGATAAATTCCGCATCGGGGCTGCAGAGAAAAGCTACTGCATCGGCCACGTTTCGGGGTGTTCCCAATGCATTCATAGCGTTGACTCCCTTAACCTTATCCTCCATGATATTCTTGAGGAAGGAGAGGGTTCCGGCATCAATGCTACCGGGTGCAACGCAATTACATTTGATTCCTTTTCGGCCATACTCGGCCACTATAGCTTTCGAAAAGCTCTCCACATAGGCCTTACTCCCGGCATATACCGACTGCCCCCGAAACACCTTCGAAGCAGTAGCTGAGGATATATTCACAATGATTCCATGCCTGTTGAGGCACATCATCGGGATTACAGCCTGACAAATCCGCGTAAACGCTACAATATTTACATCTACCATCTTCCGCAACGATTCGGTGCTCAGCTGAGGAATCAGTTCGGCAATGGTACAGGCGGCTGCATTCACTAAAATCTCTACATCACCCATACAGGACAGAAAACGATCCACGTCCGAATCGACCGAAAAATCGGCCTGCACCACCTCCGAAACCGCTTGCCAGGGCTCCAAGAGATCGGCATTTTTGTTGCATTGCAGCAACATAGGCTTGCCCAAGGCGGCCATCCTTTCAACAATAGCCCGGCCAATAGCCGAACTCGCCCCGGTAATTACAATCTGTCCCATATTGCTATCCCTCAAATTTTTTTAGCACCAGAGCGGTATTTTCGCCCCCGAAAGCCGAGTTCAATTTTAACACGTATCGTATCGGCAGAGCCAGGGGCTTATCTTTTACCACAAAAAACGGAGCATCCGAATCGGGCTCCGAGAAATTCACCGTAGGCAAAACTACCTGATGCTGAATGGAATGAATTACTCCTAATAGCTCCATAGCTCCACACGAAGCAATCAGGTGGCCTATTTGCCCCTTCATGGAATAAACCGGCAACTCCGATACCCGCTCTCCAAAGACTCTATGAAGCGCACGATATTCGGCAGGATCATTCTTTGGTGTTCCGGTCCCATGGAGATGCACGCAATCAATTAATTCGGGTCCTATTCCGGCATCCTTCAAGGCCATCTCTATGGCAAGTGCCAACATCTGTGCCGAAGGATCTGGATCGGTAACCGAAAAAGCATCGGCAGTAGAACCGTATCCGCAAATCTCTGCAAGAATTCTCTCTTTCGGTGCTCTGCTGCTGTTTTCAAGCAAAAGAGCAATGGCTCCCTCGCCTAGCACGGTACCATTTCGGTGTTTATCGAAAGGTTTGCAGGCAACCGGCGATGCATAACCCGAAGCCATAGCTCCCAGCAAATAAAAGCCCATATAGTTAATATGCGAAATCATCGACTCACTTCCTCCGGTAAGAATGGCTCGGTTCAATCCATGGCGAAGCATCCGGAACGACAAACCAATGGCTTGTGTCGAAGCCACACAGGCCGATACAAAAAGATGGCAACCGCCCAACACATCATACTGTTTTGCCAAATCGCGCATCTGCGCCGCGGTTTTGTGATGCGACCCAAAATGCGCGAAGGGAGGCAAAAGGTACTCCCCGCTTGCAAAGAGTGCTTCGATATCAACATGGTCAACGCCGCAACCCATATTCATTACCCTTTCGTGAGGAAGGTAACGTTGGTCATAACCGGTAGTGAGGCGCAGCTCCTCGATAGCGCGGTCTAAAAACAGGATCTTCCTGTCGATATGGGCAGGCGTCTTAACAACCGAACCGTCATGTCGGATCTCTCCGGCGGCTTTCATAGAGAAGCCCGAGGTATCGAAATTTTGAATATCATCAACACAGGGCACACCCCGACCGAGCTGTTGTAGGCTCTCCTCAAACGAACACCCCAGAGGCGACTGAACACCCATACCGGTAATTACAACTGCCATATCATTATCGATTTGAGGGTCTGAAAAACTCTATAGCCTCATCGGCGCTCCCCAGTAGCCGATGGTTAGCCAGTTCGGACGGATGCAAAGAGGCAAACCCACACTCAACTGCGCCATCGGCATACATGCGACCGGCCCCAATCAAGACCATGCCATCATATCCGCAAAGCAACGCAGAATAGAGTAGTCCCGATGCCGAAAAGAGCAGGGCAGCATTGTCGCCTTTCAAACCATGCTCAATTGAGACAAAGCAGTGGGTCATGTTTCGCATCATCTTGAACTGCGAAAGGGGCGAGATGGTAGGCACCACATCTTCGATAAAACGCGGGGTGTTGAAGGTCGTATTGCGAATCGCGTACGTTTTGCAGGATCCGGTATAAAACTCCATCACCTCCGTTTCGCCCGTCGAATAGAAAAAGGGCATATCATTCCTCACCTCGCATCCGGCAAGCAATTCGGCGGCGGCCACCACTGCAGCCATGGTTTCGCGGGTATAATACTTCACCAGCTTTCGCTGGTGTACGTAATCATACACCGGGATTTCGTCCGAAGCAGTATATTTCTTGTAAACAATTTTCATTGCGGAGCCACAATCTTAACATTCCTGAATGCCAACTCCATTAAATGGTTGCCGACTTTCTTCATCTCCTCATCCATGATGTCGAGAAAGGTAAAAAAGAGTTCTCCCTCAGCACACAACTCCCCATCGCACACCGCCTTTACCGTAACCACGGCATACTCATCGGGGTAGAACATTTTTACATCGGCTCTGTAAGAAAGACAATCTCCAGGGATCACCAACCTCCTGTATTTCATACGATTCACCATCGAAAGAGCCGCTCTTTTTTGAGGAAGACCCTGCTCCCGGATGCAATACTCAAAAAAGAGGCCGCTCAATTGTGCTAACCCCTCCAGAATAAGCGAGCCGGGAAAGATGGGATATCCGGGGAAATGCTCATTAAATACATCATCGCTCATGGTAATGCATTTGATACCCTCCACGTACTTACCAACAGAGACCTCCCTAACCCGGTCTATCATATAAAATCGCATAAGGCAGCTATTTTTCGTTCATTTTTTTTGTTATCACAGTGGCCAGATCACGAACCGTAAAGGTTTCGTAAATATCCCTCACCGTTTGACCCGGCTCGAAACGGTCGGTCTGAAAATCAGCATTCAGCCTGACGGCAAGTTCGGGAGTTAATTTTCCATCCGCCATCATCTCTTCCGAAGAGTAATCGACCATAGTAATCTCCTGAATACGAATCTTCACCCCGAAATGGGTTTCAATCACGTACAGAATCTCCACAAAATCGATGCTCTCAGCACCCAAATCGTTCACCAGTGCATGCTCGGGCAAAATTTTATCGACCGATGGAATCCCTAAAATAGGCATCAGTAACTCTCGCAATTTGTTTTCAACTTCCATAGATAAAAGTATTAAATAATTCAAAATAAACAGGTTAACAACTATACAAAGGGGCGGCCCACCGGCACCACTGCCCCAATTCTTCTTTCGGGCGGCAAATGCAGCACCTCCGCCAACCTATCGTGGGCCAACAGCGGACCGGTCATATAACATGCCCCCAAGCCCAAACTTTGGGCAGCAAGCAATATCATCATGGTAACACACGAAATAGACTGCACCGCATTGTCTCTTTCCCACAATGCGATTTCGGGAGTCATATGGTTTCGCAGCATAGCTTTCATGGTAGGCGCAATCCTGAACACCGGAATTAAAAGCAACGGAGCCTCGCGAAACAGCCGAAAATTCTTTGCATACTGACCAAAGAGCCTTGCCAGATCATCATCCATTCTGCCCGACATGGCTTCGACCTCCTCCGAAACAGCCTGCGCCATGGCTTCGCGCACCGATGGACTATCAACTACTAACACCTCCCAGTTTTTACGCCCCGAAGCAAAGGGCGCAGTCGATGCAATTTTTAGTATCCGATTAATATCGGCCTCCGAAACCGGATCGGGCAGAAATCGGCGGCAGCTCTTTCGAGCTTCGCTCAAAGAGAGAAGCTCAGTATAGCCATGGGTCGGTATTTCAGAATCGAATGACATTACCTTTTTCTTTTTACATACAACAAAAATACGGAAAGTCCGTTAGTTACCAAGGTCATCGCAGCGAGAATACCCATTTGACTAACGACTCCTTCAGTTGGAGCTCCTTTGAGAATAATAGATCGCGCTCCTTCCAGCATAAAGTAGATAGGATTCAGGAATCTAAGTTGTTGTGCCCAAAGGGGCATGCTGCTCAACAACGAAAACATGGTACTCATCAAAATCAGCGTGAGCAGAACAAAAATAATCAGATACATGGCTTGAACCTGATTATCGGAAACGATCGAGATCAACAACCCCAAACCCAACACGGCAAGAAGATAGAACGAAGAAAGCAGAAACAGACCCGGCAAAGAGCCTTCCACCTGCAGACCGTAGCACATACGGCAAAACACCAGACCCAAAAGGAGCTCACACAGGCCCACAACCAAAAATGGGATTAACTTGCCGGCCAGATAAACAAATCGATTCATGGGTGTTACTTCGAGTTGGTCGAGAATGGATCTTTCCTTTTCGCTTACCACGCTAATAGATGCAAAGCAGACGCCTAACAACGTGATTAACAACACAATCAACGAAACCAAAAAATAGCTCTTCCCGGAAAAGTGCCGGTTGAAGAGCATACTTACCTCATAGTCGAAGCCCGGCAGCCCCAAATGGGGTTGAAGGGTTTCGGAGAGATAATAGAGATGATCGCCCGCACTCAGTGTATGGGTTCCATCGACAAGCAGATTCAGAGGCACCCGAAGGCCCCGGTTCTGCATGGATTCGAAATCGGGGGGAATCACCATCGCCAGGTCGGCCTCGGCACCATCTAAAGATTTAAGAGCCAGCGATAAGGAGGGTTTGTATTCTACCGTCTCAAAATAGGGCGAAGCCAAAAGTGCCGATGCCAAAAGACGACTGGAGGGAGAGCCGTCGTGATCGACCACCAGGGCGCGAATCCTGACCAGATTTTCGAACGCAGGCGGAATCAAGCCTAAAATCACAAAGGGGGCCACCAGCGATAAAAAGAGTAACAGTCTGTTTCGAAACAGCTGCAGGAACTCCTTTTTTATGACAGCCAATATAATCATCGCTTTGAATATCTGGTTTCTAAGCCAAGCATCGCCAGACCTGCCACCGGAATAACGGGCAGTGCGAGTAAAAGAAACGAAAAGAGATTCACTGTCAGCCCGGTACCCCTGAAAACAATGCCCCTGTAGGCATCCATAAAAGCCGTACCGGGCAGCAAAGAGGCAAATCGGCTTAAGACATCGGGCATACTCTGCAAGGGAAAGATGAATCCCGACAAAAATACATTGGGAATAAAAAGAAAGAGCCAACAGATA
>CAYGID010000014.1:13330-35387 GCA_964349835.1 uncultured Bacteroidales bacterium | reverse complement strand
CTACCAAGGCTTTCTTTGCTCAAGTAATTCAATTTATCCGCTTAACCGTTTATCTATCGAAAGATGCCACACTGCGCGATGCACTGATGGCAGATATTCCTGCGCTTTCGATTAACCTGCGCAAACTGATCGATAACCGAAGTATCTTGGAGGAGCTGGCCTGCCAATATGCCTCAATCCGACATTTCCTCTATCTGGGGCGAGGCATCCACTATCCGTTGGCTCTCGAAGGCGCTCTTAAGCTCAAAGAGATAGCCTATGTCCATGCCGAAGGGTATCCTGCGGCAGAGATGAAGCATGGCCCCATTGCCCTCATCGAAGAGATGTTTCCCGTGATAGCCATTGCCAACGATGACGAGAACCGCACCAAGATGGCCTCCGGCATTCAGGAGATTAACAGCCGTAACGGCCAGGTTATTGCGCTGGTTACCGAGGGAGATACCCTGATAGCTTCTGAAGCTCGCCATCCCCTCTTCATTCCAACCTCGCACGAGATGTTAATTCCGTTACTAACCGTAATTCCCCTGCAACTTTTTGCCTACTACATGGCCCTTTCGAGGGGGTGCAATGTAGACCGGCCCCGAAACCTCGCGAAATCGGTTACAGTGGAGTAATCACCTGGCGCATCTCAATTTTTTGTACGTTTGCACCGCAAACCGTACAACATGAACCAAAAAATCAGAGAGAGTTTTCAACTCGCCTGGAAACCGGCGCTCCAATCGGCCTGGTGGCTTTTAAAAATCATGATTCCAGTATCTATCGGGGTCACAGCACTGCAATATCTTGGGGTTATTCAGTGGCTCTCGGGCTACCTGGAACCTCTTTTTCGGCTTATCGGACTCCGGGGCGAAGCAGCCCTTGTTCTGGTTACATCGGCATTTTTAAACCTCTATTCGGCGCTCGCAGTTATCCAGAGCATCCCCTTTACAGCCAAGGAGGTGACCATTCTGGCGCTCATGTGTCTGATTGCCCACAATATGGTAGTCGAAACAGCCGTTCAAAGAAAGACAGGTTCTTCGGCTCGGCGAATGGTGATGATTCGCCTCGGATCGGCCCTCTTCGCAGCTATCTGCCTGAATATACTACTGCCCGAAACGCGCAGCTACTTCTTTACGGCTGTCGAAAACAATCCCAATACTCCATTGCGCGAGGTAATCCATAACTGGCTCTCCTCTACCCTCTTCATGAGTACTCGTCTGGTTCTGATAGTCGTGCTGCTCAATTTCATGCAAAAATTGATGCAGGCTTTTGGTGTTATGCAGTGGCTCTCCAAAACACTCGCACCGTTAATGCGCATTTTCGGGCTTTCGCGGCGAAGCTCCTTCCTCTGGATTGTGGGCAATGTGGTGGGATTGGCCTACGGCGCTGTGATTCTCATCGAAACCCGCCGTCAACATATCATTTCGGCTCGCGAGGCCGACCGACTCAACCACCATTTGGCCGTTTCGCACTCGTTGTTAGAAGACACCCTGATATTTGTGGCTATCGGCGTACCGGTTCTCTGGATTACCATTCCCCGAATCCTCTTGGCAATTGGTGTAGTATGGGGATCATATGCCCTGAAAATCCTCGCATCATTACTCCGTACACCTCTGCAACCGGCTCCCACTAATCGATAAATTGACACCCCATTTCGCATGACTCTGCGTTCCCGACACCCCGCCCTGCCTGTTACCTGCATTGCATTTCTGGTACTGATGCTCCTTGCCTGTGGGCAAATATTCGGTGCAGATTCCCTCTCAACCGCTTCCCGGGCAACTGCCGACAGCGCACTGATTGCGCAGAAACTTCGTGCAACAACGCATGTACAGTCGGTAGACCCTCTCCAAACCACCCTCTTTCCCGCAAAGTTTCTGCTTCGCTTTGAACAGCCTGTTAACCACAACCTGCCTGCTAACGAAACCTTTCTTCAACGAGTGGTGGTGGGCCATGCAGGCTTCGACCGCCCCACCGTTCTGGTAACGGAGGGATACGGAGCACAATATGCTCTTTCGTCGGGTTACATCGACGAACTGGCCAAACTCTTCAATACAAATCTGGTTGTGGTAGAACATCGTTACTTTCTGGAATCGGCACCCACCCAAAAAGCGTGGGAACATCTCACGGTTGAGCAGGCTGTAAACGATTTACACGCCATCGTCAACCGCCTTAAAAGCATCTACCCGGGCAAGTGGATTAGTACCGGTATCAGCAAAGGTGGGCAGACAGCCATTTACCACAAAGCCTGGTTCCCTTACGATACAGATATTGCTGTTCCCTATGTGGCGCCTATCTGCAAGGCCGTGGAGGATGGCCGTCACGAACCCTTCCTGCGAAAGGTGGGAACCCGCAAGGAAAGGGTGCGTATCGAAACCGTTCAAAAGGAGATTCTTCGCAGAAAAAGCCAACTTCTCCCCCTCTTTACCGAATATTGCAAACAGCGGAAGTACAACTTCAGAGTGCCTCTCCAAGAGGTTTACGACCTCTCCGTTTTGGAATACTCCTTCTCTACCTGGCAGTGGGGTTCACCCATCTCGCAGATTCCCCCCACAACCGCCTCCGATCAGGAGCTGTTCGACCACTGGATGAAAATCAGCGACCCCGACTATTTTAAAGCAGGCGACTATTTCGACCCCTTCTTTGTACAGGCAGCCCGCGAAATAGGCTATTACGGATACAGCACCAAATCCTTCCGAAAATACCTTACCCGGTCCAACATAGAAAACTACCTGCCAAGGGTCTTTTTAAATGAAGATCAATGGTTTCCCTTCGAAAAGGAGGCCTACAACAGAGTAAAGAAATATTTACGCAAAGAAGACCCGAAAATGATCTTTGTGTATGGCGAAAACGACCCCTGGACCGCTGCCGGAATCAGGGTGCCCCGCAGAAAAGAGGAGATGATGAGAGCCGAAATGCCCGGTGGAAGCCACAGAACCCGCATCAACTCCCTTCCCGAGCCCTTGAAAACAGAGGTAATCCAAAAAATTTCGGGATGGTTGTCGGAATAGGCAGAGCAATAAGGCCCTACAGACAAACTACTCCAGCAGCTTACCCTGATAGTAACCGGTAAGCGTTTCAAGAAAAAGAAGCATATCTTCCAGTTCGGCCGGTTTCATCCGGGTACCGGTCTGATATTTCAACATCGACTCCACAGCCTCCGTAAGCGTGTTATGGGTGCCATCATGAAAATAGGGGGGCGTGAGGGCAATATTCCTTAAGGTGGGCGTTTTCATGCGAAACATATCGTACTCCCGCTTTGTGGTGTTAAACAACCCATAATCGGATGTTTTCACCTCTCCTCCCCGATCGGAAAAATAGTCGGCCTTCAATCCAATTTTTTCGAACGACTGACCTCCCATCAGCATCCCCACATGACAGGTGGCACAACGGTGCGCCTGGAAGAGTTCGAACCCCCGTTTCTCCTGCACAGTCAGAGCATCCTCCTTCCCTTTCAGATACTGATCGAACCGACTGTTGGGGGTGGTGAGGCTTTTTTCGAACTCCGCAATCGCCGCAGTCAGGGTTTTTTGATTTAACCCTTCGGGAAAAGCAGCCAGAAACTGCACCATAAAAGGCTCCTCTTTAGGAAACTTTGCCACAATGCTATCCCACGAAACAGATCCCATTTCAACCGGATTCATGGGAGGTCCGGCAGCCTGCTCCTGGAGGTCTACTGCCCTCCCATCCCAGAATTGCACAATATTATAAGCAGCATTAAAGACAGTAGGCGAATTCACATCGCCCAAAAGCCCTTTGATACCCTCCGAAACGGGTTTCCGGTCGACTCCCCCGGTGTTCAGACCGTGGCAGGTGGCACACGACACCGTATTGTCGATCGAAAGCCTCACATCATGAAAAAGTTGTTCGCCTAACGCCGCAATGTGAGGCTGAAACTCGAGCGAATCGAAAAGAGGCTGAACCATGGCATTTGCAAACGGCTCTGCAGCCAAACCCGACGCATAATAGACCTGCCTTTTATTGTAAATCCAATCGAGCAACAGAGCCTTCTCCTTCCGGTTAATGTTTCTGCCCCAATGAACCACCGCATAGGAGAGCGGAGGCATAGAACCTTCGAGCAGAGTCTGCTCAATTTTTGCCAGCATCGCCTCGGGCAGCTGGGTGTTAAACTCCAGAAGATCCATAAAGGGCTCTAGGTCGGCATGTTGATAACCCTGCTCCACATCTCTGGCCAACATATCAGAAATAACAGGGAATGAGGCATAAAAAGGCAACTCAGGATTCTGCGAATGACACTGCAAACAACGATTCCAAAGCAATACCGACTTAGCGGTAGCATCCACATCGCTCCCCTCGCGAACAGTATACAGCACCTTCGAAAGGTAGAAACCTAAACCTGCGGTCAGCAATAAAGCAACAGAAACAATCAGATACCTTCTCATAGCACAATTATTTGGCTAGTAAAAATAGTGAATTTGCGCAATGACCAATAGGGTCTACAATAAAACTTAGTTTATTAGAATTAAGTATCTCCATATATTATTATTGCAGAACCAAAAACCAAAACCAAATCGCTATGAAAAAATTGTGTATTGCGGCCCTTGCGGCCACCCTAAGCCTCTGGGGATGCGTAAAAGAGGCCATCGAAGAGACGGGTGGTCAACCCCGAAAAGCCATAACGTTTCAACTGCGCCAGTCCGACGACACAGGTTTAGAGAGTCCGCTCAAGAGCGAAAACGGGCAAAACCTGCGACTGTTTGTCTTCGATTCGCAAGACAACAGCTGTATGGAATTTGCGGAGCCGGATGTGGCAGCGTTGAACCAACGAAACCTCACCCTTCCCTATGGAACCTACCGAATCGTAATCGTATCGAATGTGAGCACTCAGGAGGAGATTAGTTACCCTGCAGACCCCAAGTACCAAGATATTAAACTCTTCCTGAAGGCCTCGTTAGGAATACCCGACCGGGCCTCCGACATCTTTGTGGGCGAGAGCGCTGTAACCATCAATGAATCCTTTACGGGAACCGTAACCATCACCCTGATGCGAAAGGTAGGTATGATAAGGCTTCTCCTGGAGAATGTCCCCTCCGATGCCACACAACTTACCTGGAGTGTAAAGAATATTCCCCAATCCATCAACCTCGAAGGAGAGCCCGGAACCGAAACCGTATCTATCAGCCACGCGGTGGTACCGGCGGGCCCCCTGGGCAGCAGTGCCAACGAGCTCTACCTTTTCCCGGGTAACGCACGACCCGAGATCCGTATCGACTGGCGATGCGACACCCTCTCCTATTCGGCAAGCATCACAGCCTCCGACTACATCTATGCCAACAAAATCACGGTGATTAAAGGCACCTTCCCCACCGAAGCGCCACAACAGGAGATGGCCTTCTCCATTACCTCGCAGGCATGGGAAAGTGTGGTTGTCGATGGCGGTTGGTTCGATTTAATACCCACACAAAACGAAGAGAACACGCAAACCGTAAACCTGTTGGCAAACGGTGGATTCGAATTGTGGGAAGCCAGTCCGAACGGGGCCGGTGACCCCCTGCTGGGGCTGGTACCTTCCAACTGGAAATTTTACGCAAGCGGAACCACCGGAGCCGACAAAATAGCCTGCCGTGTACCGGAGACCCTCACACCGGGAGAGTATTCGGTACGGCTTGAGGGAAAGAGCTGCCTCTACCAGGATATCCAGGTCACGCCCGGAAAAACCTACCGGATTACACTTCCCATTTACAGTCCCAACAGTTCTACACGTTGGCGATATTACAGCAGTTGGCGTCAATCGGCATCGACCGGAGGGTTGAGCGAAGAGAGTGCTCCGCTACAAATCACAACCTACCAGGGAGTGAATGCCCGATACACCAATGTATATGCCGGAAAAAGCTTTATTGCACCTGTTGGCGCCACCCTGCTCCGCATTGAAGTGAGGTCGTACGACCCGAGAGTGGCCGGCGAAGGACTCTACATTGACGATGTAGTGGTAGAAGAGCTGTAACCTTTGGCAACGGCCAACCGGGCAAAAAAGCCCGAAAAACAGCCAACAGAACAGTAGCAACTGAAAGCAACAGGCACAACCCGGTGCCGTGAAACGCCAAAAGAGAGCAACCCCCAACAGTGGCGTTTCACGGCATCGGCTGCCTATGCCAGAATTCTTTCAATCTCATCCAGTTCGGAGGGAGCAAAACTAAGGTTCTTAAGACAACCCAGATTATCGGCTAATTGTTCCGGACTGCTGGCACCAATCAGTACAGTAGTCACACGCGAATCTTTCAGAAGCCAGGCGAGAGCCATCCGGGCCAACGACTGACCCCTCCTTTGGGCAACCTCATTGAGCGCTTTGATTTTTTCGACCTTCTCCTTAGTCACTTCGGAAACCTGCAGGAAACCGTGCGATTTGGCCGCCCGCGAATTCTCGGGTATACCCCGGAGATACTTGGCTGTGAGAAGACCCTGAGCCAGAGGCGAAAAGGGAATACATCCGATTCCCTCGCTCCCCAATACATCGAGGAGCCCCTGCTCCGGATCGCGCACAAACATAGAGTACTTGGGCTGATGAATCAGACACGGGGTACCCAAACGTTTTAAAACCGCCAAAGCCTCAAGCGTCTGCGAGGCAGAGTAGTTGGAGAGCCCCACATAGAGTGCTTTTCCCGATCGGACAGCCGAATCGAGCGCTCCCATGGTCTCCTCGATGGGGGTATTGGGGTCGGGACGGTGCGAATAAAAGATATCCACATACTCAACCCCCATTCGCCGAAGACTTTTATCGAGACTGGCAAGCATATACTTCCGGGAGCCATAGTCGCCGTAAGGCCCGGGCCACATAGTATACCCGGCCTTGGTCGAAATAATCAACTCGTCGCGAAGACCCGCAAAGTCGGTACGGAGAATGCGGCCGAAATTGGTTTCGGCAGCCCCGGGAGGGGGGCCATAATTGTTGGCCAGATCAAAGTGGGTAATCCCTGCATCAAAAGCGCTTCGCAAAGTGCGGCGATAGGTACCGGGATCATCCACATCGCCAAAATTATGCCATAAGCCCAACGAAAGGGCAGGTAACAAGATGCCGCTCTTGCCGCATCGGTTATACTTCATCTCCCCGTATCGGGAAGTCAAGGCGGTATAGGGTTCCATTCAACTCAGGGTTTATTTCCGGAAAAACTGACCAAAAGGCCTATATCGGCAATCGACAAATCGAAGAAGATTAAACTTCCGTTGATAGAGCAGGAGTAGATGGCCATGGCCATAAAGGGAGTTTCAGAGGGCGATAGTTCGGCAGGAATCAATATCTGTGCAGAATCACGGTCAACCACATAACCACCCAGACGCTTAAAGAGGGCTGTTTCCAAGTTCAAAGAAACAGGGAAATCCTCGGCAAACACCACCGATTGGGTTCGGATTCGTATATGACTCACATCCGTCCGCTCAATGAGAATGGCTCCGGCAGGATCGGGTACCACTGCCGTTTGATTCAGCTGTGCATACCACGATCCGGTATAGCTTCCAGCCACCAAAGCCGAAAAATCGAGCAGTTCCTCACTGATCCGATCGCCCTGAAAGGCAAACTGCAGCTCTTCGGATCCCGATAAAACATCAATATCCAGATCGACCCAATCCTCGCCCCCCTCTCCGCCTACCGTTACCAGATAAACCACACTGTTAACCGCGAAGGATTTTTGGCCGCTGAAGGCATATTTTCCACCTGATTTGGGCGAAAGGGTTAAGTCGATCTCCAGATTCAGGGCAACGCCCGCCTCCGGCGAAAAACCGGGATATAGCATGCTAACCGACTTCTCGGTGAGCTTTTCGAAGAGAACCAGAGGCACCAACGACGAAATGGGCGCTTCGGGATCGACCTCAAGGCCGCTGAGCAGATCGCCGGTATAACTGCCCGATACAGCCAGCCCCATATCGGCAGGTTCGTCGTCCTTACTGCACCCCGAAGCGAACAGAAGGGTCGAAGCCAACAAAACCAAGGCACACAAAGAGAGTAGAGAGGGTATTCGAGTACGCATATCAAAAGATTAAGGAGAGACAAAAGAACCAGAGAATCGTCGACAGAGACATGGAATCGCTAACAGAGACTCAGGATTGTAGAGATAAACAGAGGCTTGTCGACATAGAAACAAATGTACATCATTTTACCCACAGAACAAGTTACAGGCAAGCGATGCGCCTATTTCTTTGCCGGCTTACGAATCAGCGAAAGCACCCCATTGATAAAGGCCAGGGGATGGGTGGGGTTTCCCGGAACGTAGAGATCTACCGAATATCTGTCTAAAAACGAACGGTCTATTGCCTTGCTCCCGGCAAACAGCCCCCCGCTGATAGCATCGGTTCCAACCAGAATAATCATTTTGGGATGGGGAACCGCATCGTAACAGATCTGTAGCGGTTGAGCCATATTCACAGTGATGGGACCCGTAATTACAATGCCGTCGGCATGGCGCGGCGATGCCACAAACTCAATCCCGAACCGACCCATATCGAAATTCACATTCCCACATGCATTCAGTTCGAGTTCGCAACTGTTGTCGCCGCCCGCCGAAACCTGCCGAAGCTTCAGAGAACCGCCAAAAAGCGACCGGATCTCTCTCCGCACCCTGGCTTCATCGAGCAACACCGGTTCGGTACAACCTTCGCTGATTACCAAACGTTCGCGGCTGTTTGTTGCCAGTTTATAGTCGGTAGTAAAGCAAATCTTATCGGGAAACGCCAACGCACACTCCCCGCAAAATGCACACTTCCCAAGATCGATCGAAACGGGAGACGTTCCGATGGCCCCCATGGGACAGAGACGCTGCAGCGCCTGCTCGTCGACCTTGAGGTTGCTAATCAGCGGTCGGCCCCTGAAAATGCCGGGCACCTGCGCCCGGGTTACATCGGGAATATACTGCTTTCCCTGATGGTAGATGATTTTTAGATGATCGAGCATACCCTTTCTCTTTTATCGTTTACAAATCGTGCCCGGCGTACGAAAGATTGAAACTTTTGTTGCACACAGGGAAGTCGGATATCTCATTATTCCGAACGGCCAGAGCCAGAGCCAGCCAGTTATGAAAAGAGGGATCCTTAATCTTGTAGTGCACAAGTTGACCCTCTTCGTTGGTGATGGCACAATGGCATATCTCACCGCGCCACCCCTCCACCAGCGAAATGGTAAACGAAGAGGGAGCAGCAGCACCCAAAGCGACCCGCTCCGAGGGAGCAACAGGAACCTGTTTGACCCATTGCCTGAGATAGCCGGCCGACTGTTCTATCTCCTGCCAGCGAATTTTGGTTCTGGAATAGACATCGCCATGGCGCTTCACAATGGGTTCGTGCTGCAGGGCAGTGTAGAGCCCAAACGGATGCGAAGCGCGAATATCGCGGGTTACGCCACTCATACGAGCCGCTACCCCCACGCTACCGGTTTGGAGCGCCTCTTCGGTTCGCACAACACCCGTCTTTTCGAACCGCGACAAGGCACTGGGCAGCTTAAACAACTTATTGCTCATCTCGTGCAGGTGGGGTTCGTAGAGATCGAAAACCTCCATCAACCGCTTGGCATGCGAAGGGGTAAAAGGGAAGTTACTCTTGCCCGGCCTGATTAATCCCTTTGCCAGACGGTTCCCACACCACTCCTGAAAAAAATTGAGAATAGGGGTCCGAAGCCGGCCAAACACCGCATTTCCCAACTGATAGGCAATATCGCCGCACATCGCACTCAGGTCGCCCGTATGAATGGCAATCCGCTCCAGCTCTAACGCCATACAACGCTCAAAACAAAGTGCCTCGTCGGGCTCAAAACCACACAGGCTCTCCCACACATTTACAAATGCCGTAGTATGAGCCACAGCTGAGTCTCCGGCAATCGATTCGGCCAACATAACCCGTTGCAACAACGATTCCTTCTCAAGAAACAACGACTCAATGCCCCTGTGCTGGTATCCCAGCTGGATCTCCAGATGCAGAATCTGTTCGCCGTTACATATAAATCGGAAATGTCCAGGCTCAATAATCCCCGCATGAATGGGTCCAACCCCCACCTCATGCAGCTCTTCGCTAGCGATCGAATAAAAGGGATAGTTGGCAATCTCCTTCGAGACATCCTTCCGATTAAAAGCATACCGTACCGGTTTCAACCAAGGGTGGCCGGAATAGTTTAGCCCGATATTCTCATGAATTTCGCGTTCAAACTTTTCGAAAGCGGGATGAACGGCCGAAAACGAAGCATACACCCCGGCCAACTCCACCACACTCGACAAAAGATAAATCTCGTGATTAAAATCGTTTGCAATACAGCAGATTAACCGATACCCACGCCCCTGTTCAATCGCATAATAGTTCAGGCAATGATGTCCTTCGCTGCACATGAACCGGTTCACAATCTGCTCATAAAAGGCGGTATACTCCAACTCGGGAATCGATGCCAATGGAACCGTGGCATTATTATGTACAACCAGATAATTCAGACTCATAACGGTAAAAATTTAATGGCTTCGCGAATGCATTCCACAAAGAACGCCGGAGGGTTCAGCCCAAACCAAACCGACAACCCCAACAACAAAAACTGGGTCAGCGAGTGAGAGGGTGGAATCTTAGGCGCTTTGGCAGAGTCGAAATCGATAGGAGGCGTAAAGAGCAGTTTAAACATATTCTTCCCGAACGACCAGATAATAATGGTGAGCAGCAGCATAACCACCAACAACACCGCAAGCAGATGAGACTCAAACATAGCCCTGAAGATCATGAATTCACTCACAAAAAGACCCGATGGAGGCATGGCTGTGGCAAAGAAGAATCCCAATAGCAGCACCATGGCGCCCGTAAGATTATAGGTAAAGTAACTACCCACGTCGTAGATGCTTTTGCTCTGATACACCCGGTACACCTGATTAAACTGAAAAAACAGCGAAGATTTCACAAAAGAATGGAGCACAATATGCAGAATTGCAGCATAATAACCAACGCCTCCGGCAGCAATCCCCAGCATCACCAACCCCATATGCTCGATACTGGAGTAGGCAAACATCCTCTTCAGATTCTTTACCTTCACCATATACACAGCAGCCACAAACACCGAGAGAAGAGCGGCAATCAAAATCACGGTGTTGGCCCAGGCATGAATCGGGGTATTTGCCACCACCACATAGATTCTGAAAAGCCCCACAAAACCCATATTCATTACAATGCTCGAAAAGAGTGCTCCCGCGGGGGCCGGAGCCTTATCTTTGGCGTCGATGCCAGCCGTATACATAGGCACAAGGCCCAGCTTGGCGGTAAACCCGGTAAAAATGAACAAAAAGGCCAAACGGAGCCAGAAAGGGTTTAGCCGGGGAGCAACCTCCAGCAAACGACCAAAGGTCATATCGGTGGTACCGGTATCGTACATGGCCATACTCAGAAAAAGAATACCGATAAAGATAAAGGTCACACTGATTGCACAAATAAAAACATACTTCCAGGTTCCTTCGAGCGAGCGTTCGTTTCGGTGGTGGTAAATCAGGGCCGAAGCACTCAGGGTGGTAACCTCCACAAAAATCCAGATTACCGCAATATGATTTGCCATGTAGGCTCCACTCACAGCTGTAATAAGCAACGTCATGGCCGAAAAGTAGATGGCCCTGGAACGAGGTAACTCGGAGCGGTTCTTCATGTAAATATAGCTGTGAAAAAGTGCCGCAGCCCCCACAATCACCGCCACCCAAAACATCAAGACACCCAAGGCATCGGGCGTGAAAAAGGTGAGTTCGGTTTGGTTCATATGGCCCAGAGCAAACAGGCCATAGGCAACCTGCAGCAACACAAAGAGTACCACCAGGCTGTAATGGAGCCGACTGTTCCGGTTAAAAAAGAGAATTCCGCTTATCAAAACGGCAGAAAAGAGATAGATCGCAATCATTACGAACAATGCATTTAGATTAATCCTTCAAGCTCCTAAGCTGGTCAACATCAGCACCCTTAATCACATCGCCAATCTTATTTACAAAGATGCCGAGAATCAGAACGCTGGCAAAAATATCGAGCATGATACCCAGATTCACAAGCATCGGCATTTCGTTTCCAACCGCCAGCGACAAGATGAAAACCCCGTTCTCAATCACCAGATAACCCATAACATGCGTAATCACCTTTTTACGGCTGGAGATAATGTACAGCCCGGTAAAAAGGGTAGAAAGCGCCACGATAAAGGAGATTTTGGCCAGATGCGGATCCGAAATGGAGTACGAAAGCAAAATCGTAACCACAAAAATAGCAGTTACCACCAGCAAAGAGACAAAATTGGGCAGAAAGGGCTCCGACTCTCGGGTAATATGATTTCGCTTAATGAGATAGTTAATAAAAACAGGAACCGCAATCGCCTTAAAAACAATCGTTTCCAGAAGAATAAAAATCAGGTTCAACGTACTCACCTCGCGGAGTTCAATAAAGGCCACGCCAAAGAGCAGCACACCCTGAAAGGCCAAAATTTTGATATAGGTACGCAAACGGTTGGCAATACTCAAATAGAGCAGCGAGATGGTAAAGGTAATAAGCAAAACATTAAGCATCTTTTCTGTAGAATAAGTTCGCGATTAAATAAACTTCTCCAAAACCAGTAACACGCCAAAAAAGATTAGGAGTGAAACCGACGACAAAGCAAAGATAAACTGGGGATTATGATTCATCCGGAAGCGAGCCATAAACGATTCAATCAAACCCACGGCAATGGCAAACAGCACCTGAATGGTGGCAAATATGAGAATGGCCGGCAGAAGGGGCGCGCTGCCCACAAACAGATTGGCAATTAACCCTCCATACATGGCAAACTTCAGGTAGGAGGCCCAGGTAATCAACCCCAGGTCGAACCCGCTATTATCGAGAATCATAACCTCATGAATCATGGTGAGTTCAAGATGGGTTTTCGGATCGTCAATCGGCATGCGACTGTTTTCGATCATGGCTATCAGTACCAACACAAAGGTAGCCAGCGTGCAAAGCAGATAGGAGATGTGCGACCCATAGTGGAGCGACATAAAAATCTCGGAAAAGGAGGTGTGCCCGGTAAGTAGCGAAAAGGAACCTATCAAAATAAAAAAGGCGGGCTCGGCAAACATAGAAAAGAGCGCTTCGCGACTGGCCCCCATCCCCTCGAAACTACTCCCCGTGTCGAGTGCCGAGATAATAGAGAAGAACTTACCCAAAGCCAGCACATAGGCAAAAAAGATAAAGTCGCCATCGAACGAGATAAGCCCCTTGTGGCTGCCAAAGGGAATCACCATGATGGCCATCAGCACCGAAGCAAAATAGATGGTAGGGGCAATCTGAAACACAAAGGTGGTTGTCTGGCTAAACACCGACCCCTTCCGAAAGAGACGCCAAACATCTCTTACCGGCTGAAACAGACCCGGACCCATTCGGCCGGTGACAAGGCTTTTGGTTCGCACCACAATGCCTACAAAGAAAAAGCTTGCCAAAAGAATTAACACTAAGCTAATCATCTTATATCCGGTTTAAAAAACGAATTAACAAGGTAAGTTTTTCATACAGAACAGGTACTAAAAGCACCAGCGCCACAAAAGCCACTCCGTAGATAATGTAAACCTGCAGTTTCCCGTTCTGCAAAAAAGAGAAGCCATTAAACAAGCGATGCAGGAGGTTGATCGGTCTATCCACAAACCAGGCCTCCGCCTTATCGTAAGGATGGGTTTCGTGCGCTCCTTCCGAAGGAAAGATACCTGTTAACTCCTTCTTCTTTTTGTGTACAACAAGCAGAGGTTCGGCCAGCTTCCTAAATGCCCTCACATACGAACTGGCCGTATATTGCATGCTGGCAGTGGGAGCCACATACCCACAACCCCAGGTTGCCCCGGTATCGCTTTGATGCGATACCACAACCAACCGCCTGACCACAAACAGAAACCATAGCAATAGCAGGAACCCTATGGACGAAATGCCCACCCACTCAACTGCGACCGAGGCAGAAAGAACACTCTCCCCATAATCGAATGGCACAAACAGAGCCACTGCCGGCCACATGAGCCTCGAAAAGAGGAGCGGCATCAAGCCTATCACCAACATGACCCCTGCAATCAGATAGAGCGCATATAATGCGACGCCTGCCGGCTGTGGCCCCAAAGCATTGAGCTCTTTTCGGGGAAGCCCCAGGAAGATGGAACCGAACGCCTTGGTAAAACAGAAGAGAGCCATCCCTCCAATGGCCACCAAGCCGGCCACCGAAAAGATATAGAGCCACAACAGCGAGCTCTCCTGCCCGTGAAATCCGGCAAAGAGCCCTTTGTAAACAAGGAACTCCGACACAAAGCCATTAAAAGGGGGAAGCCCGCAGATGGCCAAAGAGGCCACAAGAAAAAGAGATGCCGTGCGGGGCATTTTCTTTGCAAGGCCACCCAACCTGTCAATTTGCAGGGTGTGAGCCGCGCGGTAAACCGAACCTGCAGCATAAAAGAGCAGCGATTTAAATAACGCATGGTTCAGCGTGTGGAGAAGCGCCCCCGAAAAACCCAGCAGCGCCACAACCCGGTTTTCACTGCCCAATCCGGTGCATCCTATGCCGATTCCCATACCGATAATCCCGATATTCTCAATGCTGTGATAGGCCAGCAAACGCTTCAAATTGTGTTGAAGCAGCGCAAGCATCACGCCGTAAAGACCCGACACAACCGAAAACCCGAGAATCACCACCCCCACCGTGGTATAATCGGGTTGGCACAGCAAAAGCATTCGCAGAATACCAAAGATTCCAATCTTGATGATTACCCCCGACATAATACCCGAAATGTGAGCCGGAGCTGCCGGATGCGCATAGGGAAGCCAGGTATGAAAAGGAACAAAACCCGCCTTGATGGCAAACCCCACAAAAAAGGTAAAGAAGAGCCCCGTTGTCATCAGCGCCGGCTCCTGTTCGGCAAAGCGGCCAAAGGCATCAAAACCAAAAGAGTTGGTTCGAACCGCCACCCACATAAAGCCCAGCATCAGAAAGAGTATAGATATATGACTCTGTATCAAGAAATTAATACCTGCCTTTAAGGTTTCTGCCTTGGCATGCTCAAAAATCACCAGCAGAAAGGTTGTCAACGCCATAATCTCCCAACAAATTAAGAAGGCCATGCTATTCTGCACCACACACAGGGCAAGCAGGGCAGCGTGACACAAAACAAAAGCAATGGCATGAAGCGAGAGGTTTGCCTTTTGTTCGGCATAGGCTCTCATATAGTAGACCCCGTATAACACGCCGGTTACAAAGGTGAAGTTGATTATCAGCATAAACCAGCCCGACAAGGCATCAACCTCCAGAATAACGGCTCCTGTTACAGGCAATCCCTCCAGCAACAACCGGCTTTCGGATCCCGAAAGGGCCCGAAAAGCAGGAACAGAGGTAAGCATGGCAAGCAGAAGGGTAGCTGCAACCGTCAGTTTGGCCTTTAACGACACGGGGCTGAAGGGTATAATCAGTCCGGCCGCGAGAACTACTGCCACGCAAATTGCCAGGAAATTCATCAGATCATATGAAAAAGAGTCCCAATAAAAATCAGAAGAATAAAAACGATACCATACAAAACATAAAACTGCGTTTTCCCGTTTTGCACAAACCTGAAATAGTACAAAACGCGAAGCAGACCATCTACACTACCCCGAAACAGCTTCTCCTCAATCATATCTTCGTAATACGACGAATGGCTGCGGGGCGCCGGGAAAATCTCGCCCGGAGCCACCTCGAGATAATTTTTTCGCTTTAAAATAATAAAATTCAACAGCTTACCTAAGGTTTTCGAAAACGACTTGCCCGTGTACTGCATAACCGGCGAAGGTTTTACATAACCACATCCCCATGTACAACCACACAGGGAGTGAGTCGGTGCCATTACAAATCTTCTTACTGTATAGATTAGGGCAATCAGACCCATCAGCAGAAGCGACCCAAAGGCAATCTCCTGCATAAGCAGTATGCGACTGCCAACAAGAGAGGTATCGACCGCCAGCCCTGCCGGCATAAACAGCTGTACCGGATGCAACACCCAACCCAAGAATCGACCCGGGAAAAGTGCCACCGAAAACATAGCAACCACCGTCAGATACTGGGGAATCCGCATCACAAGAGGAACCTCTTCGGCATGATGCGGATGCGCCGACCTTTCACTTCCCAGAAAGATCACGCCAAAAGCCTTTGTAAAGGTGAGCACCGAAAGCCCCCCGATAATGGCTAGCGAGCTAACAGCAAACACCATAAGAACCACCTGCGCCACCCCAAACGAACGAATGCCTTCCAGATAGCCCGAATAGAGCAGGAACTCCGATACAAATCCGTTAAACGGCGGCAATCCGCCAATAGCCAGGGCTCCCACCAAAAAGAGGAGACCTGTTTTGGGCATTCGCTTAAGCAACCCGCCCAGTTTTTCCATGTTTCGCGTGTGGGTTTGCTGGTAAATTGAGCCGGCCGAAAAAAAGAGAAGCGACTTAAAGAGCGAGTGGTTCAACGTGTGCAAGAGCGCCCCTCCAAATCCCAAAATCACCAGAATCCGGCTGCCTGAACCTAATCCCATCAAACCCAATCCAACGCCCGATCCAATAATACCAATGTTCTCGATGGTGCAATAGGCAAGCATCCGCTTTACATCGCGGTGTACAGCCGCATTCAGAATACCATAAAGCGCGGTAACCACCGAGACAAACAACACCACCTCGCCCAACAGCAGATAGTCGGCTTTCAGAAAGGTAACCACGCGTAAAATGCCATAGATACCCAGTTTTACCATCACCCCCGACATCACTGCCGAAACATGCGAAGGGGCAGCAGGATGCGCATAGGGCAACCAGGTATGGAGAGGAATCATGCCCGCCTTGATGCCAAACCCCACAAAAAAGAGGAGGAATAGCCAGATATTAGGGTGCGAACCAAAGAAATGACCTATTGCCGTGAAATCGAACGATCCCGTTTCGGAATAGACCCACACAAAAGCTACCGTCAAACAGAGAACTCCTAAGTGCATCTGTACCAGATATTTTACTCCGGCATCGAGCACTGCCTGCTGCTTGTGTTCGAAAAGCAACAGCAACAACGACGACAACGACATCAACTCCCAAACCACCAGAAAGGCCATGCTGTTTTGCACCATACAAACCCATATCATGGCCGAATGAAAGAGCAGATAGAGCATCCAATGAAAAGAGAGGTTGGCATGCTGCTCTTTATACATACGGGTATATCCCAATCCATAGATGGCTCCGTTCACCGAGATAAAATTCACAATCAGCATAAACCAGGCAGCCAGCGCATCAACCCGCACCGCGATATCACCAAAAAAGCCGAAACTGGAAATCGTCATCTCAAACGGCCCATGCACCAGCGCCGAGAGCGCCACCAAAGAGGTGAGCACAGCATTGGCAGCCACAAGTATAATTACTGCAACAGCCTTGGCCCGATGGGGAATCAGGCCTGTAATAAGTAAACCGGAAAAAGTAAGTACAACAGAAGAAAAAAGAAAAGAGCGTTCCATCTGCCTGTTTTTTGTGCCGGCGAAATTAGCCATTTTTTATTGCTAACGCCCCAAATGCCCACAAAAACGAAAACCGGAGCTAAAGCTGCGCAAAGGCACGCACCGGAGAACCGTCGGAATGGCTGATAAAGAGCGGCATACAGAAAAAGGAAAAGCCTGCCTCGGGAAGAAGGTCTAAATGGGTCAGATTCTCTACCAGAAGAAGTCCGCTGCCCGCTAACAACTTGTGAAGCGGCAAATCGGCCGAATCCACTGCATCGAACGAGGGGGCATCTACCCCCACGCCACTCAGCCCCATTTTGCCCAGCAGATGAGCAGCCTCGTCGGTCAGGAGAGGATAGCCCGAGAAATAGCTGTCGGATCCCCAATTATCCTGCCATCCTGTATAAAAAAGAAGATAATCGGCATCGGCCAATAGCGGAACAAACGGTTCGAGAACGGAGGGCGAAATAGAATCGAAACCCGAAACGTCAATTTTCACCCCTCTCCCCGTAAACCGTTCGGGTGGCAGTAGGTCGAGCGTACTACCCCCCTCCAGAACATGAGCCGGTGCATCGATATGCGTTCCGGTATGCGCACTGATACTGAGCCAATGTTCACGATATCCCTCCTCCCCGAGCCCGGCACAGAGGGCTATTTCGGGGGGCCGGGAGCCCGGGAAAACAGGCATTCCGGCAAAAATAATATGGGTAAGGTCTACCAACATCACAAAAATTTATACGAATGAATCCGCTTAACTTTCCTGAAAGATAAAGTGTTTTATGGTTCGAACCACCCCCTCCTCATTATTATCGAACGGGATAACGTATCGTGCCACCTCCTTCACCTCGGGATGGGCATTTTTCATGGCAAAACTATGATAGGCCTCCTGAAGCATCTCGCGGTCGTTCAGATAATCGCCAAAGGCCATCATCTCGTTGCTGCCAATCGCAAAATGCGTGCCCACCCTCTGCAAAGCGCTCCCCTTATTGGCAGTGGGATTGGCTATATCGACCCATTGACTGCCTCCCAGTGTTACGGTGCAGTGACCCAAACGCGACTTAAAAAAGGGATACGACACCGCTTCGGCATGGGTAAAATCGCATATCGACACCTTTAAAATTTCATCGTCAACGAGGGTCAGATCGTTTACCAGCCTGAACTCCTTGTAATAGCGACGGGTCTCACGCAAAAAAGCCTCATCGCGATTCTCGGCCCAGGCCGACCTTTTTCCGCACACCACAGCATAAGCGCCCTCCAACTCACGGGTAGCCTTCACGCAGTGAATTACCGACGAAAAATCCATTGCATTCACAAACACCTCCTCATTGCCCCTCTTTGCATAGGCCCCGTTCTCGGCAATAATCAACAAATCAGAAGCAATTTGGCTGAACTCATCGGCCAGATTGAAATACTGCCGACCGCTGGCCACAGCAAATAGGATTCCCTGGCTACGCAGCCTTTCATAAAGAGGCCAAAACTCCGGAGAAACCTCTTTGCGGTCGTCAAGTAAGGTGCCGTCTAAATCGGCTGCTATCAACTTAATCATCGTATCAATCTATTCTATGTGTACAAGGTGCGGGCGCGCAAAGATAGCCCAAAAGCGTAACCTTACAGCGAATTGGTTATCTTTGCATTCGGATTAAACCTCACGCGTTATGGAGCCGAAACTGGTGAACGTAGGGATTGTGCAGATGAAATGCACCCCCGATAAACAGGAAAACGTGGCAAAAGCCCTCTCCGCCATCAGGGATGCCGCTGAAAAAGGGGCTCGGATTGTCTGTTTACAAGAGCTCTTTTCGTCGCTCTACTTTTGCAACATCGAAAACCCCGACCATTTTGAGTGGGCCGAAACACTCCCAGGCAGCACCCTTCAGGCCATTCGCGAAGTTGCCGCCCAATTAGAGGTGGTAGTGATTGCCTCTCTATTCGAAAAACGGGCTCCCGGCCTCTACCACAACAGCACAGCCGTTATCGATGCCGACGGTTCGCTACTGGGAATCTACCGCAAAAATCATATCCCCGACGACCCGGGCTTCTACGAAAAATATTATTTCACCCCCGGCGATACCGGCTACCAAGTGTTTAACACCCGCTATGCCAAATGCGGGGTGCTCATTTGCTGGGATCAATGGTACCCCGAAGCCGCGCGGCTTACCGCCCTCAAGGGTGCCGAAATTCTCTTCTATCCCACCGCCATTGGTTGGGACACAACCGAACCCTCCGAAACCCTCAACCGCGAGCAGTTTGAGGCCTGGCAAACCATTCAGCGAAGCCATGCCATTGCCAACGGAGTACATGTAGTATCGGTAAACCGGGTTGGCGAAGAGGCGGGAACCCGTTTCTGGGGAGGTTCTTTTGTATGTAACCCCTTTGGCACTCTCCTCTTTAGTGCCGACCACAAAGAAGAGACTACGCAAGTGGTTATGCTTAACCTGGCCGATTCGGAATATTACCGTACCACCTGGCCCTTTCTGCGCGATCGCCGGATAGATACCTATTCGGGCCTTCTGAGCCGTTATCTTGAGGAGACCCCATAACTCACCGGTAACCCCATAACTGAAGCAATCATCAGTACCGGGGCAAATCGGCCAATAGCGAAACCGACTGGCAAACCACCACCCCTGCCGTTTCGGTACGAAGCCTCGAAGCTCCCAGCGTTATGGGCACAAAGCCTGCTGATTCGGCCAACGCCACCTCCCTTTCCGAAAAATCGCCTTCGGGGCCAATCATCACAGTAAGAGGGTCTCCACTGCGGTAGCAGTTCCAAAGCGGCTCCTTCGGGCCGGTTGCGCAATGAGCAATGGCTCTCACGGCGGCACTGTCGTGCTTTACAAACTCCCCAAAAGGCATCATCGCATCGAGCTCCGGAAGAAAAGATTTATGCGACTGCTTCATAGCCGAAACCAGCAGCCTGGCTAACCGCTCCATGGGAACATTCTTTCGCTCCGATCTATCGCATAACAGGGGAGTAATGCGGCTAACGCCTATTTCGGTTGCCTTCTCCATAAACCATTCAAACCTGTCGAGGTTTTTTGTAGGAGCAATGGCAACCCGCAGAGAGTAGGCCAATTCGGTACCAAAAGCGTAGGGCTCAATGGTTTTTACCATACAGCGTTTAGGGTGGGGATCTATGATAAGCGCCCTGAAACAGTGGCCTGCGCCATCGACCACCAAAATCTCACTACCCGCCGCCAACCGCAAAACCCTCACACAATGCACCGACTCCTCCTCCGGCAATTGAACCAGAGGGCAAACCATTCCGGGCGCGTAAAAGAGATGTAACTCTTGATTTGGGGGTGTTTTTGTGCGAGGCATGGAGTGGGTATGGAGTGGGAAAGGTATCGAAGGTTTTCTTACTTTTGTACAAAAGTCCATTAACAGCAATCGGCACAAAGATAGTACGGTTCACAGAATGAAAAAAATTGGCATCCTTTCGGATACCCACGGGCATCTCGATCCACAACTCCTCGATTTCTTTAAAGAGTGCCATCTTCTCTGGCATGCCGGCGATATAGGCAATCTGGAAACCTACGACAGCCTGGCGGCCTACAAACCTCTGGTTGCCGTGGCAGGGAACATTGACGATCACCGTGTTAGAAGCGTTTGCCCGCTTGTGCAGCGTTTTTCATGCGAAGGGGCCGATGTACTACTAACCCACATCGGCGGCTATCCCGGCCATTACGATCGGCGAGTCGTTCCTTTAATCGAGTCGCAGCCCCCTACCCTCTTCGTCTGCGGCCATTCGCACATCCTGAAAGTCATTTTCGACAAAAAATACAATCTGCTCCACATCAACCCGGGCGCCGCAGGATACTCGGGACTCCATACCGTGCGAACTGCCATCCGTTTTGATCTCTCCGAAGGAAAACCATCGAACCTCCAGATACTTGAATTGCCGCGGCACCTTAATACACAATCCAATGGGTAAACTCTATCTTGTTCCCACCCCGATAGGAAACCTCAACGACATGACCTTGAGGGCCATAAAGGTGTTAAAAAGCGTTGGCACCATTCTGGCCGAAGACACCCGAACCAGCAGCTACCTGCTAAAACATTTCGAAATTGAGAACCGGCTTATGGCTCACCACAAATTCAACGAGCACAAGTCGGTGCAGGCTGTGGTATCGCGACTTGAGGCGGGCGAAGAGATGGCGCTGATTTCTGATGCCGGCACACCCGCAATCTCCGACCCCGGATTTCTGTTGGTCAGAGCCTGCATCGAAGCCGGAGTCGAGGTAGAATGCCTCCCCGGCCCCACCGCCCTGATTCCCGCCCTGGTAAACTCCGGGCTGCCTTGCGACCGCTTCACCTTCGAGGGCTTCCTTCCCCCGAAAAAGGGGCGGAAAACACGCCTCACCGAACTGGCAACCGAAACCCGCACCCTTGTCTTCTACGAATCGCCCTACCGTTTGGTTCGCACCCTGCAAGAACTCGCCCAACACTTTGGCCCCTCACGAAGAGCCTCCGTATCGAGAGAACTCACCAAAATACACGAAGAGACCTGCAGAGGCACCCTGCAGGAGCTGGCGCTACAATTCGAACAGCGGAGTCAGATAAAGGGCGAAATTGTACTCGTGGTTGAAGGACACACACCCGCAAAGAAGCGTTCGGGCCACCCCGAAGACACCGAAAACTGGGGAAACCCCGAAGAC
>CAYGID010000014.1:0-13230 GCA_964349835.1 uncultured Bacteroidales bacterium | reverse complement strand
ACCCCGAAGACACCGAAAACTGGGGAAACCCCGAAGACTCGGAATAGCCAGAAGACTCGGAATAGCCAGAAGACTCGGAATTGCCAGAATAGGCAAGACCCTATTCGTTAGAGAAATAGGGCTGCATGCACTCCATCAACTGACGGGGAGGCCGACAGGGCTTAAAACTCCGGGCATTGACAAATGCCAGCGATGTGGAGCCTTCATTAAGCAGTTGCCCACCGGCCGAAAAGATCTCATAGTCGAAGTAAATCAGTGCCGTAGGCATCTGCTTTACCATCACCCTCACCTTCAGCAAATCGTCGTAGAGAGCCGAAGCGTGGTAGGTAATAGTCATACTACGCACCGGCATCATAATGCCGAGTTGGTCTTCCATCTCACGGTAACTCCATCCCAACGAACGAAGCATCTCATTACGGGCATGCTCGTACACCATGGGGTAATTGCCATAGTACATCACCCCCATCTTATCGGTGTGAGCATACAACACCCGGAACTCGGCTTCGAACGCGTACATAGCTAACGGATCTGATCGGGGTTGAAGGGTGTCTCCTGGTAAACGTAATAGTTTAGCCAGTTAGAAAAGAGCAGGTTGGCATGCCCTTTCCATTTCACCACGGGCATCTTAGTGGGGTCGTCGTTGGGAAAATAGTTTTTGGGCATCTCTATATCAAGCCCCTTCTTCAAATCGCGGATGTACTCCTCCTTCAGCGTAAGGGGATCGTACTCCGAATGGCCGGTCACAAACAACTGCCTCGAATTCTTTGAAGCCACCAGATAGACCCCGGCATCGGCCGACTCGGCCACAATATCCAAATCGGGAATCTTTTCGATATCGACCCTGCGAACCTCGGTATAACGGGAGTGAGGAGCCAAAAACTCATCGTCGAAACCCCTGACAATGGGCGTCCTGGGAGAATTTACATAATGTTTAAAAACACCCGAAATTTTGTGATCGATTGCATGTTTAGGAATCCCATAATGGTGATAGAGCCCTGCCTGCGCAGCCCAGCAGATGTGGAGCGTTGAGGTCACATTCGTGCGCGACCACTCCATAATCTCTATCATCTCATCCCAATAGCTCACCTCTTCGAATTCGAGATGCTCAATAGGAGCTCCTGTAATGATTAAACCATCGTATTTGCGGTGCCTGATCTGCTCGAACTGCTGGTAGAAGGCCTTCATGTGTTCGAGGGGAGTATTTTTCGACACATGGCAAGTGGGGTGTATCAGCGCCACCTCAATCTGCAGGGGCGTATTCGACAGCATCCTTAGCAGATGCGTTTCGGTGGTAATCTTAATTGGCATCAAATTCAGGATAGCAACCCTCAAAGGCCTTATATCCTGATGAATGGCCCTTGATTCGGTCATCACAAAAATATTCTCTTCGCGCAGAACATCTACTGCCGGGAGATTGTCGGGGACATTCAGTGGCATATCATTAATTCATTAAAAAGCATGTCATTAGTTGATTCAAAAAGCAGGTCTATCGTTGATTCAAACAGCAGGCAAAGATACAAATAATCACTTGAAAGGGGAATCGGGTTCCCTGGCCATAAACTGATACTCCAATTTATCGAGCAGCTTAGGAAACAGGCATTTCAGAATCATAACAGCCCTTCCTTCGGTACTCAGAATGATATTCCGACGCCTCTTTTCGACCCCCTCTACCAAAATCTCGGCCACCTGTTGAGCTGTCATCATTTTCGACTCGTCTCTGGGGGTCTCGCCCTGCTTCGACCCATCGGCGGCCAGAGCAACTTTCCGAATGTTCGAAGCGGTAAAACCGGGAGCAATCACCATCACATGCAACCCGGTTTTCAGATTTTCGACCCTAAGGGCATCCAGAAATCCGTAGAGTGCAAATTTCGAGGCCGAGTACCCGGTACGGGCAGGCAGCCCCTTAAACCCGGCAATCGAAGAGACCCCAACCACCGAACCTTTCGATGCCAGAAGCAAAGGCAGTGCATATTTGGTACAATATACCGCCCCCCAAAAATTCACATCCATCAGCCGCTTCAGTACATCCAGGTCGAGATCGGCAAACAGGGCGCGCATCGAGATACCGGCATTATTCACCAGCACATCCAATCGGCCAAACTGCGTTGCCACCACCTCCATTAACTGTTTGCAGTCGGACTCGCGGGCCACGTCGCAACCCACCGCCAACACCCTGCATTCGGGAGTCGAAAGTTGGGCTGCCTGTTGCGAAAGTAACTCAACCGAGCGAGCCGCCATCACCACATGCGCGCCTCTTGCAGCAAAAGCCTTTGCGCAGGCCAATCCGATTCCCGAAGAGGCTCCGGTAATTACCACAACTTTTCCTTTCATACCCGTGAGCGTAGTTTGAACTGCAAACTTACGCAAAGTTTTCTGCCCCCAAAAATCGGAGGAGCCCTGATGCGGCAGTAGGTTAATTCGTTATATTTGTTCGCATGAACCGACTACTACTGATTGCAACCGGGATCCTGGTGATGCTCCTTCCGGACATCAGCGAAGGTGCAACATTGTGGGCACAAACGCGCGAAACAGCGCTCCGACCTCCCGATAAAAACACACTTCGAGCCTACCAACAAGGGCTGTCGGCATATCAGGCAAAGCAGTACGAAAAAGCCGAAGAGATTCTGCTGAAACTGCACTCCAGAGAACCAAACTATCTACCCTCCCTGATTGTTCTGGCGCAAATTTACCAAGAGACCCGTCGCGATTCCCTCGCCATTAGCTACTATACTCGCGCAATCGAAACAGATCCCGACTTCTTTGTCCCGGCTCTCTACCACCTGGCTAACCTAGAACGACTTTCGGGTCAATACACCACCGCTCTCGACCACTATGCGCGCTATCTGGAAAAACTCCTACACACCCAAAGAGAGCGCTCGCAAAATGACCCGACCCGGATTAACAAGCTTGACGAAGAGATTTCCGAAATCAGGAGATACATGGTGCACTGCCGCTTTGCAGAGGCCGCAGTAGCCAGCCCCGTGCCGTTCAATCCCGAGGCGCTTCCGGCATCGGTTAACGACGAATACGACCAATATTGGCCCTCTCTTTCGGCCGACGCCAACATACTGGTATACACCTCTAACCGGCCAATAGACCCGAAAAATCCGGAGGCTCGGAGAAACCGGCAGGAGGATTTCTTCATCACCACCCGCAGTGCCGACGGATGGCTTCCCCCCGTAGCCATGGGTTCCCCGATTAACACCCCCGATAACGAAGGAGCCCAGGCCCTTTCGGCCAATGGCAGAGAGATGTATTTCACGGCCTGCAACCGACTAGATGGTTACGGCCGTTGCGACATCTACCATTCGGTACTCAAACGCACGGGCTGGAGCGTACCCCAAAACCTGGGCCCCCCGGTCAACACCGAAGCCAAAGAGTCGCAACCCTCCCTGTCGGCCGACGGCTTATCGCTCTACTTCTCGTCCGACCGACCCGGCGGACGGGGCGGCATGGACATCTGGGTCAGCCACAAACAAAACGACCTCTGGCAAGAACCGATTCCACTTGGCGACAGTATTAACACCCTCTGGCACGAGACCTCTCCCTTTATCCATCCCGATGGACACTCCCTCTATTTCGCCTCCGACGGCTGGCCGGGGATGGGTCGATCCGACCTGTTCGTTTCGGAAATGAGAGCCGACGGGGTGTGGATGAAGGCCCAAAACCTGGGTTACCCCATTAACACCCATCGCGAAGAGATGGGACTCATTGTGCAAACAACCGGCGACAAAGCCATCTTTTCCTCCGCGAGAGTCGCCGGGAAGGGGCTCGACCTATGGGAATTCGAACTTCCACGTGATTTTCGCCCCATTCCGGTGAAATATGAACAAGAGAGGGTCATGGCAGCCAATGCCTACGGAAACCCGCTTTCGCCGGGCGTCACCCGGTTATCACCGTTTAGAGCGGGCCAAATGGTGGTACTGCAACACATCTATTTCGACGTCGACAAATTTACCCTGAGACCGGAGTCGGAAACCGAACTGAACCACATAGTAAAACTGCTGAAAGAACAGACAGAACTCCGGGTGCGCATTCACGGGCATACCGACAACACCGGCACCCCGGAGCACAACCATATTCTTTCGGAGCAAAGAGCCGAGGCCGTGCTAAACTATCTGGTAAAAGAGGGAGTACGTCGCCACCGTCTCGAAAGCGAAGGACACGGCGACTCCCAACCCTTAGGCGATAACGAAACCGAGAGCGGGCGACAAGAGAACAGACGAACCGAAATAGAATTTATGGATGGCCGGTAGAACGACCTATCCATTTTTGATCGAGAACCGAATCCTGAGGAAGCGGTTCGGCACAAACGGGTAACACCTCAACCTTTCGCAGCTCATGAATCGGAATCCCGAAGTATTTTCTAAGTGCAATCGACAACTTTTGGGGATTCGCATAGTGCAACGCCGCAGCCGTCTGTTTGAGCGAAAAATTGTCGCGTGCAATGAGTTGCAAAGCGTAAAATAGTCGGAGGTCTTGGTAATATTTATAGACCGACATCTTAAAAATGGTGCGGAACGCCTTCTTAAATTTTGTTTCCGACATACAAGCCATTCGTGCAAGATCGGTAATAGTAAAATCTTTGCACAGCAAATGGCGCAGAAAGAATTCGTGCGAACGCCTCACGCGTTCCACATCATCGGGATGCATCGGAAATTTTTCGAATGTTTCGCCATACAACACCACCCTTTTTTCGCAGGGATTGCCTGAATTTCCTGAAAGCCCCAATTTTTCTTCATTTTTCATAACGTAATCAATTATATATTATTAGTATTTGCAACGAACAAATATAATAATGAAACAATGATTGTCAAATATAGAAAAAGAAAGCGGACTAAAAAGGACTTAAATAAATTATTTCACTACAATAAATTTGTTTTTGTATTAGGAATATAGAACTTTCCTTGCCAGGTATTTCTAGCCTCAAGTCTGGAAATTAGCAACTTCCACAACTCCTGATTTCGCAATGGCCAAAAACCTGGACCGTATAAATATCTTGGAGGAACCTCATTCACAAACCGTTCCACCACAAAATAGGGATTCAGACGCTCAAGAAAATCGACAAAAAATTCAATATACTCTTCCATTTCAAAAAGCGAAAAAGCAGATGGATCTGAAGCGTACTCGCGAGCAAAAAGGGTATCTTTTACCAGTTGCAGCTGATGAAATTTCAGAGTGAGTAAGGGCAATCGATTTATCGTGTGCAGTTGATTCATCATGTCGGCACGTGATTCGCCGGGCAATCCAAAAATAAAATGGGCACCTGTACGAATGCCCCTGGCGGCCGTAGCTTCAATGGCCCGAAACGCAGTAGCCGCATCATGTCCCCGGTTAATCCGCAGCAGAGTGGCATCGTAACAACTCTCTACACCATATTCAATAATGAGATAGATCCGCTTAGAGAGTTCGGCAAAGTAGTCGAGCTTTTCCTCATCAATACAATCGGGTCGGGTCCCAATCACCAAACCGGCCACCAAAGGAGAGGCCAACGCCTCCTCATACATGCGCTGTAAGGTTCCAAGAGGGGCATGCGTATTAGAATAGGCCTGAAAATAGGCCAGATACCGGGAGGCATTCCGGTACCGAACGGTATGGAAGGCTATCCCCTCCTCAATCTGCTGCGCAATCGGCTTGGAGGGGTGGCAATAGGAGGGGTTAAAGGCATCGTTGTTGCAGTAAGCGCATCCTCCCCAACCCACAGTGCCATCACGATTCGGACACGAAAAGCCGGCATCGATGGTCAACTTCTGCAGCCGCTCTCCAAAAGTGCGCCTGAAGTAGGCCGCATAGGAGTTCCAGCGATTTGAATCGCCCCAGGGATAGATCATAAGCAATTAAGAATGTGCAATATACAAGGACAACGCAGATCGGTTAGTTTGCAAAGATAGATCAACGATTCGAAGCGAGCAACTTGGCATATTCTGTTTTTTTGTCGATCTTTGGGCAAAATTATTTAAACCAAAATTTTGAACCATGTCGAAGGTATTGTTGATAGGGGCAGGCGGCGTTGGAACCGTTGTGGCCCACAAAATGGCTGCATTGCCCGATGTATTCACCGAAATCGTTCTGGCCAGCCGAACCAAGTCGAAATGCGATAAAATTGCCAAATCCATCGGAGGAAACCGGATCAAAACCGAAGGAGTGGATGCCGACAACACCGCGCAGCTTATCGCATTGATAGAAAAGCACAAACCCGACCTGGTTGTAAATGTGGCTCTGCCCTATCAGGATCTCACCATTATGGATGCCTGCCTTGCAACAAAGACCAGCTACCTCGATACCGCCAACTACGAACCCAAAGAGGAGGCTAAATTCGAATACAAATGGCAATGGGCATACCAAGACCGCTTCCGCGACGCGGGAATCACCGCCATTCTGGGCTGTGGCTTCGATCCCGGCGTAACCAGCATCTTCACAGCCTATGCCGTTAAACACCATTTCGACGAAATCCACTACCTCGATATTGTCGACTGCAATGCAGGCGATCATGGACACCCCTTTGCCACCAATTTCAATCCCGAAATCAACATCCGCGAAGTGACACAGAAGGGGAAATATTGGGAAAACGGAAAGTGGGTCACCACCGAACCCCACGAAATCCACAAACCCCTCAACTACCCCAACATCGGCCCTAAAGAGTCGTACATCATTTACCACGAAGAGTTGGAGTCGCTCGTCAAAAATTATCCCACCCTCAAGAGAGCCCGCTTCTGGATGACCTTCGGACAGGAGTACTTAACCCACCTGCGTGTAATCCAGAACATTGGTATGGCAGGCATTGAGCCCATCCTTTACGAAGGCATGCAGATAGTGCCCATCCAATTTCTGAAGGCCGTACTGCCCAACCCCGGCGATCTGGGCGAAAACTATACCGGCGAAACCTCCATCGGCTGCCGCATCAGGGGATTGAAAGATGGAAAAGAGAAGTGCTACTACATCTACAACAACTGCCTACATCAGGATGCTTTCAAAGAGACAGGCGCCCAGGGTGTTAGCTATACAACGGGCGTTCCCGCCATGATTGGCGCCATGCTCTATCTGCAGGGAAAATGGAAAAGGCCCGGAGTCTTCAATGTCGAAGAGTTCGATCCCGATCCCTTTATGGAACAGCTCAACCTCAGAGGACTCCCGTGGCACGAGTTGCATGACGTCGATATCGAAATGTAACCAAGGGGCAGACCCTTGTTCGCACCCATTTAACCGAACAGCCGTTGTTCATTGGAGATACGATTTTCAGACAGGTATGGAATAGCTGCCGCGACTACAACCTGATTGAGGATTCCGACAAGATTCTCGTGGGGTTGTCGGGAGGTAAAGATTCCATGGCTTTAATCGAAATGCTGGGCCGGATGCAAAAGCGGAAGGCCCCGCGATTTTCGGTTGTGGCGGCACATATAGCCATGGAGTCGATTGAATACGGAGTCGATTCTGAAGCCCTTTCAAATTTCTGTGCCCGTCATGGCATAGCCTACGTTTACCAAAGCGTACCCTTCGAACCTGATCCCCTCGGAAAGAAGCCCGTCTGCTTTAACTGCGCGCGCATTCGACGCAAGACCCTGTTTCAACTTGCCGAAACCTTGCAATGCAACAAACTGGCGCTGGGCCACAACCTCGACGACGTGTTGGAGACCTTCCTGCTCAACTGCACCTTTCTGGGCAATATCAGCACCATGCCGCCACTGCTGAAACTAACGCATTTTAACCTCTCCATAATCAGACCACTCTACAGGGTCGAAGAGAGCAACTTGGTGCTGCTTGCCAACGAACGACAATACCCCGGAAAAGGGAAAAGATGTCCTTACGAGAAGGCCACAAACAGAGCCCGCATGAAGGAGTTGCTCAACACGTTACGCCAAATGAACCCACGAGCCATCCCCTCGCTCTTCGCATCACTGAGCCACATCCTGCCCGACTATCTGCCGCCTCAGGAAAAGACCCTCCCCGAGAGCGATGAAGGCATGCCAGATTTGGGAATGTAACAACCCTGGTGAGACTATTTTACAGAGAAATCGAGCAGTTTCCGACCATTCAGATAACCCTCAAGCCGATCGCCCTTATGCACAGGCCCCACACCCGGCGGGGTGCCTGTAAAGATTAAATCGCCCATTTGCAACGTAAAATATTGCGAAATATGCGAGATAAGCCGCGAAACCGGGAAAATCATATCGGCACTGTTTCCACTCTGCACTGTTTGGCCATTGATCCGGAGCAGCAACTCAACCGACTGCAGATTGCCTGCCTCGGCGGGCGTAATAAAGGATCCTACCGGAGCCGAGCCGTCGAACGCTTTAGAAAGCTCCCAGGGAAGCCCCTTCTTGCGGAAATCCGACTGCAAATCTCGCGCCGTCAGGTCGATGCCCACCGTGACATCAG
Source organism: uncultured Bacteroidales bacterium (assembly GCA_964349835.1). GTDB lineage: Bacteria > Bacteroidota > Bacteroidia > Bacteroidales > UBA4181 > JAQVSH01. The sequence goes on along the minus strand of CAYGID010000014.1, from coordinate 4,854 downwards.
AAATATAATCCAAAGCAAAGGGCTCCCGAATGCTCTTACCCAACCGCCCGATTCGGAGCACCAACTCCACCTCGTAGTGAATATCGTGCGAGAAGTCGGGGTAAAAAAAGGGTTTCCCGTTAGGCAGAAACGCCGTACTCGATTTCATAAAGACAACCGGTTCGGAAGGAACCTCACCGCCAAATTCGCGAATATGCTCTCCGTAGTTGAGCCCTACAGCAAAGATGTTCATGCTTAACGTTTAGAGCGATACCGCTCTCTAAGTTCTTCAAGCACCTTTTTGGTGTAGAGCGGGAAGTCGCCGTTCATCATCCAACTGAAATAGGAAGGATCCTTTTCGAAGATATCCTCCACTGGCACCCCCTTGTACTTTCCGAAATTAAAGATCTCGCGGTCAAGCTCATCATACACAATCCGACCTACGTAATCAACACTGCGGCCCACCGACGAAAACTTTGACAGGGCAGCAACATCGGATCCCAGAACCGGATAACGTCGCAACTGCGCCAGCAACACCTCGTAGGTTGCGCGGGTATCGGCCTCGGCACTGTGTGCGTTGGCAAGATCTTTATCGCAATAGAACTGGTAAGCAGCCGAAAGTGTACGCTGTTCCATCTTGTGAAAGATGACCTGCACATCAATAAAACTCCGAGACTTCAGGTCTATCTCGACTCCAACCCTCAGAAACTCCTCGGCCAGCATCGGAAAATCGAATCTATTCGAGTTGTACCCGGCAAAATCGCATCCTTCAAAGCTCGAAACCAGCTCTTTAGCAATATCGGCAAAAGTGGGACACCCTGCCACATCGGCATCCGAAATACCGTGAATTTCGGTTGCCCTGGGACTAATGGGGATAGTGGGATTGAGCAGATAGGTTTTTGTCTGCTCACTGCCATCGGCTAAGAGTTTAAGTAACGACAACTCTACAATCCGGTCGGCAGATATGCTGAGCCCCGTTGTTTCGAGATCGAGGAAAACAAGGGGTTTTACAAGATGAAGATTCATGCAAAAAGGTTTAATAAGGCATTAGGCGTTGATCATCATGGGCATGAGCAACATCAACACCTCCTCGCCTTCGTGATCGGTCTGACTGGGCAGCAGAAGACCTGCGCGCGAAGGATCCGACAATTCAAAGATTACATCGGGCGACGAGAGGTTCGCGAGAATCTCGATCAGGAAAACAGCCTTAAAACCAATGGTTATGGGATCGCCCTCATACACACAGGTAAGACGCTCAGTAGCCGAAATAGAATAATCAACATCCTGAGCCGAAACGGTCATCTCTGTGCCCTTCAATTCGAGTTTGACCAGGCTGGTAGCCGCATTGGCATAGACCGAAACCCGCTTCAGAGAGTTGCAAAACTCCAACCTGTCGATCGTGAGTTTATTGGGATTATTGCGAGGAATCACCGACTGATAACTGGGATACTTTCCTTCTACCAACCGGCAGAAGAGCGTATAACCCGAAAGAGTGAAAAGAGCATTATTTTCGTCGAAAGTCAACTGCACCGAAGCATTATCCTTTACCACAATGTTTTTGAGAAGGTTAGCCGGCTTCTTGGGAAGAATAAAGGAGGCCTGTGTAGCAGGAGCAATATCATTTCGGCGGTAACAAACCAATTTGTGGGCATCGGAGGCCACAAAACTCATAAAATCATCGCCCAGCTCAACCAAAATACCGTTCATAACAGGGCGCAACTCATCGTCGGCCGTGGCAAAAACCGACTTATTGATTCCGCTTACCAGTAGTTCCAGAGGCATCTGCAAAGCAACCTGCTTCTCGGGAACGAGCCCCGGCAAAGCAGGAAAGTCGCCACCGTTCAGGCCGGTTAGAGAATAACGGCCATTGCCCGAATTGATAATCAACAACCCGGTTGAGGGGGTAATATCGAAAACAAGAGGCTGCTCGGGAAACCCTCTGAGCGTATCAATCAAAATTTTGGCCGGCACTGCAATGCAACCCTCTCCTTCGGCCTTCTCGAGCCGAAGCGACGATACGATAGTTGTCTCCAGGTCGGATGCGGTGAAAGTAAGGAGTTTGTCGTTCAGCTGAAAAAGAATGCAATCCAGAATGGGAAGGGTGTTGCGCGATCCGATAACCCGGTTGACGGTTTGAAGATGGCTCAGGATCTCAGAACTGGAGGCTACGAACTTCATAATATCTTTCGATTAAAATAGACAAATGGGACGCTTGAAGCGATTGCGCCAGAAGATTAAATAATTTACAATGTTACAAAAAAGGAAGCGAAAGCAGCCGCCTTTACCGACAAAACTTTTATAAAGTGGTTCATTTCGTGCGGGCCTCTCGTGGCGGTCTCTCGGCATAAAAGCGTTTAAGTGGAGACCTCTCGTGGCGGCCTCTCGGCATAAAAGCGTTTAATCAACCCTTCGGGATCACGAAGCGACTGCTTAATCCATTCGAGACGTAGCCGCTCCGTTTCGAATTCGCTCAGTTGCCAGGGCAGTTGCGATGCGCGCAGTCGGAAGGCAAACCGCGACAAAAGTATTCCGGCCGAAACCGACACATTAAAACTTTCGGTAAAACCATACATCGGAATCTTCACAAACGCATCGGCCTGAGCAATCAACCTCGCCGAAACCCCTCTCCGCTCATTGCCGAACACCAAGGCAAACGGACCAGCCTCCAGATCGAAACCCTCTACATCCGAACCGTTGGCATCCGGAGTGGCCGCCACAATCCGGTACCCTCGCTCTCTGAGCGTAGTGATTGCCCCGTCGAGAGCCGAAACGTGATTCAAAGCATATTCCGCAGCATGACCCGAACCCTGTTCCGAACCCTGTTGCGTAGCCTGTTCCGAAGCCTGTTGCGTAGTCAGACCCGAAGTATGACGAAAAATCTCCATCCATCGGTCGGAACCCCTTAATACCAAAGGATTGTAGCGAAGCGGGTTGGTATCCTCAACCACATGCACCTCCTGCACTCCGCAACATTCACAACTACGTACAATGGCGCTTGCATTCTGCGACTGAAAAATATCTTCGAGCAAAACCGTGAGATATCGGCTTCGCTGCGAAACCACCCGGTTAATCAGATTCAGCCTACGTTCGGTAAGAAACTGCGAAAGATATAAGGAAAGCTCGTTACTATGCATGGTTCTGGCAGCTAAACTAAATGGTTCAGGCAGGTAAACAAAAAGGAGGCCTCTTTGCGAGACCCCCCTTTTCAGATCAATAAAAACAGCAATTACAAGTCGGCCAACTCGCCACCGGCTTTAAAACGAGCCACCTTCTTTGCGGCAATTTTAATCTCCTTTCCGGTTTGGGGATTACGTCCCATTCTGGCACCACGTTCCGAAACGGAGAACGATCCGAAACCTACGAGCGAAACACGTCCACCTGCTTTCAAGGTTTCGGTAACTGCATCAACAGTAGCTTCAAGCGCTTTTTTTGCATCAATTTTGGTTAATCCGGCTTTAGCGGCAATGGCATCAATTAAATCAGACTTGTTCATGGTAAAGAAATTAGATAGGTTAGTAGTATGTAGAGCTAGTTAAACGATAGGTTTCAACGCAAAATAAGTTAGAATGTAACGAAAGCTTTGAACGCAACGATAGGTTGGAATGTAACGACTGCTTTGAACGCAACGATAGGTTAGAATGCAACGACTGCTTTGAACGCAACTACAGAATTGAACGCAAAAAAGAAAGAACGCAACGAAAGAATTAGATGCAACGATAGAATAACTCAAATATATATGATAATTATTTCAAAAAGAGAGAATGCCAAACAAAAATCAAAAAAAAAACCTTCGAAGCAAACACTATATGCTAAATTAGAGAAAAATATGCTATACAACATCACTTATCGAAAAAATATCCCTCCTATCTTTGCAAAAAGCAAAACCAAAAAGCAGAACCCAAAAGCTAAACCATCGAATTTATCAAAGAAAATAAGCCATAATTCATGCAAAAACTTCTATTTCTAGCCTTTACCCTCTGGCTGGGTCTCGCCACAAGCCTACACGCCACAGTAGACACGTTGGCTCTGCAGAGCCCAAAAATGAACAAAACCGTAAAAAGTGTGGTGATTACCCCCGACAACAACACACCCGAAAAACGCTACCCGGTGCTCTATCTGCTCCATGGCCACAGCGACCTGTACGACGGCTGGATAAAGAAGGTTCCCAATATCAAAGAGCTGGCCAATCAATACCAAACCATCATTGTATGCCCCGACGGCGGATTCTCGAGTTGGTACATGGACAGCCCGATTGATCCCGGCTATCAATACGAAACCTATATCATCAACGAACTAATCCCTGCAATCGACAGTCGATACAAAACCCTCAAACAGAGAGAATCGCGTGCCATAACAGGGTTAAGCATGGGTGGGCACGGGGCGCTCTACCTGGCCATCCGTCATCGCGACCTCTTTGCCAACGCAGGCAGCATGAGTGGAGGGGTCGATCTGACCTTCTCAGTAACCAGTTGGGATATTGCAAAGAAACTGGGGCCCTACGAAGGAAACGAAGAACTATGGCACAAAAACTCAGTGATTACCATAGCCCGTCAGCTCAAAAACAGAGAACTGAACCTCACCATTGAGTGCGGCACCGAAGACTTCTTCATCGGCATCAACCGCATGCTCCACACCCTACTCACAGAACGCAAAATTGCACACGACTACACCGAACGACCCGGAGGACACAACTGGAACTACTGGGCCAACGCCATCAAATACCAAATGCTCTACTTCAGCACCCAATTTGCCTACCAACCCCTCTAACCCGCCAATTTGACAATTCGATAATTCGATAATTCGATAATTCGATAATTCAGGTTTCGCAACGTATTTGTATGTAACTAAATCCTCGACGGTCGCTGTTTGTCGACC
>CAYGID010000013.1:0-36298 GCA_964349835.1 uncultured Bacteroidales bacterium | reverse complement strand
TGCCTGTTTTACTGCAATTATCAATGGATTCATGAGTGAGCAAGGTTTTCTCCGACCGCTGAGGGTGTTTCTACGGTCGGTTCCTAACAACCGGCTTATGGTTGTTTTGAGTATTGTAACCGGATTGGCCGGGGGGTTGGCTGCTGTTCTTCTGAAGAATGCGGTGCATTATACCTCCCTTTTTCTTACCGGAGATATTGAACGGTCGTCGGTTAACCTTCTTTTTCTGGCCTATCCCTTCGTGGGCATTCTCCTTACTGTTGTTTTCGTAAAAGGTTTTATCAGGGAGGATATTGTGCATGGGATCACGAGGATTCTCTATGCCATTTCGCGCAAGAACAGCAAGCTGAAAAAACATAATACCTATGCCTCTATTGTTGCCTCTACGCTAACCGTCGGGTTTGGCGGTTCGGTGGGGCTTGAGTCGCCTATTGTGCTTACGGGTTCGGCCATCGGCTCCAACCTGGGGCAGTGGTTCCGCTTAAATTACCGTTCGCAGACGCTTCTGTTGGGCTGTGGGGCTGCGGCAGCCATTGCCGGCATTTTTAAGGCCCCCATCGCGGGTGTAGTTTTTGTTCTCGAGATTTTTATGCTCGACCTGACGGTCTCTTCCATGGGGTATCTCTTAATTGCATCGGTAACCAGTGCCACCGTCTCAACCCTCCTTTTGGGCAAAGGGGTGGTGTTCGACTTTACCATGATCGACCCCTTTTCGCTCAACAACATCCCCTTTTACCTGATTTTGGGCATTGTTTGCGCCTTTGTTTCAGCGGCATTTACCTGGGGAATTATTGCCATTGAGGGGCGATTTGGCCGGATTCGTCAGGGTTGGAAAAAACTGGCAATTGGCGGGTTGGGTCTCGGGCTGCTCATCTTCCTCTTTCCTTCGCTTTACGGCGAAGGGTACGAGGCCATGCAGATGATTCTGAGTGGAAACTCTCCCGAGATAGCCCACAACAGCTTCTTTTATCAGTTTCGCGATAACGGACCCATGCTTCTGCTTTTTCTTACCCTTGTGCTCGCTGCTAAGGTGGTTGCCTGCGGTATCACAACCGGTGCCGGCGGGGTAGGGGGCACCTTTGCTCCGACCCTTTTTATGGGAGGCCTAACCGGTTTTATTATCGGGCACGCGCTCAATCTGGCCGGTTTTACATCGGTGAGCGAAAAAAACTTTGCCCTGGTGGGCATGGGAGGGTTGATGGCCGGGGTTATGCATGCGCCGCTTACAGCCATCTTTCTGATTGCCGAGATTACTGGGGGATATTCGCTCTTTCTTCCGCTTATCCTCACTTCGACAATTGCTTTTATGGTGTCGCGCTATATCAGGCCCCATTCTATCTATACCCACCGATTGGCTAAAAGGGGCGATCTCCTGACCCACGACAAAGACAAATCGGTGCTCGTTCTGATGAAGCCGGAGTTGTTGATAGAACGCGACTTTGCCACCATTGGCTATGAAGCTAATCTCCGCGCACTTACGCAGGTTATTTCGCGGTCGAAACGGAACCTCTTCCCGGTAGTCGATGAGGAGAATCATATGCGCGGCGTGGTGCTGCTCGACGATGTGCGAGAGATGATTTTTAATCCCGAACTTTACGATACCGTATGGGTAAAGGAGTTGATTACCCCCATTCCGGTATTTATTGAGATGGGCGAGTCGGCCGAAGAGATTATGAGTAAGTTCGAATCGACCGGAGCCTGGAACCTTCCCGTACTTGAAAAGGGACGATATATGGGATTTCTCTCTAAATCGAAGATGCTCACGGCCTATCGCGAACAACTGGTGCAGTTTTCGGAATAGGCGTGCTGTGGCGTAATCAGGGAAGAGAGACTTGCCCCAAACATCCTTATACAATGTATATCTATGGGTAGAGTGGTGCTTATTTTGCTGTTTGTTTTGGCTGGGATGCCCTTACAAGGCTCAGTCGGAGTGGAGTCGTTACGGTGTGAATATGCTGAGGAACCTCTCGGACTCGAGGTGTCGGCACCCCGTTTTTCGTGGGAGATTGTTTCGTCGGCGAGAGGTGTCGAACAGGAGGCCTATCAGATATTGGTGGCAGGAAGCCGGTTCGACCTCGAAAACAACAGGGGAACCCTCTGGGATTCGGAATGGGTACCCTCGTCCGAATCGCAGCTGGTGGAATATCGGGGGGCTCCGCTGCTCCCCGGAACGCTCTATTTTTATAAGGTACGCATCCGGAGCAACCGCGGCGAGCTTTCGCTCTGGAGCCCTACTGCCTCCTTCTCGATGGGACTTTTTACACCGGCCTCCTGGGCCGGAGCCTATTGGATCGGGCTTGAGGAGATAACCCCTTTTCAACGGATCGTGCCCGGAATTCATGGGGAAGGCCCCGATGGACCCGACAAAGGGCTAAACAAATTGCCCCTTCTTCGAAAAGAGTTTGTATTGAGGGGAGCCCTTAAACGGGCAACCGCCTACATTTCGGGGTTGGGACAGTTTGAGTTGAGTTTGAACGGAAAAAAGGTGGGCAACCACTTTCTGGATCCGGCATGGACGCAGTACGATTCTGTTGCACAGTATGTTACTTTTGATATCACCAGTTTGCTGAAGCGAGGCGTTAATGCTGCCGGTGTGATGCTGGGTAACGGCTTCTTCCATATTCCCCGCGAACGATATCGTAAGTGTGTACAGACCTATGGCTATCCCAAGATGATTTGCACGCTGGTGCTGGAGTATTCCGATGGATCTGTGCAGCGGGTAGTAAGCGATACCACTTGGCGGGCAACAGCGGGGCCTATTCTTTTCAGCAGTGTGTTTGGGGGCGAAGATTACGACGCTCGGCTTGCGCAGACCGGCTGGAACGAGCCCGGTTTCGACGACCGCTCCTGGCAACCGGCGCTTCGGGTGGCTCCCATTGCAGCTTTGCGTTCGCAGACCACCACGCCGCTCAGGGTAATGGAACGATTTCGGGCCGTATCGGTTACCCGGGTGGCCGATTCTATTTTTGTGTACGACTTGGGGCAAAACGCTTCGGCCATTCCCTTTATCAGGATTCGTGGGAAACGTGGCCAAAAGGTGCGACTGATTCCCGGCGAACTAATCGACGAAAAGGGGCGGGTGACCCAAAAGGCATCGGGGGGCCCCTGTTACTTTGAATATACGCTCTCGGGCCAAGGGGTAGAGGAGTGGCAGCCCCGTTTCTCCTATTATGGATTCCGCTACCTCCAGGTGGAAGGAGGTGTTCTCAAGCCAAATTCCAAAGGCGATGACACCCCTGTTATTCTGGCGGTAGAGGGACTACACACGCGCAATTCGGCCGAAACTACAGGCAGGTTCTCCTGCTCGAATCCCCTTTTCAACCAGATATTCCATTTGATTGACTGGGCCATTCGCAGTAATATGGCCAGTGTCTACACCGACTGTCCCCATCGCGAAAAACTCGGCTGGCTCGAGGTGCCTCATCTGATGGGGAGCTCTACCCGCTACAACTACGATATTGCCCGATTCTATACAAAAATGGTGGAGGATATCAAGCAAGCCCAACTACCCAACGGGATGATTCCCGACATCGCGCCCGAGTATCCCATCTTCCAAGGCGGGTTCCGCGATTCTCCCGAATGGGGCAGCGCGGGCATCATTTTGCCCTGGTATCTCTACCAATGGTATGGTGATACCCGGATTCTGCGCACTTCTTACCAAATGATGAGTCGTTACGCAAATTATCTTGCGTCGCGAGCTTCCGGCCATATCCTTATGCATGGATTGGGCGACTGGTACGATTTGGGCCCGGCTTTTCCTGGCGAATCGCAACTGACACCCCGCGGGCTGACCCCTACAGCCATCTTCTATTACGACCTTTCTATCCTCTCTAAAACAGCATCGCTGATCGGATTAACACAGGAGTCGGATAGCTGGAGCCGGATGGCTGCTGAGGTAAAAACGGCTTTCAATCGTACATTCTTTGATGCCCAAACCAAACAGTATGGAACCGGCAGTCAAACCGCCAATGCCATGGCACTCTATATGGATTTGGTACCCCTGGAGCACAGAGATGCGGTTGTGGCCAATTTGAAGGCCGGTTTTGCTGCCAACAACAACAGCCTGACCGCTGGCGATATAGGATTCCGTTATCTGCTCAGAGTGTTAGAGCAGGAAGAGGGTTCCGACCTTATTTTCGACATGAACAACCGGAATGATGTGCCTGGTTATGGCTTTCAACTGGCCAAAGGTGCCACCTCATTAACCGAATCTTGGGCCGCCCTACGCGATGTATCGAACAACCACTGTATGCTGGGTCATCTGATGGAGTGGTTTTACAGCGGCGCTGCCGGTATCCGCCCAGCCCCCGAAACCTGCGCGTTTCGGGGCATTGAGATCTCTCCTCAGGCTACCGGCACCTTGAACCATGTTTCGGCATGGCACAAATCGCCGTATGGAAAAATTGTATCGTCGTGGAAATGGGAGAAGGGTCGTTTTCAGATAGAAGTCGAGATTCCCGGTAACACCCGTGCCGTGGTGCACATTCCCCTGCCCTCCCAACAAACGCTCTACGAAAGCGGCATTCCGGTTACCCGGCGAACCGATATGAAGGTGCTCGCAAACGGGAACCAAAAGATTGCAGTAGAGATAGGCTCTGGCCGTTACCGATTTGCAACCGAGTAACTTTTAAGTTTTTAGAGCATTAGAACTTTAGCGCATTAGAGCATTATCTTTTCTTTTGTCTATTTTCTGAAATCATTTATCTGAAATCACAACATCGGCGAATGGGGTCTCTTTACCTTTATTTCCGGGTTCACCCCGTTGTTTTGCCCCGGCACTCACTAACCTATCAATAGAACTACTATGAAGAACAGATTTCGTATTCTGATTGCCGCGCTGATGATTTGCGGCACTGCATCGGCTCAGTTTGCCGGGATTATGGGCGGTCAACAGGCAGAGGCTCTGCCGGCTGGCTATAAGCCCTCCTCCACCAACACTTTTTTGGCACAGTATCCGGCAGTCAATGCCGAAACGCGCCAAGTTATGTTTCGGGTCAATGCGCCCACGGCACAAAAGGTGCAGGTAGACCTCTGTAACAAAAAGTACGACATGCAGAAAGATGAGAAGGGTGTTTGGAGTTGCGTTTCCGATCCACAGGTGGTGGGTTTCCACTACTATGCCATTCTGATTGATGGCGTAGCCGTGATGGACCGCAACAGCGAAGCCTTTTTCGGCAGCAATTGGGAGTCGTCGGGCGTTGAGGTTCCCGAAGGTCCGGAGGGTAATTACTACAGGTTTAATAAAGAGATTCCCCATGGCCAGGTTCGTTCCATCTATTACTGGTCGGATATTAACGGCCTTGAGCGTCACATCAATGTGTATGTGCCTGCCGAATATGAGCAGAATCCCTCCAAAAAATATCCCGTTCTCTACCTGGTACACGGTTGGGGTGAAGACGAAAACGGTTGGTCGAACCAAGGTCTTATGGCCAATATTATGGATGGTTTAATTGCCTCAGGCAAAGCGGTTCCCATGATTGTGGTAATGCCTAGCGGCGACATCAAAACCAACTCAGATGTAAGAAGGGCCTCGGCCGATGTAACCGAAATCTTTGCCAAAAACCTTATCCCCTATATCGACAAAACCTTCCGTACCTATACCGATCGGAAAAACAGAGCCATGGCCGGGTTATCGAGAGGCGGGGCCCAAACCACCTCTACGGTTTTTGCCAATATGGATAAGTTTGCCTGGATGGGTACTTTTAGCGGATTTTTTGCCCGTGGCAACGGTAACATCGTGGATGCATTTAACGGGGTTTTCAAAGATGCTGAGGCTTTCAACAAACAGATGAATTTGCTCTTTATCAGCACCGGAACCGAAGAGAATAGCCCCAAAGCGCAGGTCGAAGCGCTCCAGGCACACGGCATAAAAAATATTGTGTTCCACGAATCGCAGGGAACTGCCCATGAGTGGCTTACATGGCGCCGTGCGCTCAACGAGTTTGCACCCAAGATTTTCAAGTAGGGAATCCGATTTGCCGAGGGTAGGAGTAATAATTTTTGTGCGTATACTTGTATGCAGTGCATTGCACTGCATACAAGTATATTGTACTTCATACAAGTATATTTCGTTGCATACAAGTGTGTTGTTAGGTATTGTGCTGAAGGGTATACAAATGAATTGAATAATCTAAGACGTTTTTTATGAGGGCTTTAGTCATTTCGTTTTTTCTTTTTCTCTTTTCCGGATCGCTGTCTGCGCAAGCAACGTATCAGGTGCCTATCAGGCCCGGAAATGAACCGGTTGCAGAGGGAAAGTTTTCGTCCGATTGGGTATCGCTTTCAGAGTACGAAGTGCCGGAGTGGTTTCGAAATGCAAAGTTTGGGATTTGGGCTCATTGGGGGCCTCAGTGTCAGCCGGGCCAGGGCGACTGGTATGCCCGTTTTATGTATAAGGAGGGCACCTCGCAGTATAAATGGCATGTGCAAAATTACGGGCATCCTTCGGAAATGGGTTTTAAGGATGTTATAAATAGCTGGAAAGCAGAGAAATGGGATCCTGAAAATTTGGTTGCTTTGTATAAGCGAGCCGGTGCCCGCTATTTCTTTGCCATGGCTAACCACCACGATAATCTGGATTTGTGGAACAGCAAGTATCAGGAGTGGAATTCGGTGAGGGTTGGGCCTCGCAAAGATATTCTTTCAGGATGGGCTGCTGCTGCCAAGAAGTATAAGTTGCCTTTTGGTTTGAGTGTTCATGCTGCGCATGCCTGGTCGTGGTTCGAAACGTCGCAGCAATCCGATAAGGAGGGTGCACGCAAAGGGGTACCTTACGATGGCAAATTGACCCGTGAAGATGGCAAAGGAACCTGGTGGGAGGGTCTGGATCCGCAGGCGTTGTATGCCCAGAATCATCCGCTGAGTGAAGGGAGTGAAGATATTTACAAAATTCACAGTCAATGGGATTGGGTCAATGGGGCTTCCATTCCCTCTCCCGAATATGCTGATAAGTTTTATAACCGCACCGTTGATATGATTAATCAGTTCAATCCCGACCTGTTGTATTTTGATGATACCGGGCTTCCCCTGTATCCGGTGAGTGATGCCGGATTAAAGATTGCCGCACACTATTATAATAGCAATATGGCTCGCCATAAGGGGAAGCTGGAGGCGGTTCTTCTGGGTAAGATTCTAACCGCCGAACAGAAGGAGTGTCTGGTTTGGGATGTGGAGAGAGGTGCTCCCGATAAGATTCAGGAGAAGCCTTGGCAAACATGTACTTGCATAGGCGATTGGCATTACAATAATTCGGTTTACGATAACAACCGGTACAAATCGGCCCGTTCGGTAATTCACTCGTTGATTGATGTGGTGAGCAAAAATGGCAATATGTTATTGAATATCCCGGTAAGGGGCGACGGCTCCATCGACGAAAAGGAGGTTGCTATTTTGGAACGAATTGCCGCATGGATGGATTGCAACCAAGAGAGTATTTTCGACACGCGTCCGTGGAGGGTATTTGGCGAAGGACCTGCCGCCGATGCTGCGAACCCTATCAATGCCCAAGGGTTTAACGAAGGCAGGGTGCGGTTTTCTGCAAAAGACATTCGGTTCAACCGGAATGGAAATATTCTTTACGTCACCGTTATGGGGGCTCCCGAAGAAAATATCGTTGTCTCCAATTTGTCGGCTTCGAACGAACCTAAACGGATAAAAAAGATAGAAATGCTCGGCGGCAAAGAGAAGATTCTCTGGAAACAAGAGAAGGACTTTTTAGTGATCGAAAAACCTAAGCAGATTCCCGACTCGATAGCAGTTGTATTTAAGCTCTATCAGGAGTAGACGGGGGGGGTAATGGTAAATGGTAAATGGTTTGAGTGATAGCGAAGGATGTGATGTGGAATAATATAATTGAGTAAAAAAAAGATGAGATTATGAGGATGATTAAACTGAGGATGAGGAAAATGCAGATGAGCAAAATGAAGATGGGTATCAAGATGATGGGTTTGAGGGGGGCTGTTGTCCTTTGGGTTGCTGTAATGAGTGGCGGTTTTTTGTGTCAAAACGCCGAAGCTCAGGATCGGTTGTATCCCAATACATTTCCGTTGCAGGATGTGGTATTGCTCGACGGTCCGTTTAAACATGCCCGCGATCTGAACATTCAAACCCTTTTGGAATACGATGTCGACCGCTTGGTGGCTCCTTTCCGCAAGGAGGCCGGGTTGCCCGAAAAGGCGCCCCTTTATTCCAATTGGGCAGGGCTCGACGGCCATGTGGGAGGGCACTACTTAACCGCTATGGCCATGAATTATGCTTCGACCGGCAATGCCGAGTGTGCAAAGCGAATGAAATATATGGTAGCCGAACTGAAGGCCTGTCAGGAGGCGAGTGGTACAAACTTTCCCGACTGGGGCGTAGGGTATATTGGTGGCGTTCCCAATAGCAAGAAGGTTTGGTCTGATTTGAAAGCGGGCGATTTTGGAGCCTATCGTGGCACCTGGGTTGCATGGTATAATGTACATAAAATATATGCCGGCCTGCGAGATGTATGGGCCTATACCGGCGACGAAGAGGCTAAAACGATTTTTCTGAAAACGTGCGACTGGGCCATTGCCGTCACTTCGGCATTAACCGATCAGCAAATGCAGTCGATGCTTGCTACCGAACATGGGGGAATGAATGAGCTCTTTGCCGACGCCTATTACATGACCGGCGATGCCAAATATCTCGTTGCTGCCAAACGCTTCTCACACAACACATTGCTAGATGCCATGGCGGTGCATACCGACAATCTCGATAACCAGCATGCCAACACGCAGGTTCCCAAGGCAGTGGGTTTTCAAAGGATTGCCGAGCTTTCGAAAGATCAAAAATATGTTGAAGCGGGTCGCTTTTTCTGGGAGACGGTTTCCGGCAACAGAACTCTTGCTTTTGGCGGAAACAGCCGAAGAGAATTTTTTCCGAGTGTGGCTGCGAGTATCGATTTTATCAACGACGTGGAGGGCCCGGAAACCTGCAATACCTACAACATGCTGAAATTAACCGAGGATTTGTTCCGCTGCAATCCTTTGGAGAAATATGCCGGATTTTACGAAAAGGCCTTATACAACCATATCTTGTCGACCCAGCATCCCGACCATGGAGGGTATGTCTATTTTACTCCGGTTAGGCCCCGCCATTACCGCGTCTATTCTGCTCCAAACCAGGCGATGTGGTGTTGTGTGGGAAGTGGCATGGAGAATCATGGAAAGTATAGCCAGTTTGTCTATACCCATCGTAACGATTCGTTGTTTCTCAATCTGTTTGTTGCCTCGGAACTGAACTGGGCCCAAAAGGGGATAAAAATCAAGCAAGAAACCGCATTCCCCTACGAGGAGAAAACCAAATTGACTTTCGCTGGGAAATCGGCCCGTTTTGCATTTATGGTGCGCTATCCGTCGTGGGTACAAAAGGGGGCGTTAACTATCCTTGTAAATGGGAAATCTTTTTCCTATAAAGCAGATCCCTCCTCCTATATCCCCATTGATCGCGAATGGAAAGCCGGTGATGTTATTGAAATTCAGATTCCTATGCATACCCGGATTGAGGCGTTACCCAATGTGCCTAATTATATTGCCTTCTTGAGGGGTCCCATCTTGTTGGGGGCCAAAACAGGCACTGAGGGTCTTGCGGGGTTGGTGGCCGATGAAAGCCGTTGGGGTCATATTGCAGGTGGCGAGAAATATCCTGTCGACCGGGCTCCTATCATCATCGCAAATGATGTGCAGCAAATTGGCAGTAAGCTACAAGCGGTTAAAGAGAAGCCCTTAACCTTTACAGCCTCCGGTTTGAAAACGGTGAACGCCGAAAATCTTCAATTAGAACCCTTCTTTCAGATCCACGATGCACGATACATGACCTATTGGATGGTGCTATCCGACAATCAGTTTCAAACCTATCTCGACTCCATTTCGGCTAAAGAAAAGCGGATGTTGGAGTTACAAAAACTGACTGTCGATTTTGTGGCCCCCGGAGAGCAGCAGCCCGAAGCCGACCATCTTATCCTCAGTGAGCGATCCTCAACCGGAAACCGTTTGGATGAGTTTTGGCGTGAGGCCCGAGGCGGGGGATATTTTAGCTATAAGATGTCGACCCGTTCCGAACTTTCGCTGAGTCTGCTGGTGCGTTACTGGGGTGCCGAAACAGGTGGCCGAAAATTCGAGATATTTATCGATGACGAGCGGTTGGTGGCCGAAGATAACACCGGGCGATGGAATCAACAGCGTTTCGTTGATGTAAGCTATCCCATTCCCGATGCTATGGTACAAGGCAAGGAGTCGGTGAGGATTAAGTTTCAGGCCTCTCCCGGCAATTCGGCCGGGGCAGTCTATTATATCCGCTTGTTAAGAAAGAGGTAACTGCCGCTTATTAACAAAGAGGTAACCGCGTTACGCAATGACGGGTAAGAAGCGATTCAAATGAACCGGAATCGGTAATATTAATAGTCTATTGATGAGGTATGAAGAGAATATTTGTAGTGTATGTGTTGCTTTCGATGATCGCGGTTTCTTTAGGGGCTCAATCGGCCAGCAACTCCTCGGAGTCTCTGATTCTTAACGCGTCGGGATATTTTGAGAAGCGGGGGGTCAATGTGTTGGCTTTCAGTAATGAGTTTAACGGTATGTTTTTCGATGAAAAAACTGCCGGCATAGAACTCATTCATCATGGTGTGCGAACCGTTACAGGAGGGGCAGTCAGGTTTCAGAACACCCCCGAGCAGTGGGATTTGGTGCCTAAGGTGATAGACCGAAAGGTTGACACGGAGGCTCGCCGGATTGAGGTTGCCCTTAGGTATGAAACCTTGCAGTTCGATGCAAAGGTAGTCGTGGTTGCCAAAGATAAAGGGGTAGAGATTCAGGTCATCCTCGATAAGCCGCTTCCGGCCGAATGGGTGGGAAAAGCCGGCTTTAACCTTGAGTTTCTGCCTGCCGCCTATCTCGAAAAGAGTTATATGGCCAATGGAAAGCCGGGTTTCTTCCCTCATTACCCCTCGGGGCAGATGTTGGTGAAACCCGACAGTGAAAAGATTGCCCAGTTTGGCGGACACAACACCTTCGACCACCGGGGAAGAAACGAGTTTCTTGTGCCCACACCCCTGGCCGTTGGTAACCATTTTGTGCTGGCTCCCGAGGATCCCGAACGAAGGGTGGTTATTCAATCTGCCAACAGTGATTTACTGCTGTTCGATGGCCGAAACCTGGCCCAAAACGGATGGTTTGTGGTGCGCAGCCTCTTTCCGGCCAATAAAACCGGAACGGTATTAACATGGTATCTGGAGCCAAACGCTGTTTCGAAATGGATCAGGGAGCCGGTAATCGGCTTTTCGCAGGTGGGATATCTGCCTAATCAGGAGAAGGTTGCGGTTATCGAACTCGATAAGAATGATACACCCTTGCAGAGCGCCTCCCTCTTCAGGGTGGGGTCCGACGGTTCGCACAAAGAGTGTTTTACCGGTAAGGTAGAGCTGTGGGGCAATTACCTCCGCTACCAATATGCGAAGTTCCCTTTCAGCGCGGTGAAAGAGCCGGGTATCTATTATATCGTGTATGGCGGGCATCGTACCAATAGTTTCGTGATTGCTCCCGATGTCTATTCCAATATTTGGCATCCCACGCTCGATGTATGGTTTCCGGCGCAGATGGATCACATGGCCGTAAACGAAGGCTACCGGATGTGGCATGGGGTCCCTTTTCTCGACGACTGCCTGCAGGCGCCTCTGAATCATGAGCATTTCGACGGGTACCGTATGGGCGATACCACCGACACCAAATACAAACCGTTGGAGCGTATTCCCGGGATGGCAGTGGGTGGGTGGTTCGATGCCGGCGATTTCGATATTCAGACCGGTTCGCACAACAGTGTGATTTCGAGTTTTGTGAAAACTTTTGAGGATTTCGGGGTTAAGAGAGATATGACTTTTATTGACCAGAAAAACCGCTACGTGGATATGCACCGCCCCGACGGGGTGCCCGATTTGTTGCAGCAAGTAGAGCATGGTGCGCTCAATCTGGTGGCTCAGTGCGAGAACATTGGCCATCCTGTAAGGGGAATTGTTGTGCCGGCGTTGCATCAGTACCACCATCTGGGAGATGCAAGTACCGAAACCGATAATCTGCCCTATAATCGCAATTTAGCGCCCTACGAAACCGACGGAAAATCGAGTGGGACACCCGACGACCGCTGGGCCTTCACCACCCGCAGCTCCTCTCTCGATTATCAGACGGCCGGTGCTTTGGCCGCTGCATCGCGGGTTCTGAAAGGCTATAACGACAATCTTTCGGCACGCAGTTTAGCCAGTGCTATTCGGTTGGTAAAGGAGGCTGATGCCGCAACTGCGCAATCGGGTGGCAACAACAGTTCGGCAATCGGCAGGAGGGCCGATTCGGATGCGCTGCTGCAGCTCTATATCACCACCCGTGAGCGCACCTATCTCGACAGAGTTATGCAGCAGATCTCGGCTACGCTCGAACCGCGTACCGGTGCTACAGGCGGTGGGCAGAACTTTTCGGGCGGAAGGGGTCTCCTCACCGCATTAAAGGCCCTGCCTTATGCCGATGCCGCCTTCAAAGAGCGTTTGCGTGCGTATGTGCTTGGCTATAAGGAGTCGTTGGCAACGCTCGAGAAGCAGAATCCGTACGGGGTTCCCATTACGCTGGGCGGATGGGGCGGAAGTGGCGGGGTGGTCAATTTTGCCATCACCAACTACTATGCCTACAAGGCCTTTCCCGATATCATGAAGAAGGAGGATGTCTTGAAGGGGGTCAACTACATTTTTGGATGCCATCCTTATTCCAATGTGTCGTTTGTAAATGGGGTAGGAGCCAAAACCAAAAAGGTGGCCTATGGAACTAACAGGGCCGATTTTGCTACGATTGCCGGGGGCATTGTGCCGGGATTGATTCTCTTGAAGCCCGATTTTCTGGAAAACAAAGATGATTGGCCATTCTTATGGGGCGAAAATGAGGTGACTATTGGCGGAAGTGCTGAATATCTGCTGCTGGGCAATGCCCTCAATGCATTGGTACAAGAGATGCTATCTGCCGAGTAATTTGGGAGTAGTACGAGGCGAATCGTTTGGTAGTAATGTATTGCGAATCGTTTGGCAGTAGTGCGTTGAGGGGAATTAGTATATTTGTGTTGTGTTATATATACTGTTCTTATGAGCTTTTCTCTCTTTCGTTTCGCTGCCGCAGCCGCTTTGCTCCTGTTGAGCCCATTGTTTGCATCTGCTCAATCTGTTGAGTGGCAAAAGAGCCTTCCCTTGTCGCAAGTCACGGTTTCGGGGCATGTGGGCGCAATGCTCGATACCTGCCTGCAGCACCGTGTAAAGGGGCAAGATATTGCCGAAATCACCGATATTTTCAAGGTGCGCAAGGAGTCGAACCGTTGGCAGACGGAGTTCTGGGGCAAATGGATGTTGGGTGCCGCCCCGCTCTATGCGCTCACCTCCGATCCGCAATTGGGTCGAATGATGCAATCGTCTACCCAAGCGGTGATGGCCACCCAGAGTGCCGATGGCTATATAGGCAATTACGCTCCCGATAAACATCTGGAGCAGTGGGATGTATGGGGTAGGAAATATACCCTCCTCGGGTTGTTATCGCAATACCGCCTTGAGCCCCGAAAGGAGTTGCAAAAGGAGCTGCTTGCTTCGGCCTGCCGTTTGGCCGACCATCTGATGAGTGAGGTGGGTGCCGGGTCGGCAAAAAAGTCGATTGTGGCGGTGGGTAACTATCGGGGTATGGCCGCCTCTTCGGTGCTCGAACCCATGGTGTGGCTTTATCAGGAGACCCGCGAAAAGCGTTATCTCGACTTTGCCGAGTATATTGTGAACTGCTGGGAGACCGAAGGGGGCCCCGGCCTCCTTTCGAAGGCGCTTGCCGGTGTGCATGTGGCCGATCGCTATCCCCATCCAAAGGTTTGGTTTTCGGTCGAGAACGGGATGAAAGCTTACGAGATGATGTCGTGTTATCAGGGGGTACTCGAACTATATAAAGTTACCGGAGAGGGCCGTTATTTGGCCGCAGTAGAGGCGGTTGCAATGGATATTGCCGAAACCGAAATCAATGTTGCCGGTTCGGGCTCGGCATTTGAATGCTGGTATCACGGTGTTCAGTTGCAGACGGAGCCTACCTATCATATGATGGAGACTTGTGTAACCACCACATGGATGCGACTTTGCCAGTCGCTGCTTCTCTCTACCGGGAATCCCCGCTATGCCGACTGGCTGGAACGAACCCTCTACAATGCCTTTCTGGGTTCCATGCATCCCGGTTCGGCCCTTTTTACCAAATACTCGCCATTGAGCGGGATGCGGGGCGCCGGCGAAGATCAGTGCGGACTCCACACCAACTGTTGTATTGCTAACGGTCCGAGAGGGTTTGCCACGGTGCCCGAAACCCTCGTTACCACGGCTGCCGATACCCTCTTTGTAAATCTCTATCTCCCTTCGGTGGCATCGGTTCCCGCCGCCAAAGGAAAGGAGCGTTTTGCCCTGGAACAAACAACCGACTATCCTGCAACGGGCGATGTTGAGATTACTGTTCATGCCTCGAAGAGCCGCAATCAGCTTATTAAGTTTAGAATCCCGGGTTGGAGCAACCGCTCTGCCGTGTGGGTGAATGGAGAGGCGATTTCGGGGGTTGCGGCAGGCAGTTATCTGGCCATTTCGCGCGAATGGCGCGACGGCGACAAGATCAGGTTGCTGTTCGATATGGAGCCTCGCTGGATCCGTAGCGGGTCGTACTTCGCGCTGGAACGGGGTCCCCTCTTATTGGCGCGGGATGCCCGTTTTGATGATGGCGATATTGACGAATCGATTGGAGAGCCGGCCAAGGGTTCGATCCAACTTATCCCGCTGAAAGAGGGCGTTCCGGCGGGCATCTGGCTGGGCTTCACGGCAAAAGTGGTTGTGGGAACCAATCTCGAGAGAGAGTTTGGAGAGCCGCGCGAGGTGCACTTCTGCGATTTTGCCTCGGCCGGCAACACCTGGAACAGCGACTCCCGTTACAGGGTATGGCTGCCCCGCTCACTCAATGTAACCCGCGCCGATTACCGATCGTATAACCTTCCGTAAGCTGTTTCTTCATGTTGCGTACTCTTTCTCTTCCTCTCCTCTTAGTGCTGGCCAGCTGTTCGCCGCACAAAGTTACGGAGGGTTTTGTTGCGCCCGTTAATACATCCCGACAGCAGCTTTTCGACGAGGGATGGCTCTTTACCCGGGGTAATCCTCCCGGGGCCCATCTGCCCGACTATCTCGATTCTGCGTGGCGCTCAGTAACACTTCCTCACGATTGGAGCATCGAAGATTTCCCTATCGACTCTCTTTTGCCTTTACTTACCCCCGGTAGTGGAGAGTGGCGTTTTTGTGCCGGCGATTCGGATGCCCGCAAGCTGCCCCATTTCGATGATTCGCTCTGGGAGCGGGTCACCCCGCCCCATATCTGGAGCGCCAATCCCGATTGGCAGAGCCTTGGCAATTCCAGCCGCGAGCGTGGTGAAAATCGTGGTCAGGAGAGCCTCGCTAATGCCAGTCAAGAGAGCCGTGGAAATCGTGGTCAGGAGAAGAGCGGCAGCTACGGTTGGTACCGCACAAATGTGGTGTTAGCCGATTCTGCGATTTCGAAAGGGGTGCAACTCAATCTGGGTCGCTTTTCGGATGCCGACGAGGTCTATTGGAACGGCGAGCTCATAGGGAGCACCGGAGTGATGCCTGCCCGATTCCAAAAACCTTTTGCTGCACCTGGCGAACCCCGCTGTTACGAGGTGCCCGCCTCCCTTTGTCGAAAGGATAACAGCCTTTCCATCAGGGTTTTCAGCCTTTCCGATAAGGGCGGCTATACCGAGCCTCTGGTTGCGAAGCCTTTGGCTGTGGGACCCTTTACCACATGGAGTCAGGGCGGAGCCGATACCGGGCACACCTTTGGAGGTACCGGTTGGTACCGCAAACATTTTACCATTGAACCCTCCGACAGCGGGAAGTTGTTTTCGCTTCTGTTCGATGGTATCTACATGTTTTCGGATATCTGGGTAAACGGTCAAAAGGTGGCAATTCATCCCAATGGATACACTCCGCTTCATGTTGAGATTACCTCTTTCCTTCGCCCTGCGGGGCAGAAGAATGTGGTGGCCGTGCAGGTAAAAAACTGGGGCAAAAACAGCCGTTGGTATTCTGGTTCGGGCATCTATCGTCATGTGCATCTGCTGAAGCTGCCAGTGCTTCATCTCCCCCTGTGGGGCATTTCGGTAACCACCCCTAAGGTTTCGGACGAGGCGGCAATCGTGTATCTCACGGCAACGGTTGCGAACCGCACAGAGGAGCAGGGTAGTGCCCGGCTCTCGGTGCGCATCCTCGACCCTTCGGGCAGCGTAGTGGCCGAACAAACCGATACGGTGACCTACGATGGCATCTCGCAAACCGAGTCGAAGCTCACCTTTCGCATTACCCGTCCCCAACTTTGGGCTCCCGGTTCGCCCCATCTCTACACGGCCGAGTTGACGCTTTCGCGCAAGGGTCGAACCCCCGATCGTACGCTGCAGCCATTTGGCATTCGCTCTTTGTTCCTTTCGCCCGACAGCGGGCTCTTCCTCAATGGCCACAGAATTGTACTCCGAGGGGGCTGTATACATCACGATAACGGGATTCTGGGGGCTGCCGCCTTCGACAGAGCCGAATACCGAAAACTGGAATTGCTAAAGGCACAAGGGTATAACGCGGTTCGAACGGCCCACAACCCGCCCTCTTCGGCGCTGCTCGATGCGGCCGACCGTTTGGGCATGTTGGTAATCAACGAGGCCTTCGACATGTGGCGTGAGGCCAAGCGCCCCCACGATTACCATCTCTTTTTCGACAACTTTGCCCAACGCGACCTTGCCTCTATGATTTTGCGCGATCGGAACCACCCTTCGGTTATCATGTGGAGCATCGGGAACGAGATTCCCGAGCGGGCCGATGAGGAGGGCCTTCGATTGGCCGAAATGTTAATCAGAGAGATTCATACCTACGATATTTCCCGTCCCGTTACCCAGGGGATATGCGACTTTTGGGATCGGCCCGGATTGCAGTGGGAGGCTACAGCCCCCGCCTTTGCGCTGCTCGATGTGCAGGGCTACAACTATCAGTGGAAGCGCTACCGTTCCGATCGTGAGCTCTATCCTCAACGCATCATCATGGGAACCGAATCGTTTCCTCTTGAGGCACGCCAAAATTGGGAGATAATACAGAAGTATCCCTATGTAGTGGGCGATTTTGTGTGGACAGCCATCGACTATCTGGGCGAATCGGGCATTGCCCACGCAGATACCGGGCAGAGTGCCGGCCACGGGCTCAGACCATGGCCCTGGTTTAACAGCTGGTGCGGCGATATAGATCTGATTGGGCAGAAGAAACCACAATCGTATTACCGCGACCTGGTTTGGGGCCGGCGGTCGATAGTGGCAATGGTACACACGCCCCAGCCAGGTTTGCTCCAGCCTGGTTCGCTCCTGCAACGTTCGCTCCTGCAACGTTCGTCGCGGCAAAATTCGCCTCAGCCAGGTTCGCACCTGCAAGGTTTGCCCCTGCAAAGTTCGCCCGAAAAGGTGAGCCCCTGGGGATGGCCCAACGAGTTGATGAGTTGGGAGTGGCCCGGATACGATGGGCATTATCTTGAGGTTACCGCCTATACCGCATATCCCTCAGTTCGGTTTGAGTTGAACGGAAAAACCCTGGCCAACCTCGAAGCCGGGCGCGCAAACAACTACAAAGCCACGGCCGCCATTCCCTATGCGCCCGGAGATCTCCTGGCCATTGCCCTCACGGCCGATGGCGCCGACGCCGACACCTGCCTGCTGCGCACCCCGGGTGAGCCCCATTCGGCCACATTGGTTCCCGACAGGGCCATTATTACCCCCCATCATGGCGATCTCTGCTTTGTAACAGTAACCCTGTCGGACTCCCTACAACAACCGGTAACATCGGCCGACCGCCCCATCACCTTCACCGTGAGCGGCCCCGCCGAAATCGAGGCGGTAGGAAACGCCAACCCCAAGCAGATGCAAAGCTTCGCCTCACCACAGATGCAAAGCTTCGCCTCACCACAGAGTCAAACCTTCGTTTCACACCAGAGTCAAACCTTCAGAGGAACCTGCCTGGTAATACTCCGACCCCTCGGAAAAACCGGAAAAGTAACACTCACCGCACAACCCCAAGGCCTAAAACCAACCGTCATGCAACTCAAAATTCACAATTAAAACATTAGAGCATTTTATTATTAGAGCATTTACCATTAGAGCATTAGAGCATTATTTTTTCATTCACCACTAACCATTCACCACTAACCATTCACCACTAACCATTCACCACTAACCATTATCCACTATTCTATGAAGACCTTAACTCTTTTATTTGCCGGCTCTCTGCTGACTATTGCCTTGAGCCTCTCTTCGTGTGGCCCCAAAGAGGGTGCCTCTACCTCCGCTTTGCAGGAGGCCGCAGCCGATTCCATTGCCGCAGCCGATTCCATTGCCGCCGCCGATAAGGCCGCTTCGCAGCAGGTGGTTCGCCATGTGGTGCTGTTTGGTTTCAAGAAAGAGGTTACTCCCCAACAGATTACTGCGGTGATTGAGGGGTTTGCAGCCCTGAAAACCGATATTCCCGAAATTCTTGCTTTTGAATGGGGAACCGATATCAGCCCGGAGGGTTTGCAGCAGGGGCTTACCCACTGCTTTTTGCTCACTTTTGCAGGAGCCAAAGAGAGGGATGCCTATTTGGTACACCCCAAACATCAGGCGTTTGGCGGCTCGGTGGGAGCACTGGTCGACAAAATCACGGTGGTTGACTATCTGACGCAAAAATAGCTGTCAAAATAGCCGGCAAATTGCCCGGGTTTCTTGATTTTCTGCCCCTTTTTCGCCAATTTTGTTCGCATTCGGCTGTTCCGGATGTGAGTAAAATTGTGCACTATGTTTTCGAAAGAGACCTATCAACAGCGGCGAGCCCTTCTCCGCACGCAAGTATCGTCGGGGTTGTTGCTGTTTCTCGGCAATCAGGAGTGTGGTATGAATTATGCCGACAATACCTATCCATTCAGGCAGGATTCTACCTTTCTCTACTATTTCGGCTCCGATTATGCCGGTCTTGCCGCCGTAATGGATCTCGATAAGGGAACCGATACCATCTTTGGCGACGAGTTGACCATCGATCACATTGTGTGGATGGGAACGCAGCCTACTGTGCAAGAGAAGTGCGAAAGGGTGGGGGTAAAGATGACCCGGCCATTTCGTGCACTGCACGACTGTTTGCAGGAGGCTCTTTCGAAGGGGCGGCAGGTGCATTTTTTGCCTCCCTATCGTCCCGAACATCAGATAACCCTCTTTCGCCTGCTACAAATCGGCTTCCACCAGCAGCACGCGAAGGCATCGGTTCCTTTTATTCGTGCAGTGGTGAACCAACGCAACTATAAGTCGGACGAGGAGGTGGCTCAGATTCAGGAGGCAGCCCTCGTTACTGCCGACATGCATCTTGCCTCCATGCGAATGGCGCGCGCGGGGATGCGCGAGTCGGAGATTGCTGCAGCGGTTACGGAGGTGGCACTGAGGAGCGGTGGCGGGCTTTCGTTTCCGGTGATAGCCACTGTGAACGGGCAGATTTTGCACAACCATTACCACGGGAATATCCTGCAGGAGGGGCAGCTCTTTTTGCTCGATGCCGGAGCAGAAAACGCGATGCACTATTGTGGCGACATGTCGTCGACCATTCCGGTGAGCAAAAAGTTTACCTCAAGGCAAAAGGAGGTGTACGATGTCACGGTAGCCGCTCATAATGCTGCTGTAGAGATGCTTCGTCCCGGCGTTCCCTTCAGAGCCATTTACGACCGTGCCGCAACCACCATTGCCGAAGGGATGAAATCGCTCGGTTTGATGAAGGGCTCTATTGCAGATGCCGTTGCCCAAGGGGCCCATGCCATGTTTTTCCAGTGTGGGTTGGGTCACATGATGGGGCTCGATGTGCATGATATGGAGAATCTGGGAGAGGTTTGGGTTGGCTACAACGGCGAACCCAAGAGTACCCAATTCGGGCGCAAATCGCTCCGTCTTGCCCGCGAACTAGAGCCCGGGTTTGTGCTCACCATTGAGCCGGGTATCTACTTTATTCCCGAACTGATAGACATGTGGCGGGCCGAAGGCCGATTTGCCGACTTTATCTGTTACGACAAACTCGAAGCGTACCGCACTTTTGGCGGCATCCGCAACGAGGAAGATTATCTGATTACCCCCACCGGCAAACAACTACTTGGAAAAGCAATTCCCCGCACGGTCGAAGCCATTGAAGCGCTAATGCTTTAATGCTCTGGTGCGCTAGAGACTGGGGATAATTTCCCATTTGTCGGTTCGGAAGGGCGAAGCGGGCAGGTTGTCGCTGTTGTATAGGTTGCCGGTGGCGGCATTCGAGAAGTTGTAGCGAACTGCCGTGGGCTTGGGTACTCTGGGCGAGGAGACAATGAGAATGGAGGCATCTCTCGGGTCGATTCGGGCGGTGGCATCGTAGAATTTGCGGTCGGCACCGGCAATCTGAATCTCCGTGAGTTTGGGGGTTTTCCCGCTTCCCTTAATCTGCAGCCCTTTAATTACATAGTCAAACTGGATACGGATAGTGTTGCGGTCAATTTCCATCGATTTGTACATGGGGCCGCTAAAGGTAAATCCGTACTGCAGGTAAGCTTTCGAAAGAGCCCATGCAGCCAGCCTGCGCCCCACCTCCTGCTTGTTCTGAGGATGGATATTGTCGATCTTGCCGATGTCGGTGGTTACTACCATCCCGCTTTTATGATAACTCCTCAGACTAAACTGTTGCTCGCGAACCAAAGCTCCTTCGTACACTCGGGGGTAGTTAAAGGGGGCAATCTGCACCTGATAAAAGAAGAACTCATCGTCCCACGAAGCCCGCCAGCTGTCGATCATGCTGCGGAGCAACTTGCCGTAGTTGAAGGGGTAGGCGATGTTACTTTCGCCCTGATACCAGATTACGCCTGCTATCTTAAAGGGAATCAGCGGCGCAATCATGCCATTATATATCTGGCTGTATTTGCCTTCGGGGCCCCCATTTTTGTTGAGAGCAGCCGATTTAACAAACTCTTCGTCTTTTTCGATGACCTCGGGGCTCAGCCACTGTTCAATATTGGTGGCCCCCCAGCTAATATTAATCAGCCCGATGGGAACCTCCAGCTTGGTGGCCAACTCCCGCCCAAAGAAATAGCCTACCGCGCTGAAATTTTGCATCGTTTCGGGGGTGCAGGCGGTCCAGTAGCTATTTAAATCGGAAAGGGGTGCTGTTTCGGATGCCGCTTTTCGCACATCGAAAAAGCGGATGTAGGGGTGGTTTGCGGCCTCAATCTCCTTCTTATCTTCCAGAATGCCATCTTTGGCTCTCCACGCCATATTCGACTGCCCGGCAGTGAGCCAAACCTCGCCCGGCATCACATTCTCCAGTATAATGGTGCGACTTCCCCTGATGGTGATGGTTTGCGAACCGGCTTTGGCATCGGGCGTTTTTATAACCACCTTCCATCTGTTTTCGTAATCGGTGGTGGTCTCGTATATTATATCGTTCCAACTGCAGTGCACTGTCACCTTTTCGCCCGGGGTGCCAGTGCCCCAAACAGGCACATCGGCATTTTGCTGAATCACCATGTTGCTGCTGAAAATTGAGGGGAGCCGGATGGTTGCAAACAGAGCGTTAGAACTCCAAAAGGCCAGGAGAAGAGAGAGGGTAAGAAAGTATCTTGAAATCTTCATAATCCAATAGAATAGTGGGTATATCGGCTAAAACACAAATTATGCCAAAGATAACTCAATTTGAGAACTTCGTAAGAATTCCCCTTGGGTTTCGGAAACAGCGGCAAGTTTGCCGCCAAAATGGAGTACCTTTGCGCCAATTATCTATCTCTTATTGCGGAATGAAGCAGAAGCGTACACCCTCGTTGCATGCCCGATATTTCAGGTCGGATCTGGCCATGATTCACGATGAGGCCTTTGGCGATTTTGCCCGTCAGGCCTGCCGGGAAGTGTTATCTACCCTTCAGGGAAACAACCTCCCGTTGCCCCGTTTGTTAGACCTCGGTTGCGGCAGCGGGATTTTCGAAAAGGCACTTGAGGGGAGTTCTTTCCAACTGACCGGTATTGATGTGTCGGAATCGATGATAGCAAGGGCACGCGAAAAGGTCCCTTCGGCCTCCTTTATTGTTGACTCCTTTTGGGAGTGCGATTTCCCTCCCTCCGACATTGTGGTTTCTATCGGAGAGTGTATGAACTACGAGTTCGACCGTGTGAATAGCCACCAGAGGCTTGAAATGCTCTTCTCGAAAGTGCACAAGGTTCTCTCACCTGGCGGCTATTTTATTTTCGACCTGCTAATCGATAAGTCGACGGAGGAGGATTTTAACGCCTCTGCGGTTAAGGTAACCCATCATGAGGGATGGTCTATCATCTTGGAACGTACCGAGGAGGTGGGTCTTATCACCTCACGTTTTACTACTTACACGCGGGTTTCGGACGATCTCTACCGAAAGAGCGAAGAGGTGCACCTGCAGCGGCGCTACAATTTGGCCGCGGTTCTCGATATTCTCCTGAAACTGGGTTTTCAGAATGTACTAAAACATGGCTATGCCGATTTGCGTCTGCCCCGCGGCCATGTTGTGATTGTTGCCACCAAATAATGGATTGCGCTTTGTGAAAGGCACCGATGTCCCGCTGAAACAGATCTGGAAGTTGGCCTTCCCATTGATTTTGAGTCTTTTGGCCCAAAATCTGGTGACTGTAACCGACACCGCTTTTCTGAGCAGGGTGGGGGTTACCGAGTTGGGAGCCTCAGCGATTGCCGGCGTCTATTACATGGTTTTCTACATGTTAGGATTTGGCTTCTCGGTGGGTCTGCAAATTATTATAGCCCGTCGGAACGGAGAACGGGCCTATGCCAAAATTGGCCCGGTGGTAGAAAACGGGGTGCTCTTTCTTTTGTTACTGGCCATTGTGCTCATTGTGGGTTCGCACCTGCTTACCCCCGTTGTGCTTCCGATGGTGCTTCAGTCGGAGGAGTTAGTTACAGCCTGTACAAAGTTTTTGAACATACGCATTCTGGGGCTGCTGTTTTCGGCCTTCAGCATGGGCTTCCGTGCCCTTCACATTGGTCGGAAGCATACAGGAGCCATCTCTATGGCTGCCTTGATTATGGCAACTTCGAATGTGGTGCTCGATTATCTGCTTATTTTTGGAAAACTGGGCTTCCCACAGATGGGGCTCGAAGGAGCGGCATGGGCCTCTGTGGCAGCCGACGCGCTCTCGGCGCTCTATTTTGTGCTTCAGGCCTCGCACCGCAGCATCAGAAGGCATTACGCCCTCTATAAGTTTGCCCCGGTGAACATCGCACTATTAAAGCATATTTTGGGTATTTCTATTTATACCATGCTGCAGTACTTTGTCTCCATCTCCACTTGGCTCACCTTTTTTCTGGTGATCGAAAAAACGGGCGAGGCCAATCTGGCCTCTTCGAATATCATCCGCAGTCTTTACGGGCTCATCTCTATTCCTACCTGGGCCTTTGGTTCGGTGATGGCCTCGCTCACCGGCAACGTAATCGGGGCAGGCCGCATGGATAAGGTCTTTCCGCAAATGTATAAAGTAGCCTTCTTAGGATTTGTAACTGCCCTTGTAACCAACCTGCCTGTAGCCCTTTTCCCCGGGTTCTTCCTGTCGGTCTTCACCTCAGATCCGGCCATGGCGCTCCTTACTCGTCCCTCCCTTTATGTGGTTCTGGGGGCACATCAATTGCTTGCCGTGGCACTGGTGATGTTTAATGTGGTAAGCGGCACCGGAAAAACTCAGGTGGCCATGTGGATCGAACTGGCGGTGCTGGTGGTCTATGTGGCTGCTCTTCTGGCACTGGCCTGGTATTTTCCCACACGTCCCGAGATGATCTGGTACTCCGAGTGGGTCTATTGGTCGCTCTTAGGGCTTTCTGCCTGGCTCTACCTTCGAACCGGCAGATGGAAGCGAGCCAGTGTCTGATTATTTGCTGATATGCACCTCCATTTGCGGGAAGGGGAAGGTTATCCCTTCGGCCGGCAGCGTGTGGTAAATCTTCTCGTTCATTCTGAAGTAGACATCCCAGTAGTCGGGGGTATTTGTCCAGGCACGTACCACAATGTTGACCGAACTTTCGCCAAGCGCATGGAGGGCTACAAACGGCTCCGGATCGGCCAAAATCTTTTCGTCCTGCCTGATCAGTCTATTGATTACCTCCCTGGCCTGTTCGTAACTGTTTCCATACGAGATGGCAATAATCCATTCGACCCTGCGGGTGGTTTCGATATTGTAATTCTTGATGAGGTTGTTGAGGATCATGCCATTGGGCACAATCACCATTTTGTTGTCGATGGTGGTCAGCTCCGTGCTGATAATCTGAATGGCCTTCACCGTGCCTAACGTTCCGTTGGTTTCAATAAAGTCGCCTACCCGGTAGGGTTTAAATAGCAAAATAATCACGCCGTTGGCAAAATTCTTAATGGTGTCGCTCAGCGCAAGACCAATGGCAATACCCGCCGAAGCCAGCAGGGCAATCACCGAGGCGGTTTCGATGCCCAGAATGCCCACCACGATAATGACTAACAGGGTGGTAAGCACTATGCCCAGCAAACTGTAGAGAAAGGTTTGCAACGACAGGTCGGTTTCGCGCCGCACCATAATACGCTTAACCAGCTTCTTTACCCTCTTAATCAGCCACGAGCCTACCGTATAGACAAGAACCGCAACCAGAATACGCCCCGCAAGTTCTACACCCATCTGGAGTCCTTTATCAATTAATGTTTGGATGGTGGTGTTATTGGCGCCCAGTTTTTCGATAAACCCTCCGACTTCCTGCAACAAAACAGGCGTGTTAAGCAAAAAGGCAAATAGCGACATAGTGAAAGATTAAGAGGTTGATTGGCAAATTTACATTTTTTTGGAGAGTTTTTTTACCTTTATGGTGGGTCGGATGCTTAGGGATTGTGGGGTTATGACACATCCACGCATCTGTAATAATTTTCAACTGCTTTGTTATGAGTGTTTTCAGATCTTTCCCAAAAACCTTTTGGATTGCCAATTTTATCGAGTTGCTAGAGCGTTGGGCATGGTATGGCTTTTTTATGCTGTTTGCCAATTATCTTACAGGATCTACGGAAACCGGCGCGCTGGGTTTCTCACAGGCCCAAAAGGGAACCATCATGGGGGTTGGCACTGCCATTTTGTATTTTTTGCCGTTGCTCACCGGCTCTATTGCCGACCGTTTCGGCTATAAGCGGGTGCTCTTCTTTGCTTTTGTTATCTACACCTCGGCATTTATTATGCTGCCCCTTTTCGACACCTTCACCTCGGTCTTTTTGATGTACCTATATCTGGCGGTGGGGGCTGCCCTTTTTAAACCGGTTATCTCGGCCACCATTGCCAAAACCACAAATGATACCAATGCCTCTATCGGTTTCGGCATCTTTTACATGATGGTCAATCTGGGGGCCTTTTTCGGGCCTCTGCTCACCCTGCTTTTCAGGGCCGACAATTATGACTGGGTATTCTATATCTCGGCAGGCATCATTTCGCTCAATTTCGTGATGCTCTTTTTTTACAAAGAACCGGGTCGAATCGAAATCTCCTCTTCGTTCGCTGCATCTATGAAAGCGGTTTTCGGGAACATCCGTGTGGCGCTCTCCGACTTTAAATTTATCATCTTCCTCCTTTTGGTGGCCGGTTTCTGGACCATGTACAACCAGCTCTTTTATACGCTGCCTGTTTTTATTGTGCAATGGGTCGACACCTCGTCGGTGTATCAATTCTTTGCACAGTGGATGCCCTCGGTAGCCTCCTCTTATGGCAGCAATGGGCAGATGGATGCGGAGTTTATTACCAATTTCGACGCGCTCTTTATTATCTGTTTTCAGATCCTTGTCTCTTCGGCCATTATGCGTTGGAAACCCCTGAATGCCATGATGAGCGGCTTTCTGGTCTGCTCGCTGGGTATGGCACTCACCCTCTTTTCGCAGAACGGAGCCTTTACCCTGGTGGCCATCTTTATCTTTGCCGTTGGCGAGATGGCCGGATCGCCAAAAATTACTGAATATCTGGGTCGCATTGCACCCCCCGACAAGGTGGCACTCTATATGGGCTGTTCGTTTTTGCCGGTATTTGCCGGTAACATTTTTGCCGGCTATATCTCGGGGGTGGTGTATGGTCGCATGTCCGACAAGGATACCCTTGTGCACAATGAGGTGATGGAGAGGGGGCTAGAGGTGGCAGAGTCGCTCACAAAAAACGAGTATTTTGCCGAGGCTGCGCGCCAGATGCAGATGACGCAAACGGAGTTAACGCAATATCTCTGGACTCAGTACAACCCTTCCTCTATCTGGGTTGTGGTGCTGGGTATCGGGTTGCTTTCTTCGCTGGGGCTCTTTCTGTACGACCGCTTCCTGATGCGCAAGTAGGACGGATCATTCGGTAAGTCGGGCTTTTTTTGTAACTTTGCCGCCCCCTTTACAAATATTGGGGGGCATAACAAGGCAAATTCAGCATGATTACCGTATCGAACTTAGAGTTACAATTTGGCAAAAGAGTACTTTTCTCGGAAGTAAACCTCAAATTTACACCCGGCAACTGCTATGGCATCATTGGTGCCAACGGCGCCGGAAAATCAACCTTTCTGCGGATCTTAAGCGGAGATATGGATCCTTCCAAGGGGTCGATTAGTTTTGGAGCAGGCGAACGCCTTTCGGTACTCAGGCAGGATCACTTTGCCTACGACCAGTTTTCGGTTATGAATACGGTTCTCATGGGGCATGCACCTCTCTGGTCTATCATGCAGGAGAAGGAGGCACTTTACGAAAAGCCCGATTTCTCTGACGAAGATGGTGTGCGGGTTTCGGAGCTGGAGGCGCACTTTGCGGAGCTCGACGGCTGGAATGCCGAAAATGAAGCTGCTGCGCTGCTTAGCGGCTTGGGCATCGACGATTCGTTGCACTACAACCAAATGGCCGATTTGAGCGGTAAATTGAAGGTTAGGGTGCTGCTTGCCCAGGCGCTTTTTGGTAAACCCGACAATCTGCTGCTCGACGAACCTACCAACGACCTCGATGCCGACACGATCCTCTGGCTCGAAAACTACCTTGCAAACTTTGAACATACCGTTCTGGTGGTTTCGCACGACCGGCACTTTCTCGACGCTGTTTCGACCCATACAGTAGATATAGACTATAGCCGCATTGCCCTCTTTTCGGGCAATTACAGCTTCTGGTACCAGTCGAGCCAGTTGGCTTTGCGTCAGCAGATGACGCAAAACAAAAAGGCTGAGGAGCGGAAAAAGGAGTTGCTGGAGTTTATTAGGAGGTTTAGCGCCAATGTCTCCAAGTCGAAACAGACTACCAGCCGCAAAAAGATGCTCGAAAAGCTCAACTATGAGGATATTCAGCCCTCCACCCGCAAGTACCCCGGGATTTTGTTTACACCCGAGCGTGAACCGGGCAATAAGATCCTCGAAGTGAGGGGGATTACTAAACGGATTGAGGGTGAGCTGCTTTTGAACAATATCCATTTTGAGGCCATGAAGGGTGAAAAGATTGCCTTTCTTTCGCGCGACTCCCGTATTATTACTGCCTTTTTTGAGATCATTTCGGGTATCGATACCCCCGATTCGGGCGAATATGAATGGGGCGTCACCATAACACCTGCCTACCTTCCTCTTGATAACTCCTCCTTTTTTACCTCCAAACTCTCGTTGGTCGATTGGCTTGGGCAGTTTTCGGACGACACCAGCGAACTTTACCTCAGGGGATACCTTGGAAAAATGCTATTTTCGGGCGAAGAGGTTTACAAGAAGGTGAATGTGCTCTCGGGAGGCGAGAAGATGCGTTGCATGATTTCGCGCATGATGTTAAAGAATGCCAATGCCATGGTGCTCGATTCGCCTATGAATCACCTCGATCTGGAATCGATTCAGGCTTTTAATAATGCGCTTGCAGCTTTTAAGGGGAATCTCTTTTTCTCTTCGCACGACCACGAGTTTATTCAAACCGTGAGCAACCGGATCATTGAGATAGGCCCATATGGTATGATAGACAAGATGATGGACTACGACGACTATATCCTCGACGAGGAGCTGAAAATCGTCAGAAACCGCCTCTATCGGAAGTAGGTGTCTCTATCGGAAGTAGGCGCCTTTTCTATGTAGAGCAACGCCTCTCTGTTGTTGACCGAGGAGGAGAGCCTTTGTAAGGGCTGCGATTTCACGGAGCGGGGCAAAGAGGTTTCGGATTCCAAATCGGCCAACGGGGAGATACGATCAAGGGCTTCGGCAAGGAGCGGATCGCGGATATCGCCATAGGGATAGAGGAGGAGCTCTTCGGAAATTGCTGTTTGCGGGGCAAATCCCCCTGCATAATCCGACTCGCCTTGAGCATTAAAAACCTTTACTACTAAAGGATGCATCTCCCAGGGGTTGTCGCGATTTTCATCTTGGGTTAAGGTTATCGATCCCATGTTTTTTCCTACGGTGGTTTCGCCAATAATCACCACATCCATGTAAACTTTTAATGAGTTAATAACCAATTCGCCCGCCGAGGCAGTCGATGAAGTGGTGAGCACGTAAAGCACAGCATCGGCCTTGTTAAGGTTCTCCAACATCACTCCATTGGCACGGGTTACAAAATAATCCACAAAGTAGCCCTCAGTATCGGTTGCATAGTAGCGTTTGAGATCGGCGCTATAGGTTTGATTGTATTTTTTTTTGGAAAAGATTAGCTCATCGGAGAGGTTGGGCACCAACAGCGAAGAGAGTACCTTGGCGCTGCTTTCGTATCCCCCTCGGTTATAGCGCAAATCGAGAATCACGGCCGATACCTCCTGTTCGCGGAACCGCTTAAAAATTTGGTTTAGTTCGTTGTCGAATGTTGCAGAGCCGCCGGAGTGTCCGGGCGCGAAAAAGTGATAGACCAGATAGCCGGCGTTGCCCTCCGGAAGCCGATAAATGGTATCGAGTGCAATCGGATTGTCGGCGAGATAGTCGGTTTTTGTAATCTGTAGCGTCTTTTCGTCTGCCTGGACCCCCAGAGCCAGACGCTCCTTGTTTAGTAGCGTGAGTCGAAAACTATTGCCTTTGCTTTCAATCAGCGAATAGTAATTCAGATAGTTGAGCGGCGTTTCGTCGACCTTCCAGTACAGGTCGCCCCGCTTAAGCCCGGCATTCCAGGCAGGAGTTCCCTCTTTTACATAGAGTACCTGCCCCAATATGCGGCTTATGGAAGAGAGGTATACATACTGATATTCAAACCCGGGATCGTCGGCTGTAACCCCTACCTCATACAGAAGTGACTGGCTTCGGGGCGTCTCAATCTTTTCGACCATCACCGAGAAACGGTCTTCCGGCACCAGCAGGCTGCTGAAAAACGCGGGAGGGGCAGGGGAGGTGTCGACCCCTTCGGGAATCCGGTTGTTCCAGTAGTAATAATATTCCATGTTGTTCAGGATCCAGCTGTTGATTCCGGTCTCTTTTATGGAGTCGGGGCCGGGAAGCGAAAAATCCTCCTTTTTTGTGCAGTTCGTTATTAGCAGAGCAAGTGCAAGCAGCGTGAAGGCAGGCCGCTTGAAGACCAACAGCCGCAAAAGCGATTGGCGGGTCAACACGCAATGCG
The DNA here is from genome assembly GCA_964349835.1 of uncultured Bacteroidales bacterium. Classification (GTDB taxonomy): domain Bacteria; phylum Bacteroidota; class Bacteroidia; order Bacteroidales; family UBA4181; genus JAQVSH01. The sequence continues at coordinate 6,632 of CAYGID010000013.1, read as the reverse complement.
CACGAAAGAAACTGTGAAGGAATCTTGGCATAGGGCACTCAATTGGATCAATTCATTATCTTCGTAAAGATAATTAACACAGATGACAAAAACCGGCCTTTTTTTCGGCTCCTTCAGCCCCATCCACATTGGTCACCTTGCGGTTGCCAATTATATGGCAGTCTGTACCGATCTCGAAGAGGTTTGGTTTGTGGTGTCGCCACAAAATCCGCTAAAACCCACAAACCTTCTCTGGGACGAGATGTTCAGGCTGGAGTTGGTAAAAATCGCGGTAGAGGGAACGCCCTTTTTCTCGGTTTGCGATGTGGAATATTCGCTCCCCCGCCCATCGTATACTATTCAAACACTCAGAGCCCTATCGCAGCACTATCCCCAAAGGGAGTTTGTGTTGGTGATGGGCTCTGATAGTCTGGCCGATTTTTCGCATTGGAAAGATTACCGGCAAATCATTGCAAATTACTGTAGGTATATCTACCCCCGCCCCAACTTCTCTGCCGGCGTCCTTGTCGGGGTAGAAGCTACCCCTGAGAATGCGAGAATTGTAGAGGCTCCCCAAATGGAACTCTCTTCAACCTTTATCCGGCAGAGTTTGGCCAAGGGTTTAGATGTACGCTGTTTTGTTCCTCAACAGGTGTGGCCGCTGATTAAAGAGCGGTATTAAGCACCACCTGTCCGTTGGGAACCATCGGTTTTTGACTGTCTTCGGCAGTCAGGAAGATCCTGACAGGAGTAAAGGGGGTTACCGTTGAGAGAGAAGCTTTCAGACTATTTGCCACCTTCACTGCACCCAGATTGATGACGCCTGCTTCGGAGGTTTCGGCCCATAGTACATAGATGTTTCGCGCGGGCTGGAGCCTGTCGGGGGCAGCAAGGTTCTTCGCCTTGAAGACAATCGACTGGTTTCCGTTTTTGTCTTTCGATGTATCCAGGGTCGAAACAGTAGCCGGAATCACTGTAGAGATGGGAAATTTATACTTTTTTGCTTCTGCCTGAGGCAAAAATAGCACTGTTAAAGCTAGCACCATGAATAACGCGACGTTCTTTTTCATTTGATTTTTTATTAAGTAGCATTGAATATGTTATACTATCATAACAAATCCCATCCCCTTTTGTTCTACTTTATTAAACAAAGGCATTTTCTATGAAGGAAATTGTACTTTTGTGCCCGCTATCTGAGATGCATGGAAGAGAATAATGCACATAATGTTGCTCCGCTTGTGGGGTCGGTTTTTTTGCTGCTTTGCGGTATCTCGCTACTGGTAATGCACCTGCCCCGATTCACGGGTGCAGCCAAGATCAATGTTTTTTCGGATGTGGTCAAAAAAGAGGTCATTGTGCAGCCCTTGGCATCTCACAGAAATTCGCCTTCCATTTCAATGCCTGTTTCTTCTGCCAATTCAGCTATTGCTGCCCCGGTGCCCCATACGCGCAAAGAGGAAGGCAGAATGCGTCGTACTGCAGCAAGAGGATCCACAAACACCGTTCCCATTGAGGATTTTTCGGCCGACAGTGCCGCGCTGCGTCGATTTTTTGCCGCCATCAAGGGTCGAGATACCCTAAAGCGGGCAGTTCGCATAGCCTTTCTGGGCGATTCGTTCGTAGAGGGCGATCTCTTTACCGCCGAATTGCGCGATTTTTTACAGGATACCCTCGGAGGCGGTGGAGTAGGTTTCGTAAATATTACCAGTCCGGTAAACAAATTCCGCCAGACGGTGGTTCATGACTTCTCGGGCTGGAGCACCTTCTCGGTTGTTGACCCCGAACAAAAGCCCGAATGGTACAAGATTGGTGTTTGCGGGCAATATTCGGTTCCCGAAGAGGGGGCGTTACTCAGCTATAAACTTCCTTCGGGGAGGTACAGAAATCTGGGGGCTGTTGATTCGGCCCGGTTTTTCTTCCGCAATGAGAAGAGTATCCGGATTTGGGTCTCGGTTAACGGGGCTCCCGAATCGTCGGTAACTCCAGTCGCCTCTACAGCCATGCAATCGCTTTCGTTTGGAGGCAACGTGTCGGAGATATCGTTCCGTTTTGAGAATTGTGAGGGGTTTACCGCGTTTGGTGTTATGTTCGATGAATCGGCGGGAGTCTGTGTCGATAATTATGCCGTGCGTGGCGCTTCGGGCACCTCCCTGGCATCGGTTTCGCCCTCGCTCACTGCGCAATGGAACCGGCTGGCCCCGGTCGATCTGCTCGTGCTGGAGTATGGTCTCAATGTAGTGTCGGCAGGAGTCTTCGACTACAACTTCTACAAGGTGAGAATGATGAAGAGCATTGCACAAATGAGGCAACTCTATCCGAGAGCCGATATCTTGCTGATGGGGGTGGGCGACCGTAGTGCCAAAATCGACGGCGAGATGCAGACCATGCCCGAGGTAATGGCCATGGTTGAGTTACAGCGAGCCATTGCCCGTGAGGCAGGCATTGCCCATTGGAGCCTTTACGATGCCATGGGCGGCCAAAACAGCATGGTGACCTATGTAGAACGGGATCCGGCCTGGGCGGCCAAAGATTACACCCATATGAGCGCCTTGGGAGGCAGGGTATTGGCTCGGAAGTTTTTTGCAGCCATCATGAACGAAAAGAGCCGCTATCATGACTAACCGATTGCTTTCCATACGCCAAATGGCCCCGATACTCCTCATTCCGGCAGTGGCTCTTCTGTTGAACCTGTGGATGGGATATCTCCGGGGAACTGCTGCCTACGCCGAGGATGGGAGCCTCCGGGGCACTGGTGCCTCCGAGTTGTTGCCCGCACCTCTTGCGCTCAACCCCGACAGTTTAAGCCGTTACCCCTTTTTGGAGCTTGCGCACATCGGCATATCCGACAGCACCCAATCGCTTAAACCCTTTTTTATCGCTTTACACCATCGCTCGGTGGGCACACTGAGTGCTTCCGACGTGGTGCCCGTATTACACATCGGCGATTCGCACCTTCAGCCCGACATCCTTTCGAGTACTCTCCGTACCCATCTGCAGAACCATTTTGGCAACGCGGGCCGGGGCCTGATTGTTCCATTGAAACTTGCCAAAACCAATCAACCCTCCGATTACGCCATCACTTCGCAGAATGTGTGGAAATCTGCCAGGATGATCCGCTCTACGGAGCGGCTGCAGGCCGGCGTGGGAGGAAACGTGATCTATACGCTCAATACCCGGGTGGCGCTGGATCTTTCGTTAAAACAGACCCGCCAAAACGAACCGTTCCGTCAGATTGGCGTATTTAGTTCTGCCAATGTGAAGAGTTGGAAAGGAATAGCGGGCACAGATACCTTTCTCTTCCGTCCATCGGGTCTTTCGCGCCACTATTTCCGCCTTTCGATGCCCGACACCACAACGCAGATCAGGCTTACCGCCGAAAAGGTTCCCGGTCGCGACTCCCTCTTTGTGTATGGTATGGTTCTGGAAACAGGCCGGCCCGGGATCTTATACCACAATAGCGGCAGCAACGGAGCCAGAATGGTTGATTTTACCCGTTCGCCCCTCTTTTTTGACCAGGCTGCCGCACTCGACCCCAAGCTGGTGATAGTGTCGCTGGGCACCAATGAGGCGGCGAGCACCTCCTTCACCTCTGCGCAGTTTTATGACTATCTCAACGCCTTTTACCTCTCTCTTCGCAGAACCTGCCCTTCGGTTCCCATTCTTCTCACCACCCCTTTGGCCTGCGGCAAACGGTACGTAGTGAACCGCAAGGCGCAATATCGCACCAACCCCAATATGGAGAAGGCACGCGATGTGATTCTTGCTTTTGCGGCAGAGCACAACCTTGCTGTTTGGGATCTCTTTTCGGTAGCGGGTCCAAACACAATGGAGAACTGGTATACCCATAAACTGTTGAGCGCCGACCGTATGCACTCCACGTACGACGGCTATCTCCTTCAGGGTAATCTACTCTATCATGCATTAATTATGGAATACAACCGATATGTGGATACCCGATTGGAGTGAGGTTTGGCAGCAATTGCTCTACCATAAGTCGTCGCCGCTAATCTTTAACAGCGGGGTGTTCCTCTTTCTCTTTACCGCATTCCTTTTGGTGTACCATTTTGTGAGGCGGTCAAACCGGGGTAAAATACTCTATCTGACCCTCTTTTCGCTCTTTTTCTACTATAAAACCTGTGGTCTGTTTGTGGTGCTGCTCCTTGTGGTGGCCACCTCCGACTTTCTCATTGGCCGGGCTATGGGTCGTTCTGAGGGCAAATGGGCCAGGAAATGGCTTATTACAGCCAGCATCCTGGTGAATATGGGTCTTCTGGCCTATTTTAAGTACACCAACTTTTTTTCCGGCTTGCTGGCTCAATGGGCCGAGAAACCCTTTACCCCCTTCGATATTATTCTTCCGGTGGGGATCTCCTTCTTTACCTTCCAGTCGTTAAGTTACACGCTCGATCTTTACCGAAACCGGATTCGGCCGGTTGAGCGGCTCGTCGATTACGTTTTTTATGTCTCGTTCTTTCCCCAACTGGTGGCCGGTCCCATTGTACGCGCCCGCGACTTTCTCCCGCAGATCTTTAGAGCCGATTTTGTAAGCCGGGCCATGATAGGAGAGGGGCTTTTCCTCATCATTTCGGGTCTGTTTAAAAAGGCCGTGATTTCTGATTACATCAGTATAAACTATGTCGACAGGATATTTGATAATCCCCTTCTGTACAGCGGGATAGAGAATCTTCTGGGTGTTTACGGTTACGCTCTGCAAATCTATTGCGATTTCTCGGGCTACTCCGATATGGCTATCGGGATTGCCCTTCTGTTGGGGTTTCGCTTTAATATCAACTTCGACTCACCCTACAAATCGGCCACCATTACCGAATTCTGGCGGCGATGGCATATCTCGCTTTCGAGTTGGTTGCGCGACTATCTCTATATTTCGCTGGGCGGCAACCGGAAAGGCAAGTTACGCACCTATGTAAACCTGATGCTCACCATGCTACTGGGAGGATTGTGGCATGGCGCCGCGTTGCAATTTGTGCTTTGGGGCGCGCTGCACGGAGTCTCGCTGGCTATTCACAAGGCCATGATGGCGTGGTTTCCGTCGTTTCGTTCAACAGGTGCCGAAATGGGCCGTTGGCGCCGGATTGCAGGCATTCTGGTCACTTTTCACCTGGTCTGTTTGGGGTGGGTTTTTTTCAGGGCCTCCTCGTTTGCATCGGGCCTTCAGGTGCTGGGTCAGATTGCAGGGCAGTGGAACCTTTCGCTCCTGCCGCAACTTATGTCTGGTTATAAGGCCGTATTGTTTCTTATGGCGTTGGGTTATCTTCTCCACTTCTTGCCCCGCACTCTCGATCAAAAGGCGCAGCGCATCTTTGCTACCCGTCGGCTTTGGGTTCAGGGGCTGGCCGTTGTGGCAGTGATTATTTTGGTGATGCTGGTTAAATCGAGCCAGATTCAACCCTTTATCTACTTCCAGTTTTAAAGAGCATTTTGGTGGCCTCGGCGGGCTATTCTATCTTCCCCATTTTTATCTCTACTTTCAGAATCTCATAGACGTAGGCCGAGCTTTCAATATAGAGTCCGGTCGAGGGGTCGGAAAGCTTTTCGAATGTGCCCGAATTATGAAACAAGGATATCGCTTCGGACAGATTCATCTCGGAGTCTTGCATCAGATAGAGAATGATATCCTTGGTAATCCCCTCGATAAGATATTCTGTTTTCTTGTTCATAATTTTCTCAGATATGCCACTGCTTCTTTCGAATGAAATAAATATTGTGAGGACAATCTCTTGTACTTTAGTCCGCTTGTAAGAGTCTTTAAGTCGATCATTCCATCATCGAAATTACGAAATAATGTTGCAATCGTATCGTCGGCTACCGGACCTATTACAATGTCGTAGGCATGCATCGACGACGTTTGTGTGCGACTTCTATTTGCCATCACAAATAGGGCCCACTCCTCATTCGGTTCGGCGAAATGTTTTATGGATAATGTAGCATCGCGTGTTGCAGCCTCTTCATCAAATTCAAATGCCGTGACTATTGGAACTCCTCCATAGATAGTGGCAGTACGCCTTGCCATCAACCCTGCCTGTTTTTCTATCTCTGTCAGGTAAAACCCCCGACCAAAATCCTTATGCGGTTTGCATTTGCCAAGATCAACGAAAAGAATCTCTGTGTTCGAACCATGATAGAGTTTCATACGATTCCGCCTCCCTGTTTGTAGCATACCATTGCCAAATCTTCAACGCAATCATCCATCGACATGAGATGTTCTGCTTCATAGTGTTCGTAAAGGAAATCTATTCCTTTGTAACGGGTTAGATAATTGCTTGCTTCACGCACCGATAAGTGGTAAGTCTTGGCAAATACATGAATGGCGGCAACAACGTACCCGATAATCTGTTTGTCGATATTCCGCGAAGTTGATAATTTGGTTGTGGCCGATACACCCATAGCCTCAAAGACCTTTGTAACTGTATTAATAGTTAGCCCTTTGCCGTTTTCTATTTTCGAAATACGGGCTTTGCCTACACCAACCTTGGCGCCGAGTTCCACTTGCGTCATTCCGCGGCGAATCCTCTCGTCACGAATTAAGGCCCCTATATTTTGAAATTTGTCTTCCATGACATTTTTTTTGCAAAAATAAAGAAAGGTTTCCAAAATAGGAAACCTTTCTTTATTTTTATCAGAGACCACCGAGC
>CAYGID010000012.1:7383-36799 GCA_964349835.1 uncultured Bacteroidales bacterium | reverse complement strand
GACTATAAATGAAAACGAAAGGAAAAGTTTCCGGAATTATCTCAAATCTTGTTACGGTGGTTGTCGACGGCCCTGTGGGTCAGAATGAGATTTGTTATATATTTCTGGGCGATGTGAAATTATTGGCCGAAGTGATTAAGATTTCGGGCAACACCGCTTTCGTTCAGGTTTTCGAAAGCACGCGCGGGCTTAAAACCGGTGCGTTGGTGGAGTTCGAAAGCCATATGCTGGAGGTGACACTGGGGCCCGGTATCTTGTCGCGCAATTACGATGGTTTGCAGAATAATCTGGAATCTATGGAGGGGCTTTTCCTGAAGAGAGGCCAGTATACCGATCCGCTCGACCTTGAAGCCAAATGGGACTTTACCCCTCTGGTGCAGGTAGGCAACCGGGTGCAGGCTGCCGACTGGATGGGTGAGGTAACCGAAAACTGGCTCTCGCACAAAATCATGGTTCCCTTTGCCTGGAAGGGTGAGTGGATCGTGAAGTGGATAGCTCCCGCCGGCCAATACACCATTACCGATAAGATTGCGCTGCTTGCCGATGCCGACGGAAACGAGAAAGAGGCCGTAATGATGCAGAAGTGGCCCGTAAAGAGGGCTATCACCGCATATAAAGAGAAGCCCCGTCCTTATAAAATCATGGAGACCGGCGTGCGGGTCATCGATACGTTTAATCCGATTGCAGAGGGCGGTACCGGATTTATTCCCGGTCCTTTCGGTTGCGGGAAGACGGTACTCCAACACTCTCTGGCCCGGCAGGCCGAGGCCGACATGATTATTGTGGCTGCCTGCGGAGAACGCGCTAATGAGGTGGTCGAAATTTTTACCGATTTTCCCAAGCTCGATGACCCACGTACAGGGCGGAAACTGATGGAAAGAACCACCATTATTTGCAACACCTCTAATATGCCTGTTTCGGCTCGCGAAGCATCGGTTTACACCGCTATGACGCTCGCCGAGTACTACCGCAATATGGGGCTGCGCGTTCTTCTCCTTGCCGACTCCACCTCCCGATGGGCACAAGCTTTGCGCGAAATGTCGAATCGGCTTGAGGAGCTTCCGGGTGCCGATGCCTTTCCGATGGACCTTTCGGCCATCATCTCTAATTTCTACGCTCGAGCCGGGGTTGTAGAACTGAACAATGGAAAAACCGGTTCGGTTACCTTTATCGGTACGGTTTCGCCTGCCGGGGGAAACCTGAAAGAGCCAGTCACCGAATCAACAAAAAAGGCGGCTCGCTGCTTCTACGCGCTCTCACAGGGGCGTGCCGACAGTAAGCGTTACCCGGCCATCGATCCCATCGACAGCTACTCCAAGTATCTTGAGTATCCTGAGATTATGCAATATCTCAACGATCGCATCGATCCCGAATGGACGCAAAAAGTGGCCGAAGGACGCAACATCATGTTGCGCGGGCGTGAGTCGGCCGAACAGATTAATATTCTGGGCGATGATGGTGTTCCGGTTGAATACCACGATCGGTTCTGGAAACTGGAACTCATAGATTTTGTGATTCTGCAGCAGGATGCCTTCGATGCCATTGACGCGAGTACCTCTTTGGAACGGCAACAATTCATGTTCGACTATGTGTTGGCAATTTGCCGTTCGAACTACGCCTTTGAGACTTTCGAAGCGTGTGCTGCTTTTTACAAATCGGTCATCAATCTGTTGCGTCAGATGAACTACTCCGAGTTTAACGGGGCGACCTTTGTAACCTATCAGAAGGAGTTAGAAGCGTTGTTAGATAGTAACTCAAAAGCCTGATCTCCGGCATCATTTCAATGAAGTAATCTATGGAAACACAAGCGTTTCAGAAGATATATACACAACTACAGGCAGTTACCAAGGCAACCGTTTCGCTTCAGGCAAAGGGTGTTATGGCTGAGGAGCTTGCAATGGTTGGCGACCGGTTGGCCCAGGTGGTTAAGATCAAGGGCGATCTGGTTACCCTTCAGGTGTTTTCGGGTACAGAGGGAATTGCCACCAACACGGAGGTGGTTTTTTTCGGAAAACCTCCCACACTAAAGGTAAGCGACGATCTTGCAGGCCGTTTTTTCGATGCGTATGGTAACCCTTTGGGGGGAGGCGTTATGCCCGAAGGGGAGGAGCGCGAGATTGGCGGGCCTTCGGTAAACCCTTTCCGGCGCCTGCAGCCTTCGGAATTCATTCCTACCGGAATTGCCGGTATCGACCTTAACAATGCGCTGGTTTCGGGTCAAAAGATTCCCTTCTTTGCCGATCCCGATCAGCCCTATAATGAGGTGATGGCTATGGTTGCCTTGCGTGCCAAGGTCGACAAGATTATTCTTGGCGGCATGGGGCTCTCGAACGATGATTACCTCTTTTTCAAGCACACCTTCGAAAATGCAGGGGCCCTCAACCGGATTATCAGTTTTGTGAATACCACCGATAATCCTCCGGTCGAGCGACTGCTGGTACCCGATATGGCACTTACCGCCGCAGAGTATTTTGCGGTCGATAAAAACGAGAAGGTGTTGGTGTTGCTTACCGATATGACCCTCTATGCCGATGCCCTCAGTATTGTGTCGAACCGCATGGATCAGATTCCTTCGAAAGATAGTATGCCCGGTTCGCTCTATTCCGACCTGGCAAAAATTTACGAAAAGGCGGTTCAGTTGCCCGGTGGTGGCTCCATTACCATTATTGCCGTAACCACTCTCTCGGGGGGCGATATTACCCATTCTATCCCCGATAACACCGGCTACATTACCGAAGGACAGCTCTTTTTGCGTTCCGACTCCGACACCGGTAAGGTGATTGTGGATCCTTTCAGGAGTTTGTCGCGCTTAAAACAACTCGTAATTGGTAAGAAAACGCGCGAAGACCATCCGCAGGTGATGAATGCGGCCATCCGGCTCTTTGCCGACGCGGCCAATGCCCGCACCAAAATAGAAAATGGGTTCGATCTCTCCGACTATGACGAGCGTACGCTGAAGTTTGGTAAGGAATATTCGGCCGAACTGCTTGCTATAGATATCAATATTGGAACCGACCGGATGCTCGATACCGCGTGGGCGCTCTTCAGGAAGTATTTTTCGCCTGCGGAAGTGGCTATAAAGCAGGAGATTATGGACAAATATTGGAAACAGTAGCCCATTGTTGTCATGGCCATAAAGTATCAGTTTAACAAGACCTCTCTCAACGACCTCAACAAACAGTTGAAGGTTCGTGAAAGGGCGCTGCCTACCATCAAGAACAAAGAGGCAGCGCTCAGGCTGGAGGTTAAAAAGGCAAAGCAGAGGGCCGAGGTGCTCTCTGAGGAGCTGGAAAAAAAATTGGCCGACTATTCTCATATGGCAGCTTTGTGGCATGAGTTCGACCCGGAGTTAGTGGTTGTCGAAAAGGTTTCGCTCACGATTAAGCGCCTCTCCGGAATCAAGATCCCGGAGTTGCAGGAGGTTCATTTTTCGGTAAAACCCTATAGCCTGTTTATGGATCCCCTGTGGTATTTCGACGGGATAACTCTTTTGCAGGAGCTGTCGAGGTTGGGTATCGAAAGAGAGGTGTGGTTGGAGCGGATGCGCGTGCTCGATTATGCCCGCAAGAAGACCACCCAGAAGGTGAATCTTTACGAAAAGGTGCAGATTCCGGGCTATTCCGAGGCGATTCGGAAGATTAAGCGTTTCCTCGAGGATGAGGAAAACTTATCGAAATCGTCGCAAAAGATTGTTAAGAAACGGCAGGAGGAGGTAGAATGATTGTTCCGATGATGCGATATACCATCCTGATGTACGACGGTGATGCCGCCGCGTTCCTGCAGTATCTGCAGGAGTTGGGGGTGGTCGATCTGGTTCGTTCGCAAAGGGTTCAGGGAGAGGCTGAGCAGGAATCATTCCGGAATCTCCGGCGCCTGACGCAGGCTCTGCAATCTTTGTCGTTCTATAAGATCCCTTCGGGGAGCGAAGGCCTGAAGGAGCGAAAAAGTATCGATCCTTTGGCTATTCTGTGGGAGATAGAATCGCTGAAGGCCGAAAAGGAGCAGGTTGAGGGCGAGTTGACCCGGTTAAACAAGGAGTTGAGGGAGGTTCATCCCTGGGGCGATTTCGCGAAGGATCTGTTTGATCGGTTAGAAGCCATGGAGCTCACATTGCACTTCTATTCGGCTCCGGTTGCCCGTGCCGACGAGATTCTGGCTTCGGATCAACCCTTTTTCGAGGTGTCGAGGTCGGCGAAAGAGCTCTTCTTTGTAGCTGTTTCGCCCGAAGCTCCCGATATGAGTCACTTGCCGGTTACCTCCTGGAAAGCGCCAAGGGCTCCCTATTCGGGCATTCTTACCGAACTGGCATGGAAGCAGAAACGGATGGGCGAGATTACGCAGCGTTTTTCTGAATTGACACACTTTGTGCCGGTTTTAGACGACGAAAAAAATCGACTCCACGATCAAATGGATCTCGCGGTTCAACTGGAGAGTGGAACTTCGGCTGCGGGCGAAAAACTTGCGGTTTTTAACGGGTATGTACCTATTGATCAGACAGCCTCGTTCGAACAGTTCTTGTCGGAGCATCCGGTCTTTTTTTGGTCACAAAAGGCTACGCGAAAGGATGCGGCTCCTGTCTTGCTCAAAAACGGCAGATTCTCCCGGCTCTTCGAACCCATTGCCAAACTCTACCGTCTGCCGCTCTATCAGGAGCTCGACCTGACAGCCCTCTTTGCCCCCTTCTTCATGATGTTTTTTGGCTTTTGCCTCGGAGATGCCGGTTACGGCCTTTTGCTCATCCTGGCGGGGTATTTGGGCAAGCGGAGGGTACCCGATCAATGGAAACCCATCATGGACCTGCTCAAGGTGCTGGGGGTTGGCACTTTTCTTTTTTCTCTGCTCACCGGTTCGGTGTTTGGAATGAAACTGGGAACTTTTGCCCCCTTCGAAGGGCTTAATCGTTTCTTCCTCACCGACAGCAACCTCTTCTATCTGGCGTTGGGTCTGGGTGTGATACAGATTCTGTTTGGAATGGGGGTGAAGGTTGCAAACCTTATCTATCAGCAGGGTTTTCGTGCGGCCATTTCGCCTTTAAGTTGGCTAGTGCTCTTTCTCAGTATTCTGTCGTTTTACGGTTTGTCGTTGGTGCCCGTCAGGGGAGTGGTACTCTTTAGTACACTTCATCAGGTAATTATTGGGTTGTGTGGCATTGGCATCTTCTTCTTTAACTCGCCGGGTAAAAATGTCTTTCTGAATTTGGGCACCGGGGTTTGGGATTCTTACAACATGGCAACAGGTCTGCTGGGCGATGTGCTTTCGTATATACGACTCTTTGCCCTGAACCTTTCGGGAGGCGTGCTCGGTGGTGTATTCAACAGCCTGGCTTTTGGCTTGAGTCCCGATATTCCGGTTTTGGGGTGGATTGTTACCTTTCTGATCCTGATATTCGGCCATTCGCTCAATCTCTTCATGAATGCACTCGGGTCGCTGGTACACCCCATGCGACTCACTTTTGTGGAGTTCTATAAAAACGCCGGATTCTCGGGTGGAGGAAAAATGTATCAACCCTTTTCGAAGCGGGCTCGTTAGCGCCGATTGGGGGTTTTTTTATCAAATGGTTTAATTATTGGCATACTAATCACTATCATTACTTAAGGAGGAAAACTATGTTACCTATTTTATTTGCTTATTTGGGCGTTGCTTTTATGCTGTTTTTGAGCGGGATTGGAAGCGCCTACGGTGTTTCGCTTGTAGGAAATGCGACTGTCGGGGCGTTGAAGAAGGCACCCGATGCGTTTGGTAATTTTCTGGTACTTACAGCATTGCCCGGAACACAGGGTCTCTATGGTTTTGCCGGTTTTTTTATGGTTCAGCCCTTTTTGGTTCCGGAGATTACCTGGATTCATGGTGTGGCTCTTTTTGCCTCAGGCCTTGTTTTGGGGTTAGTGAGCCTCTTTTCGGCCATCAGGCAGGGACAGGTTTGTGCCAATGGCGTGGTAGCCATCGGTAATGGAAGTGATGTTTTTGGTAATACAATGATTCTGGCAGTGTTTCCCGAGTTGTATGCTATCGTGGCGCTGGCTGCCGTCTTCCTTGTAATCAGCTCTTTCTAACACCGTCTGGTAAACAGCGATTTCGGCAACACGGGCCTCCGAAACGCCTTCGACGGTTACAGGGAATCCATAGGTTTCCGACTATTGGCATGTTATTTGTAAGTCGGGTTCCTATATCTTGTTAATCAAGCATCTACAACGCATGCGTGTAGGAAATAGTGTTCGATTCCCACATTTTTTCTGTTGGATTCCGCGATTTGCCCTCTTCATTGTGCTGATTTCGGCCTGCCAATGGCGGCCCGTTGCCTCTTCGATGCACGAGGGGGAGCCCCTCTTTTCGGGCACCAAACTGGTGGTGGCAACCCGCCACAACATGATCGATTATTTTCAGCAGCAGGGAAACCCTATGGGTTACCAGTATGAGTTGTTGGAGGCTTTTGCCGAAGAGTCGGGTTATCGCCTCGAATGGGTGGTGAATCGTTCTGTGGCCGACAATGTTGCACAGCTGCTTAGTGGTGAGGTCGATCTGATTGCTACGGGCATGATGTCGGCCGATCTCTTTTCCGATAGATTAACCTACACCGATGCCTTGAGTCGTAATCGGCAGGTGCTACTGCAGAGGAGGGGGGAGACCGACGTAACCCGTTTTTGTCAAGGACATTACGACGGAAAGCTGGCCGCTGTGCAAACCGGTTCCTCAATAGAGTCGTTTTTGCGCTCTTTTGCTCCAACCCTTACGGTAATTTCGTCGGATACCTTTACCCTGTTAAAGGGAGTAGCTGCACTGGAACGCGGCGAGATTGACTTTCTGGTTTGCGATGCCTACCGGGCCCGTTCTTTGCTACCGGGCAAACCGGCTCTGGAGATCATTCCGTGGGTGAGCTACAGCCACGATCTGCAGGCGTGGGTGCTGAGGCGGTCGGATCAGTTTTTGCTGAAGCAGTTAAACGAATGGCTTGCTGAGTTTCGGCAATCGGCCCGTTTTGCGCTGATTTACGAAAGGTATCATAACGAAAGCGCACTGGCCTACCGGCTAAAGGAGTTTCACGCTGTATCCTCGGCATCGGGAGTGTTCAAGATTTCGCCTTACGATGAGCTGATTCGCAAATATAGTCGCGAGTTGGGCTTCGACTGGCGTTTTACGGCGGCTGTGATGTATCATGAATCGCGCTTTCAGCCTGGTTTGTTCTCATCGCAAGGGGCATTTGGTTTGATGCAGGTGCTCCCCGCTACGGCCCGAAGGTTCGGTATTACAGAAACTACCCCATCGGCTCAGATTCTATCGGGGCTAAGGGTGATGGAATATTTAGACAAGATGCTTCGCCTGGCGGTTCCCGATACATTGGAGCGGCTCAAGTTTATTGCGGCCGCATACAATGGAGGGTATGCACATGTGCAGGATGCGATGCGGGTTGCCGATAAGTTCCGACTGAACCGGGGCGTGTGGGATGGTAGCGTTGATCTCTGTATGGCATCAATGCGCCCCGATGTGCATTACGGTACGGATATTGTGAAGTTTGGCTCTTTCCGTTCGGGCGAGACCCGAGCCTTTGTGCGTAATGTGATGAATCTCTATTCGCACTACCGGAATACGGTTCCTCTTAGCCTCAATTGACCTTCCGTCCTCTTTTATTTAGGGTATGAACCTGCGAAAGCACTACAGGTTCGGTCTTTTGCCGATGGGTGAGTGCGTAAGCCATTAACCCGACTCCTGCCAAAACAAAGGGTATACTCAAAATCTGCCCCATATTCAGCACCATCGACTCTTCGAACGCAACCTGAGGTTCTTTTATAAACTCCACCAGAAAACGGAAGCCGAACACTGCAGCAAGGAATAGCCCGAACAGAAGCCCGTGCGGGGGTCTGTACTGTTTGATGCGGTAGAGCAGGAATAACCCGAAAAAGATGGAGAGATAGGCGAGTGCCTCGTAAATCTGTGTAGGGTGTTTAGGCAACACTTCGCCTGCCCTCTCAAAAATGGTTCCCCAAGGGAGGGTAGTTTCGCGGCCGTAGATTTCGGAGTTCATGAAATTTCCCCAGCGAATAAAAAAACCGGAGAGAGCTACCACAATCACGATTCTGTCGACAACCCATAAATAGGGCCTTCCGAATTTGCGAGAGAAGAGCCAAAGGGCAAGAAGAATGCCAATGGCGGCTCCGTGGCTGGCCAACCCTCCGTGCCAAACCTTAAGCACCTCTAGCGGATTCTGGAGGTAAAAGGCCGGCTCGTAAAAGAAGCAGTGGCCCAGACGGGCTCCGGCAACGGTTCCAATGGCCATGTAGCCGGTTAGTGAATCCAACTCCTCGATCGGAATGTTTTCCCACCTAAAAAATCTGACAAATAGGAGATATCCGAAAAAGAAGGAGGAGGCAAACAAAATGCCATACCATCTTATGGTTAAAGGCCCTAAAGTGAGCATGTTCGGGTCGGCATTCCACACAATCGAAAGGAGGTCCATAGTTGCTTAATTAGATACCATCGTACTTAGATGGTCATGATTTCTTCCTCTTTTTTTGCTAAAACTTCTTCGATCTTCTTGGAGTAGGTTTCGGTCAGTTTGTCGATTCGTGCCGATGCATCCTTTTCTAAATCTTCGGATAGCCCCTGTTTTAGCATCTTCTTGTAGATCTCGATGGTCTCCCTGCGGGTATTGCGGAGCGATACGCGTGCCACTTCGCTTTCGCCCTTTGCCTGTTTTACCAGACCCTTTCTTCTCTCTTCGGTAAGGGGAGGAACCGACAACCTGACTATCTCCCCGTTATTCATGGGCGTGATCCCGATATTGGCCGCAAATATGGCTTTTTCGATGGCCGGAATCATCTTTTTTTCCCAAGGTTGAATGACAATAGTACGGGCGTCGGGGGTATTGAGGTTAGCCACCTGGCTTAGCGCCGTGGTCGAACCGTAATAATCAACAACAATTCCGTCGAGTATGGCGGTCGATGCTTTACCTGCCCGCAGTTTTGCCAGTTCGGCCGCCAAAAAGTCGACGGCCTTTTTCATTCTTTCTTCTGCATCCTCGTAGTAGAGCGCAACTTCTTCGGTCATGGATTCTATGTTTGAACGGTTTGCACAAAAATAAGAAATTTACCCGGTAGCTACGGGGTAACCAACGTGCCAATTTTTTCGCCCTTGAGCAATTTAATCAGGTTTCCGCGGGTATTCATATTAAAGACAACAATGGGCAGACTGTTTTCTCTGCACAGCGTGATGGCAGTGAGATCCATTATTTTGAGTCCCTTTTGATATGCCTCTTCCATGGTCAGGGAGTCGAACTTTTTTGCATCTTTCTCTTTTTCGGGATCGGCGGTATAGACGCCATCTACGCGGGTGCCTTTCAACATGACATCGGCTCCCATCTCAACAGCTCTAAGGGCAGAGGCTGTATCGGTTGTGAAGAAGGGATTTCCGGTTCCGGCCGAAAAGATGACCACCTCGTTGCGGGTGAAGGCCTCCTGCACCTTTTTGGCGCTATACCCTTCGCCAACAGGTTCCATTTTGATAGCGGTAAGTAGTGTACACGATACGCCAACCGATTCGAGTGCCGATTGCATGGCCAAGCCATTAATCACGGTGGCCAGCATCCCCATGTAGTCGCCCTTGATGCGGTTGAATCCCTGATGAATGCCCTGTAGACCCCGAAAGATATTGCCCCCTCCAATCACGATGCCTATCTTCACGCCGGTTGCGGCAGCCTCTTTTATTTGCCCGGCATATTCCATAAGGCGTTCCGAATCAATGCCGTAAGGTTTATCGGCCATCAGCGCCTCTCCACTTAACTTTAGCAGTACTTTTTTATAGGTCATGTCCGAATAGTTTGTTGTTCGGTGATAGCATGGGGATTCATAAATTGGGTTGTTATGCCGTAAAGTTAGTAAACTTTTCTTAGAAGATTTCTGTGACAGGTCTCTTAGGCCGGCAACGAAATAAAAAAGGTGCCCCGGAACGGGACACCTTTTATGCTACAAAATGGGATGGAAACCGACTATTCGCCCAATTGCTGGCGGATAAACTTCGATACGACCAAACCCTTTTGGGCCGACTCGAGGTACTGAGCAACCGTCTGCTTGGAGTCTTTGATAAACTCCTGGCTCATAAGCGTACTGTCTTTGAAGAATTTTTCCAGTTTCCCTTCGGCAATTCTGCTGACAATTATTTCGGGTTTTCCCTGATTTCTGGGGTCATTTTTTGTTTGTTCCAAGGCAATCTCCTTCTCTTTCTCAACTACGGAGAGGGGTACCGACTCTTTGCTAACGGCTACGGGGTTCATGGCTGCTACTTGCATGGCCACATCTTTCCCGGTTTGGAGGTTGTTAAGCACCTGGTTGAAACCTACCAGACAGGCAAGCTTGTTTCCGGGGTGGATGTATGCAACCACCTGTTCGGCTTCTAATGTGCCGAAATAGGATAGCTCTATCTTTTCGCCGATGGCGGCCAAACGATCGTTAATGCCGTTGGTAATGGAGGTGCCATTTACAGAAAGCTGTTGGAGGGCTTCCATATCGGCAGGTTTGGAGGCCAGGGCCACATCGAGAATTCCCTGGGTGAACTTTACGAAATCCTCATTCTTTGCAACAAAGTCGGTTTCGCAGTTCAATACCACTACTGCACCCAATTTTCCATCTTGCGTTATGCCCGAAAGTACACAACCTTCCGAAGCTTCCCGGTCGGCACGCTTGCTGGCAACCAACTGTCCTTTTTTACGGATGAATTCAATAGCTTTTTCGTAATCGCCATCGGTCTCCTCCAGAGCCTTTTTGCAATCCATCATGCCGGCTCCGGTCATTTTTCTAAGTTTTGCAACTTCCGCTGCGCTAATAGCCATAATCTTTATCTTTTTGAGTAACGAGAATCAATCCTCTTCTTGTCTAACCTTTTTCTGTAAAGGTTTTTTGCCGGCAACAGGAGGCTGAACCTTGGCAGCTACCGGAAGTTCTTCCTCTTCGTCCGAAAGAACTGATTTCGACGAATTCTTTCTTGCACGAGTTTTTTCGGGTCTTGCGGCTTCAGCCTTCTGCTCTTCTTTCTCGCGTTCCAGTTTGCGTTCGCCCAGCCCCTCTTTGATGGACTCAACTACAGCACCCATGATCACAGCAATGGAATTTGAAGCGTCGTCGTTAGCAGGAATCGGGAAGTCAACCAAATCGGGATCGGCATTGGTGTCGACAATTCCGAAAACAGGAATATTCAGGCGACGTGCTTCACGAACAGCGATATTCTCTTTTGCAATGTCAATTACAAAGAGCGCTGCAGGGAGACGCGACAGGTCGGCAATGCTACCGAGGTTCTTTTCGAGCTTCTGGCGCTGACGGGTAATTTGGAGACGTTCCCTTTTCGACATGTTTTCGAAGGTGCCGTCGGTAGCCATCTTGTCGATGGTACCCATCTTCTTTACAGCCTTCCGGATAGTGGGGAAGTTGGTTAACATTCCACCGGGCCAACGCTCCGTTACATACGGCATATTGATCTCGCTAACCATTTGGGCTACAATATCCTTTGCTTGCTTTTTTGTGGCAACAAAAAGGATTTTTCTGCCTGAGCGGGCAATTTGACGCATAGCCACTGCGGCTTCGTCGAGTTTGACCAGCGTTTTTTGCAGGTCGATAATGTGAATCCCGTTACGCTCCATAAAAATGTAGGGAGCCATTTTGGGATTCCATTTGCGTTTGAGATGTCCGAAGTGTACTCCGGCATCCAACATTTGTTCTACGGTTACTTTTGACATTGTCTTTGGGGTGAACGGTTTGCAATGGCCGGGTAGCCACCTTGCGAATCATGAGCGGGTCCCGGCAATTATTAAAAAGTAATTGAGGATAAGAGCCGAAGAATTAACGCTTGCTGAACTGGAATCTTCTGCGAGCTTTGGGCTGGCCGGGTTTCTTTCTTTCCACTTCGCGCGGGTCGCGGGTCATCAGGCCGGCAGCTTTTAATTTAGGTTTGCAGGTTTCGTCAATCTTAACCAGAGCACGAGAGAGCGCAAGGCGGAGCGCTTCGGCCTGCCCTTTAAAACCACCTCCGTCGAGCGATGCCTTGATGTCGTACTTGCCATTGACCTCGAGCAGATTAAGAGGTTGTTCCACAACAGATTGTAAGATGCCGATCGGGAAATAGACCTTGAAATCCTTATTGTTTATAGTGATGTTTCCCTTTCCTTCACTTACGTAAACGCGGGCAACAGCAGCTTTTCTTCTTCCGATAGCGTTGATGATTTCCATACTAATTATCTGATTGCGTTAAGATTGATTTCTTTGGGTTGTTGTGCTGCATGGGGATGCTCGCTCCCTTGGTATACAAAGAGGTTTCTGAAAAGCTCAGCGCCCAAGCGGTTCTTGGGAAGCATGCCTTTAACGGCTTTTTCTACCACTGCAATGGGCTTTTTGGCTAACAGTTCGCCAGCTTTGGTAAAACGCTGACCACCGGGATAGCCGGTATGCCTTACATACACTTTCTGTTCCATTTTGTGACCCGTGAAACGTACTTTTTCGGCGTTGATTACAATTACATTGTCGCCACAATCAACGTGGGGAGTGTAACCGGGTTTGTGCTTTCCGCGCAATACCAATGCGATTTGCGCGCACAAACGACCAACAACCTGATTTTGTGCATCAACCACTATCCACTCTTTTTGAGCAGTAGCCTTGTTGAGCGATACAGTTTTATAGCTTAAAGTATCCACCTTAGTGCTTAAGTTTTTAATTAATAGCCAAATACAGTTCTCCGATCCTGAATTACGGATTGCAAAAGTATCATTAATTTTTATATAAAGGAATTTTTGTTGTGTTTTTTTTCCCAGCCTTCGTTGCTTTCACTCAATGATTTTGAGTTTTGCAAATTTAAGTAAAAGTTGTTTCCGGTCGGATGTTCCGAAAAGAACGGTGGCCTTACTATCGGGCCAGCTCCCTTCTATTCCAATTACTTTTCCGGTTCCGAACCTTTGGTGCTCAACAGTCATGCCCTCCTGAATCTGTTCGGGTGATGAGGCGGCAAAAGATTCCTTCGAAGTTTCGCCGGCCGAGGGGGTAGCGTGCGATCTGAATCCAGTAGGCTGTCGTGCAGGTGCCGGGCGAGCCGGCCCTTGGCGTGATGTGCCTTCGCGGGGTGAGCCAAAGCCAGCGGATTGGCGGTTGGCGCGTTCGAAGGGCGAAGCCTCTCTCGATTCCGCAGGCCGTGCCGATGGCGAAAACTCCATCGCTTCCAGATAGGCCTCATCGATATCCTGTAAAAAGCGGCTCGGGCTGCAGAGAGTTGGGGAGCCCCATTTGTAGCGGCTCTCTGCATAAGAGAGGACTACTCGGGCTTTCCCTCGGGTGAGAGCTACATAAAAGAGTCGACGCTCCTCTTCGAGATCGCCAGGCGACACAAGGCTTTGTTGGCCGGGAAAGAGGAGCTCCTCGAGCCCGGTGATAAATATGGTGTTAAACTCCAGCCCTTTGGATGCATGAATGGTCATTAGCGAAACTTTGTCGCGCTCCTCACTTTTGTCCGGGTCATCGTCGGTGAGCAGTGCGATGCTCTCAAGAAACGATTCGAGCGTAGCCGGCTCCTCCTCCTCTTTGCGCGCTAAGACATACTCTTTAACCCCATTCAGCAGAGCCTCTACATTTTCTATGCGACTTATCCCTTCGGGGGTTTTATCGCTCTTCAGATCCTGAATCAGGCCCGTAGCCGCCGTAATTTCGTACACCAGTTCGTATGTATCGGTGTATTCTCGCTTTGCCATAAAACCTTGCATCAACTGCAGAAATCCGGCAATTTTTGTGCGGGCAGCGGTTCCCACCGAAGGGGCCAGCTCCTGTAGATGTTCCGACACCTCCCATAAGGAGCCTCCATGGGCTTCGGAGGCCTCTTCCAAACGGATCAGAGTGGTGTCGCCAATGCCTCGGGCGGGATAGTTGATGATGCGTTTAAACGCTTCGTTATCTTTTTGATTTACAAGAAGTCGGAGGTATGCCAGGGTATCTTTGATCTCTTTTCGCTGATAAAACGAGAGACCTCCATATACTTTGTAGGGTATGTTCCTTTTTCGGAAGGCCTCCTCCAGAATTCTCGACTGGGCATTGGTGCGGTACAATATGGCAAAGTCGGAATTGTGGAGCCGCTTGGCGTACTTGAGATCCTGCACCATATTGGCAACCACATGCCCCTCCTCATGGTCGGATCCGGTTTTCAAAACCAGGATGGGGTCGCCCACTTCGTTTTGCGAAAAGACCTTCTTTTTGATTTGGCGTACATTCTTTTCGATGACGCTGTTTGCCGCGTTTACAATGGTCTGGGTCGAACGGTAGTTCTCTTCGAGTTTGTAAACCTTATAGTCGGGATAGTCGTTGCGGAAATTGAGGATGTTTTCAATTTTGGCACCCCTGAACGCATAGATACTCTGTGCATCGTCGCCTACCACGCACACGTTTCTGTGAAACTCGCCCAGTTTTTTTACAATGAGGTATTGTGCATAATTGGTATCCTGGTACTCATCAACCAGAATATAGCGGAAAAAGTGCCTGTATTTGTCGAGTGCCTCAGGATGGTCGCGGAAGAGAACGTTGGTTAAAATCAGAATATCGTCGAAATCCATGGCACCTGCCTTGAAGCAACGGGTGGCATAATCCGAAAAGATTTGTGCCATCATCGGTTTGCCCGAGGCCTTATCCTGAGCCTGAACCTGGGTGTTCGAGGCGTAGGCTGCCGGGGTAATCAGGTTGTTTTTTGCCTGCGATATTCGGCCGAATACTTCGTTGGGCTTGTAAATGGTGTCGTCGAGCTGATAATATTTGCTAATCTGTTTTATGACATTCCGTGAATCCTGTGTGTCGTAAATTGTAAATGTGGAGGGGTATCCCAGTCGCTTTGACTCTTGCCTGAGAATTCTTGCAAACACCGAGTGGAAGGTACCCATCCAGAGCCTTTTTGCTGTGGCTTCGCCCACCAGCGTGGCAATCCGCTCGCGCATTTCACGGGCAGCCTTGTTGGTAAAGGTGAGTGCCAAAATAGATTGGGGGGCTACTCCCTGTTCAATAAGCCAGGCAATGCGATAGGTGAGGACCCGGGTTTTCCCTGACCCGGCCCCCGCGATAATTAGTGCCGGACCTTTGAAATTGATAACGGCATCTCTTTGAACCTCACTTAGTTCACTAAGAAAATCACTCACTGATATCTGTAGTTGAATTGAATAGCACACCGAATGGCATGGGGCAAATTTAATACAATTGCTTGTTCTAATGCCGAACCGTAGCCCTCTATATGCTTTTTATCGCAAACAAATTCGTGCCTTTCCACTATTTGGGATACTGGTTGCGACCCCGGCCTCTTCGGGTCTGAATACAAAAAATAATCCGTATTATTGCAGTGGATTAAATCCTCACATCGGCGTTATGATCACATTCCGACGAGCCGGGTTCACCCTTTTCGGGGGAATCTTTATCTTTCTGTTTCTCGGTCTCAGTGCCACAGCACAGATTACTGCTCCTGCCGCAAAAGCAAGGATGGCCGTCTCCTATTTTCCGCAAAACGGGCTGGCGCTCGATTCCATCTATCTTTTTTATAACGATTCGCCTACACTTACAGCCCGTCTGGAGGGCCGCTCTTCGGGACTTACCTTCAGGTGGCAAAAGTATGATCCTTCGACCGCCTCCTTCGGTTCGGTTTTTTCTACCGGTAGCGGTAGCTCTTCTACCGTTATGCAACTTGCCGACGGCGGGTACAAGGTGACTGTATCGGGCATCGGGATGGCCGATACTTCGTTTGTGGCATGGAGCTATCTATATGGGGGGATCACCCTTTCGCTACACAAAGATGGCTCGGGGAATCTTCCGTTTGGTTCGTACACCTGCCAAACCCTCTTTCTGGTGAGTACTCCTGTGCTTGTAAGACCCTTTCTCTACTACGACCCTCGTACAGACGAGGCCTATTCCGATTTCGAGGGGAACCTCATCAACCGCTTCTTCGTGTTTGAATGGTCGGGTTCGCCTGCATTGCAGCCTGGCGACATGACCAATGGGAAACCCGCATCGAGGGTGATGAATCCTCCCTTTACCGATACCCGTTTTTCGGTGCGTGTTTCCGATCCCTTTTCGGGAGAGCTTTATACCGATCAACTTTTTCATGCCTCTATCCGACCTCAGGCACGTTTGGTTGCTGAGCCGGTACCCGATGGAAACGGGAAGATGTCGGCTCCCCTATTGGTTCGGTTTTCAAACCAATCGCGCAATTTCGATAAGGCTGTGCTGGTGCTCGACGAGGAAGAGAAGGTGGTTGATCCCTTTACGCAGACCGATTACACCTATACGATTCCACGTCCCAACAGCTACGAAAGAAACCCCTACAGGCCGGTACTCAGCGTCGAAAAATGGGGTGTGGTAAACGGGGTGCAGGTGCCCGTTTGCCGCGATACTATGCAGGTGGAGATTACTGTGGAGAAATCGCTGCTTCAGGTTCCGAATGTCTTTACGCCCGGAGGAGCCAATCCCTACTTTAAGATGCACGGTGTCTCTATTAAATGGTTCGAAATAAATATCTTTACCCGTTCGGGACAACGCATTTATAGTTATAAGGGAAACGACCTGAATAGTTGGCAGGGGTGGAATGGAACCACCGATAAAGGGGCCAAGGCAGCCGATGGCGCCTATATTTATGTAATCAAGGCAACGGGATGGGATCCCGACGACAAGCGTCCCCAGCAGGACAAACTGTACGAGGATGGAGTCTACAAGGGTTTCTTTTACTTATTCAGAGCTGATTGATGAATAGCATACGATCTCTGGCCACTCTTTTTTGCGGGCTTTTGTTATGGAGCGCCTGTTCGCGGGCTTCGGTCGATCCGATTCCCCCGAAGCAGTTTGAGCAGTTGCTTACCGACATGCAGTTGGCGACGGCTTTTTTGGGCCGAAATGCTTACTCCTATATTCCTCCGCCCGATTCGCAGAATTACTATATGGCGGTGGTGGCGCAACATGGCTATACTACCGAGGAGTTTAATAAAACCATTTCGTATTACGCGCAGAACCCCAAGCAGTTCGACCGAATTCTGGAGGGTGTTAAGCGAAGAATTGCCCGTATGGAGGCTCCTGCCATAGTGGCCGACTCGCTCTATCAGATTGAGCTGCGGGAGCTGAAGCGGATCCGGTTCGACAGTATTCGTATGACCCGGATGGCCGATTCGCTTACTGTTTTTGGTCATGATTCGGTGCGCATTTTCCGTGCCGAAACAGAACTGTTGCTGCTTAGAGGTTCTCTCAAAGCAGAAGAGAAACGTTCGGGAACCCCGGCTCGCAACAGTTTGAGAGTGCCCCCTCGAACCCGATAACCCCCCTATTGTGCGAAAGATTGCCGCCCAATACCTTATTCCCGGCGACGGAACCGTTCTGTCGAAGGGGATGGTTACGTTGGCCGACGACGGGACCATCGTTGAAATCACCGATTTTGGTGGCTCCCTTCAGGAGGGTGCCGGCATCGAGTTCTATAACGGTGTTTTGATTGCGGGGCTGGTGAATACCCATCTGCATTTGGAACTCTCTCATCTGCACCAAAAAATTGCCCCCGGCGGCGACCTGGCTGCTTTTATCGAAGCGGTAGGCACTTTTCGGGGAGAACTCTGCAGCCCCGAGCAGATGCGTTTGGCCGATCGTTCTATGTTCGAAGAGGGCATTGTGGCCTGTGCCGATATCTCGAATGGTTCGGTTTCTGCCGCGGTAAAACGGCAGAGCCTTATTGAGTACCACACTTTTGTTGAACTGTTCGGCACCGATCCTAACGCCTCGGAGCAGGTTATGGAGCGTGGCCGCCGGGTGTGCAATCAGTTCAGAGAGCTGGGTCTGTCGGCATCGCTGACTCCTCATGCTCCCTATTCGGTTTCGCCCCGGTTATGGGATGCTTTGCTTGAAGAGAGCCTCCAATGCAATGAGATGTGCCCAAGGGGCATCTCTATTCATCTGGCCGAATCGGATCTCGAGAATGAGCTGTTCCTTAACGGAACCGGGGCGTTGGCAAACTATGTAAAGAGTAGGCCGGGCGCCTTTTTCGCCGAGCCGTTGCGTTTGCGTTCGGTGCAGGCTCTTTTGCCAAGGCTGGTATCTTTCGCAAAGGTTCTTTCGGTGCATAACACCTTCCTTAACGAGGCCGACATTGATGCCATTCTCCATTCCCGAATTCCTTTCTATTTTGTGCTCTGTCCCCGTTCGAACCTCTTTATTGGGAATCGCCTGCCCAACGTAGATCTCTTTGTAAAGAAGGAGTTGCCTATCTGTTTAGGAACCGATAGTCTTGCTTCGAACCACTCTCTGTCGGTGTTGGCCGAGATGGTGACTCTTCAGCACCACCACCCGCTTATCCCGCTACATCGGTTGGTGGAGTGGGCTACTCTAAACGGTTCCAGAGCATTAGGCCTTGAATCTAAGCTGGGCTCTCTTTTTCCCGGGAAGCGTCCGGGTATCATGTTGCTCGAAAATCTTGACCTTCGCAAGTTGCGGCTTACCCCTCAAACTACTCTTCGACGTTTGGCGGGGTAATATCCTTTGATTTCGCCCAAGGTTTTGGAATATCCAATCGAATAGTCTTACTTTTGTTTCATGAAAAAGTGGTCGGAAATCCTTGCTCCCATCTTATCGAACTGGTATCTGCTTTTTGCGGTACTGTTTCTGTTGTGGATTGCTTTTTTCGACGAGAATAGCATTCTGAGCCGTATACAATCGCTCAAAGAGTTGCACAACCTGGAGGCCAAAGCACTCTACTATCAGCAGAAAATTGAGGAAGACAAAAAAAAGGTCGATGCCCTGCAGTCGGGGAGTGAGGCGCTCGAAAAATTTGCGCGCGAGACCTACTACATGAAAGCTCCCAATGAGGAGATTTTCCTGATTGAGGAGTAGCTTCCTCGGATTTATTCTGTTTTCCTATCCTCTTCGCGCAGTCGATGTAAGATTCCCGGGAACGCTTCGGGAAACTCTTCCCATTGCATGGCTTTGGCCAGATAGAGGCACTCTTGTTGGAGGGGCTGTTTCGGCAATCCGTTCCTAACGCAGAAATTGAGGTACTTAACCATCATAAAGCCGTTAAACCAGTTGAAGAACCGTTTTTGAAACCGTTCCGGAGAGCTGCTGTGGGTTCGGATTTCGTGCCGTTTTGCTTCCCAACCTTCGAGCAAAAGAAATTCGCGAAGCAAAGGTGCTTCGGGCTCGTAATGAGTATGGTATGAGCCTGCAATCTGTTCGAAAAAAGGTTTGATGAGCCGGAAGGCCTCAAAAGGATAGGTCTCAAACAGGTTGTCGTCCTGCTCCATAAAACGACTCATTTGTGCCCCTGTTCCAAAAGGAACCCTGTCGGAGCTCCTGGGAGAGGGCATTACGCAGGTTTGGGCAATGTGTACATAGTGTTGCAGCGGCATGATTTTGTGGAGAAAATAGAAATCTTCGCCCGCCTTGCGGCGATTCATCCCTCCTTGAGCCACATAGGTTTGGGCACGCACAGCAAATGCCGACCCCACTGTGTGGTAAAAGTAGGGGAACCGGCAATAGCGCATCGATTGCGATAGATAACGAAGATGACTTTCATATAGGATAATCCCCTCGTACACTCTGGGATCGAATTCGGTTCCGGAGATGGGGTGTTCAAAATAGATCGAGGCCCCGCCTGTATTCGGATAGGTTGTAAACTGCGCTTCAATGGCCCGAAGGTAGTTGTTGCTGCAACTGCTGTCGGAGTCGAAACCGATTAGGACCCCTGAGGGGTTGCCGGCCTGCAGAAAACGGACCACTGCCTGGTCCATTACCAGTTTTCTTGCCATTCCGGCACCTGCATGCTTGTGGGGAATGGCGGGGGCAAAGAGAGGATAGACTCTAAAAGAATGGCTATTATGCGTGGAGGCCCATTGAAGTGCCGTTTCGTACCCCTTTTGTGTGACGCCAATATCCTCTTTGGATGCACTATCGGGTGCGTTAAACAACATAAGCACCTCCACGGGGCATGAGGGAGGAGTGGCTCCAAAGAGTGCTTCGAGAGGCAAAAGGGGGTCGGGTTCCTTGAAAGCGGGTATGCAAACTACCATGCCTAAACCAACGGCAGGAGGCTCGTCAATTTGTGCCGACACAGCGTGGCGGCTTACATAGTCGATAAGTGGTTGCAGCATAAGCAGTCCAATTTTCCGAAGCCAGTCGGAAGCGGAGTTATTCTACAGAAGGCTGTAGGGAAAAGCTTTTGGAAACCTGTCTATTTTGCGGCCTGTGGTGCTTTATACCGGCCGTTCATTCCGTTGAGTACCTCGCTGGTGATGTCGAGGCCGCTTTCGGCAAATAGAATATTACCTCCGAATGAGTTGCCCAGAACGTAGGTGTATCCCTTCTCTTTGCTCACCTCTTCAAGATAGAGCATAATCTCGTTCAGGATCTGCCGGTAAGAGACCTGCTCCTCTTCGGCCAGTTGAATTCTGTAATTCTCGGCCAGTTGCATGAGCGACTGATTTTCCTGTTCGAGTTGGGCTGCCTCTTTTTCGGCATCAGCACGGGTTACCAGGGTTTTCTGGACTCTGTCGCCGAGATCGTTGGCGCGGGTCTGCAGCCTTCTCTGCTTAGAGGTAATCTCGGTGTTGTATTGGTTCTGCTTGTCCTGAAATTTGGTGCGTAGTGATTGCCACAATTGCAGATTTTGTACCAGCGTATCAATGTTTACAAAGGCAATGGTGGTATTCGGCTTCCCTATGGCGATTGTGTCGGCTCCACTCACCTGCGAAGAGGATGGACGTGCCGGCGAAAAGTGCAGAATATAGAGGACTATGACAGCTGCTGCAAGAAGGATTTGTATATACAGGTTCTGGTTTTTCATACGTAGTTGTTTCCGCAAGAAGGGTTAATGAGAGCACAAAAATAGGTTTTCCACAGCGAATTCCAAATCTTCATCTCAAGAAATTTGGGTCATCCGATATCGCTGATTTTTTCGATTTCGTTTATATTCAGAATCTTGATTTTCCGGCCGTCTATTGCAATGATGCCTTCGGTTGAGAAAGCCGAGAGGGTACGAATGGCGTTGGAGGTAGTCATGTTCGACAGGTTGGCAATGTCTTCGCGAGAGAGATAGACCTTCAGGGTTTTTTCGTCTTTCTCAAACCCGTAGGTATTGCGCAAAAAGAGCAGGGAGTCGGCCAGTCTTCCTCTGATATGTTTTTGTGTAAGACTCAGCGTGCGATAATAGGCAAAGCCCAGCTCTATTGCCAGCGACTTAATCATGGTGAGACCCAGAGCAGGATTCTGTTCTATCATGCTTACGAGTGTAGCCTTCCGGATTAGGGCGGTTGTGGACTCTTCGAGTGCCGTTGCCGAAGCCTGGTGGTGTTCATCGGCAAGAACTGCCCTGTAACAGGCAAATTCGGGTGGACGAACCATTCGAATAATCTGTTCCCTCCCGCAAAAACCCTCTTTAAAGATTTTCATTTTACCATTCATCAGGCAGAGTAATCCAATGGGACGATCTCCTTCGCGGTACACAAGGTCGCCTTTTTTGTGCTGGATAACCACCAGCTCTTTGCGCAACAACTCTTTTTCTTGTTGCGAAAGGGAATGAAAAATGGAGTCGGGATTGTTTAATAACTTAGTGTTGATGAGGTCGTCAATAACCATAAATTCACTCGTGCTTTGATTGCGAACGTACTGCAAGTTATAAATAATTTCGCAAACAACGTGCGATTTTGATACCTTTGGCGCTCCATGTTGCCTATATGAAAAAAATCACCGATTGGCTGCCGACATCTGTTAAAGAGATGCAACAACGAGGCTGGGAGAGCGTAGATGTGGTTTTGTTTTCGGGCGACGCCTACGTTGACCATCCTTCGTTTGGCACGGCAGTCATTGCCAGAGTGCTCGAACATGCCGGATATCGGGTGGCTGTGGTAGCCCAACCTAATTGGAGGGACGACCTGAGGGATTTCCGAAAGTTTGGAGCCCCGCGCCTCTTTTTTGGGGTGAGTGCAGGCAATATGGACAGTATGGTAAATCATTACACGGCAAACCGGCGTCTCCGCAGTGATGATGCCTATACGGCCGACGGGAAAGCCGGTTTCAGACCCGACCGCGCTGCCACGGTGTATACCCGAATTCTGAAGGAACTCTTCCCCGAAACCCCTGTTGTATTGGGGGGTATTGAGGCTTCGCTACGACGGCTCACGCACTACGACTATTGGGAAGGGAGAGTTATGCCCTCTATCCTGCAGGTGTCGGGGGCCGACATTTTGGTGTACGGTATGGGCGAACAGGCCATATTAGCCATTGCAAAGCAGATTGCCGAAGGCGCTTCTCTGGAGGGGATCCCACAAACAGCAACCCTTTTCAAGGGCGAGGGTTTGGGCACATGGATGCAAAATCACTCTTCTTTGCCCGGAGAGGCGCTTCTGCTCCATTCATTTGAGGCTTGCTGCTCCAACAAACGGGCCTTTGCAGAGAACTTTCGCCGAATCGAAGAGGCGTCGAACCTGATGTCGCCTCCCCATCTGATTGAACCTTTCAGCGGGGGCGGGGTGGTGGTGAATCCCCCTTTTGCTCAACCCACGGCCAATGAGCTTGATGCGGTGTACGAACTGCCATACACCCGACTGCCCCATCCCAGATACCGCGATAAGGTAATTCCCGCCTACGAGATGATTCGGTTTTCGATTAACCTCCACAGGGGCTGTTTTGGTGGATGTAGTTTCTGTACTCTTTCGGCACATCAGGGAAAATTTGTTGCCAGTCGTTCATGCGAATCGGTGCTCAGAGAGATTGATAAATTGGCGGAGTTGCCCGGTTTCAAGGGAATTATCAGCGATTTAGGGGGGCCTTCGGCCAACATGTACAGGGTGCAGGGGAGTCAAATGTCGTTGTGCCAAAAGTGCAGGCGTCCCTCTTGCCTCTTTCCTTCGGTGTGCAAAAATCTGGATACCGACCCCACTCCATTACTCAGATTGTACGAAAGGGTTCGCTCGCACCCCTCTGTCAGAAAAGCGTTTGTCGGAAGCGGAATCAGGTACGATCTCTTTCTAAAATCCGACGGAACCCCGGTCTCGGGTCGGCATGCCGACTATTTTTCTACCCTGTTGCGCCACCATGTTTCGGGTCGTTTAAAGGTGGCCCCGGAGCACACTGCCGATGCGGTGTTGAAGTGGGTCAGAAAGCCCTCTTTTACCCTTTTCGAAAGACTCAAGGTGCTATTCGACCGTATTAATCAGTCGGAATCACTTCGTCTTCAATTGGTTCCCTATTTTATCTCGAGTCTGCCCGGTTGCCGGCTCAGCGACATGAAGGCACTTGCCGCGAAGATGTCGGGATTGGGTCTTCACCCCGAGCAGGTGCAAGATTTTACCCCCACCCCAATGACTCTCGCCTCCGCAATGTTCTATACTGGTTTGGATCCATACACTATGGAGCCGGTTTTTACCGAAACGCAGCCCGAAGAAAAAGTTCGGCAAAAGGGGATCTTCTTCCGCGATGGCGGTAAAGGATTTGTGGAGCCGAGAAAAACGCGACTGCGTTAGAGGATCAACTTAAAACCCTTCCCGTGCACGTTTAGGATTTCGACCGACGGTTCGTCTTTGAGGTATTTGCGAAGCTTGGTAATGTAGACGTCCATGCTTCTGGCATTAAAGTAGTTGTCGTCTTCCCAAATAGTTTTCAGGGCATAATTCCGTTCGAGTATATGGTTGGCATTTTGGCACAAGAGCCGCAATAACTCCGACTCCTTGGTGGTGAGTTTGTGTGTCACCGCATCGTCTTGTAAGGTCTGCTTTTGAAAATCGAACACATATTTGCCAATGACAAACTGGTTCGACGGCATAGCGGGCTGTTCGGAGCGGGTTCGGCGCAGGATGGCCTCGATGCGGAAGATAAGCTCCTCCATGCTGAAGGGTTTTGTAATGTAGTCGTCGGCTCCAATCTTGAATCCCTCGATAACATCCTCCTTCATGGAACGGGCAGTCACAAAAATGATGGGAATAGACTGGTTCACCTGCCTGATTTCGCGGGCCACCGTGAATCCGTCTTTGTAAGGCATCATTACATCCAGAATGCAAAGATCGTAGGGGGTTACGCGAAAAGCCAGGGAGGCCTTTTCTCCATCGGAGTAGAGGTCTACAGAGAAGCTTTTTGCCTGCAGGTACTCCTTAAGCAGCATTCCCAGATTTTCTTCGTCTTCAGCTAAAAGTATCTTCGTCATGAGAGGTGGTTAAGCGGGGTTATGTGGTGCAATTTGTGGCGTTTTGTTTCGTAACGAGGGGTTATGCCGGTTTAATGGGAATAAAGATATAGAAAGTACTCCCTTTATTCAATTCACTCTCCAGGTAAATTTTGCCGTTGTGTGCCTCGATAATCTTTTTTACATAGCTCAGGCCAAGGCCAAACCCCTTAACGTTGTGTACATTACCAGTCGGAACTCTGAAGAACTGTTCGAAAATGCGCAATTGGTGTTCTTTGGCAATCCCGATGCCTTTGTCGGCAATGGAGATTACCAGATTTCGGTCGCGGTTCGATGTGGAGATGGTGATATCGGGGCTCCCTTTGCTATATTTAATGCCGTTGTCGAGCAGGTTAAACAAGACATTGGTAAAATGTACTTCGTCGGCCATAATGGTGGCCACTTCGGCATCCAGGTTTTTTACGATGGTGCCGTTTTTGTTCTTGATCTGAATAATTGAATTTCTTACAACAATGGTAATCAGTTCGTTTGCGTCTATCTCCTTGAGACGGAGATTCATTTTTCCCTTTTCGAAAATAGACATCTGCAGCACCTTCTCTACCTGATAGCTGAGCCGTTTGCTCTCGTCGGCAATCACGGAAGCCAGATGGTCGAGGTTTTTGTTGGCAATAGGAATCTCCTTATCGCTCAGCATTTGCGAAGCAAGTGAAATGGTCGATATGGGGGTCTTCAGTTCGTGTGTCATGTTGTTGACAAAATCATTCCGTATCTCGCTCATCTTCTTTTGCCGGAGAATGATATAAACCGTGACCCAGAAGGTGCAGATGATAATCAGGGTAAGAATGGTAGAGGTAACCGCCATGAATCCAATCGATTCGAAAAGATATCGCCGTTCGGATGGAAAGTAGAGGCTCAGATAGTAGGCTTTATGGGGCGAGAGGTCGTGCGGAAAGAGCTTTCTGAAAAACATTTTCTGGCGGGTATCTTTATCGAATCCGGTTGATTTGTAGACCGCGGTTCTCTCTTCGCCTACAACTGCATAGCGGAAGGGGAGGTTGATACCCGATTCCCTAAAGACTCTTGAGATGGTTCTTTCGAGGGTGTCGCGGTTCAGTCGCTCTTCAATCCGGTTCGACCGGTATTGGTCGAACTGTTCAATTCGGGCAATCAGTCGCAAGAGAGCCCAATCTCTCCTTGGCGAAGGGGTAACTCTCAGGGGCAGTTCTGCGTCGCTCTCGAGCTCTCTTTCCAATTGAAACAGCCCGGCGGCCTCCGAATGCGAAAGCCCCGAAGCAATATTCTGCCAGAAAGCTGTTTTGGGCACATTTCCTGATAGTGAGGCATTTAACTGCCTGATGGTGGCCTGGATTTTTATGCTGTCTTCACGGAATCGGCTCCGCATGGTAAGCGGGAAGCTCTCTATACTCGGATCTTCGTCAATAATGGCAAGCACCCTGTTAAAGAACTCATCCTCCTGAATTTTGTCGACAACTGTCGAGATGGCCACATCGGCCAAGTGCTCAAATTGTTGTTCTTTAATAACATAGGCGTTTCCAATCCAGTAGCTCTGAACCAAAATCAGGCCAGTGAGAGCAAAGGATATTATCACTATGAGCAGTGAGATGAGCTGGCGTTTCATTCCAAGGGTTTAGGCAATCTTTCTGATGCAAAAGTACGATTCAGCACCTATTATAATACGCTCTTTAACAATCTTTAACTTTGGTTATCACTGTTTTTCGAACGAATGGTCTATTTTTGTTTTCAGAAAAGCCGTGCATTTTGGTCTCAGAAACGAAAGATGCATATCAGGTTAGTTTCAGGTTTTCAATTGCAGTAAAGAAAGTTGAAAGAAAAAGGGGGTTGCAGGGATGCATCCCCCTTTACATTTCGCCATTTTGTATTTTTGTGTATGCCTTTTTCGCCATCACTTTGTTACCTATGTCCCCGACGCTGCGGAGCCGACCATTCGACGCCCCGTTCGGGTTTCTGCGCCCCTTCCGACGCCGTTTCCGTGGCATCGGTCTGTATCCATAAGGGCGAAGAGCCTGTAATCGGGGGCGAAGCAGGCGTATGCAATCTCTTTTTCTATCACTGTAATTTGCAATGCATCTTTTGTCAAAACGAAGAGATCAGCAATAATCACACCGCCTCCAGGTCGCCATTCGCCGATATCGGAGCGGTGGTCGAAAAGATTAAGTCGCTTTTGCCTTTAACAAAGAACCGTTTGGGATTTGTCTCTCCTTCGCATTGCGTGACACAGGTCATAGAGATTGTGGATCAGCTTCGCCGCGAGGGAATCCATCCGGTTACCATCTATAACAGTAACGGCTACGATTCGGTGACTTCTCTGCAGATGCTTGCTCCCTACATCGATATTTGGCTGCCCGACTTTAAGTATAGCGATGCCGAACTTGCACGGGTTTGCTCGGGCAGGGCCGACTACCCCCTGGTGGCTTTGGAAGCCATTCGTGAAATGTACCGCCAAAAGGGCTCTCTTCTGCTGTGCGACGAGGAGGAGATGGCCTGTTCGGGTTTGCTGGTACGCCATCTGGTGTTGCCGGGATTTCTTGACAACAGCAGGGGTGTGCTGCAGACTCTTGCCCGCGAAATCTCCCCTTCGCTCTCACTCTCTTTAATGTCGCAGTACCATCCTCCTTTGCACAAGATGCCCTTTAGCTCATTAGATCGTGTCTTGACCCGGGAGGAATACGAAACGGCAAAGAGCTTCTTTGTTGAGGAGGGCTTTTATAAAGGTTTTTTTCAGGATTGCTCCAGCCACAGCTGTTATCTTCCCTCCTTCAAAGAGGAGAACCCATTTGCCGGCTAGCCTTTGGTTTGGCTTTCGGTTTCTGTTCTAAAATTGTTGTTTTTCGTTAACTTGCCATCCCTTATTTGAATTATACTTATGGAAGCGCTAATCAGCCTGAAAAACCTGGTAAAAAATTATCGCATAGGAACCATCGATGTTCTTGCGTTGCAATCGGTGAATCTGGAGATCAATAAAAATGAGTATGTGGCCATTATGGGACCCTCGGGTTCGGGAAAATCAACGCTGATGAATATCATCGGGTGTCTCGATACGCCTACCTCGGGAAGTTATGTGCTTAACGGAAAGGATGTTAGCACTATGGACGACGACAGTCTGGCAGAGATCCGCAATAAGGAGATTGGTTTCGTGTTTCAGACCTTTAACCTGCTTCCCCGCTATTCGGCACTCGATAACGTCACCTTGCCGCTCATTTATGCCGGGGTATCGAAGGCCGATAGGGTGGAAAGGGCCGAAAGGGCTCTTGCCCATGTGGGGCTCACCGACAGGTCGCACCATAAACCTAATGAGTTGTCGGGAGGTCAGCGGCAGCGCGTTGCGGTTGCCCGGGCGCTGGTAGGAAACCCTTCGCTGATTCTGGCCGACGAACCCACAGGAAACCTTGACTCTAAAACCTCTATTGAGGTGATGGCTCTATTGCGTGAAATCCATAGTAAGGGCAATACCATTGTGCTGGTTACTCACGAAGAGGATATTGCCCGCTATGCTCACCGTATTGTGCGGCTTCGCGACGGGAAGGTTGAATCGGATACCAGAAATCCCACTATCAGAACCGATTTTTAAACGCTGGTGTCAATGAACCGAACGGTTTGCTCTTTGTTACTTGAAGCACAAGGGTTATTCTTTAGCAACATCATGTTCTGTAGTTCCACCGAAAAAACAGATGATAGCAATATGAAAGTTTATACCAAAGGAGGAGACAAGGGTTCCACATCGCTTGTGGGCGGAATCCGGGTCGAAAAATCGCATCCCCGGCTGGAGGCCTACGGGAATGTAGATGAGTTATCGGCTACAACCGGCGTCTTGTACGATGCAATCGTTGATGAGTCGTTAAAAAAGGATTTGTGCACAATTATGGAGCGGTTGATGGTGTGTGCTGCGTTGCTGGCCGCCGAAGAGGGAACATTCAAAAAATTGCCACAAATCAGGGAGGAGGATATCTTGTTCCTTGAGGCCCGAATAGACTCCTTTGAGGCTGAATTGCCCCCGTTGCAACAGTTTTTGTTCCCATGCGGGCATCCGGCCGTTTCTGCCAGTCATGTGGCCCGAACCGTATGCCGGAGGGCCGAACGTTCGGTGGTAGGGCTGATGGCTGGCCATCAGGTTCATCCCTTGGTACTCCCGTTTCTGAACCGCTTGTCGGACTATTTTTTTATGCTTTCCAGAAAATTAGCCTTGATTTTGCAGGTCGAAGAAATTCGTTGGACACCACAATTGTAGTATGTAACTTTTTTCTATCTTCGTGCAACGAATTAAAAAGCTAATTATTCTCTCATTTTTTTGCAGATTATGTATTGGACACTTGAACTTGCATCAAAACTGGAAGACGCCCCCTGGCCCGCAACTAAAGATGAGTTAATCGATTTTGCTGTCCGTTCGGGCGCACCCATGGAGGCCATCGAGAATCTTCAGGAGATTGAAGATGAAGGTGAGGTTTATGAGAGTATCGAGGACATTTGGCCCGATTATCCCAGTAAAGACGACTTCTTCTTTAATGAAGAGGAGTATTAACCCACGTTGATCTCACAGAAAATGCTGCCTTATCCGAAAACGGGGCAGCATTTTCTGTTAAGAGGTCACTCCTTAAACCACTCGAAAACCTCTTCCGGTTTTCGCGGTCGTTGCATAAAGAACCATTTGAACCCCTCCAGTTGGGTATTGGCGGGAGAGAACTTCTGAATGGGGATTAACGTGCCTTCCGATCCCGGAGTAAAACGGATGATCTCGGCTTTTTGATCCTTCAGAAGGATAGTGATAGTGTCGGAACCCACCTTATTTCCGCCAATCAGCGCATTGTTGTCTTTCGGAAAATAGATGGAGGCGGCACTCATCGTGACTACCATGCGGGTCAGCCGGGTGCTGTCGTCGAAAAATCCCTCCATCTTTCCTCCCTGCAGTTGATTGAAGTAGATGGGGTCGTCTTGCATCACGGCCATAGCACGCCCCAAGAATTCAAAGCGGTGAATTTTCCCGTTTTTTATAAAGAACAACATGCTGTCGGAGGTGGCCTGACGCATCTCCGACCAAAGAATAGGGGTTCCAAACATTTTCCCTATGGAATCGCCAAAGAAGAAGGTCAGCGAATCGCACGCCCCCTGCACATCTTCCCGAAAAAATTTCACTCTTCCGTAGGCATTCAACCTCCTTACCGGGGCAAGTGAGTCGGGGAGGAGGGGCTGGCGGGCGAGCGATGTCCCCGTTGAATCGGGAGGCAGAGCCTGTTGTAGAGTATCGGGA
>CAYGID010000012.1:0-7283 GCA_964349835.1 uncultured Bacteroidales bacterium | reverse complement strand
AGAGTATCGGGAAGCAGACTCTTTCGCAATGAATCGGGAAGCAGAGCCAGCTGCAGAGTATCGAAAAGTGGAGTCTGTTGCAATGTGGGGGGTAGTTGCACAGAGCGTAGTGAATCGGGAGGTTGCACTCGTAAAAGAGAATCGGAGGGTTCTCTTTGTAGCGTTGAATCGGGTGGGAGTTTCAAAGTGATCGTGGAGTCGGGGGGTGTCGCCTTAGTGTCGATTTCCGGAAGCGGTTTCCGGAGAGGCTTTCGGGCAATGCGAATCTGTTCCATGTCGGTACGAATGGTGTCGGCATGGAGGAAAAAAGAGTCGG
The DNA here is from genome assembly GCA_964349835.1 of uncultured Bacteroidales bacterium. GTDB lineage: Bacteria > Bacteroidota > Bacteroidia > Bacteroidales > UBA4181 > JAQVSH01. The sequence goes on along the minus strand of CAYGID010000012.1, from coordinate 6,967 downwards.
CTGCCTCATAATAGATCATTAGTGCCCGCTCGGTCATCAACATCTGTTCGGGATTCAGCCGGAAACGGGCCAGATGGCTCTTTCCCACCACACGCCTTGCTGTGTCGGTAAATACCACGTTCGAGCGCGCGTAACCACTCGAATCGCGAGTGCTGTAAAAAAGAGAGTCACCGGTGAGGTGGTAACTGCCTGTTCGTACATCGACATCTGTATGGAAGAACGCAATCGAATCTCTGGAGTTGAACCATCCCCCTGTGCACAGGAGGGTGTCTTTTTCGATGAGCCGACTCAATATCGATGGCCCAAAGAATTCGGAGATGGCGCTTTTTGTATCGTAATTGAGCGTATCGGTGAGCATCTGGTAGCTATTATTCACCACCCGCACATTCCCGTGAAACCATGCGTATTCATCTATGGTAAAGAATTTTCCCTCCCTGCTGGTGAGGGTATCGTTGCCGTGAACCAACTTACCTCCCGTGTTATAGTAAATCTCCTCTTCGGCCATGTTGTAGAAGAGTTGTTCGGTGGTTAGCCGCGCCTGGTCGTTCCAGGCTTCCACATTGCCCCATATTTCAGCCAATCGGGTATTCCCGTCGTACCGCAGGAAGGAGCCCTGCATTTTTTCGTTCCCCCTGTCGCGGTGAATCCTGATATTGCCCCAAGCGTCGACCCATTGCTCCCGCTCGTTATAATAGGCAGTATCGCAGAACATGGTTACCGAATCGTGATACATCACCACATTTCCGCAAAACTGCACAATGTCGGGATCTAGTTTATTATCGATCCTTGTTACATCGGCATGGATAAGTTTCAGGGAGTCGCTTTGCTCCTGGCTATAGCCCTTAATGCAGCTAATCGCTGCGAAAAGGAGGAGCGCAGTCAGACGACAAAAATCACGTTTCGGCATGCGGAAAGAGACTATTGAATCCACCCGTTAAATTCGAAGTTACAGTTCCGGAACGACTCTTCGATCCTGACATGGTTAGAACCCACATTCTTTTTCAGCCAATCGAAGAAAAGCTTCTGCTTTTTCGCAGCAAGTGCCATATCCTGCAGAATATTGTAGTCGTCTTTCGGATTGGCCTTGTGCGATTCGGTTCTTTGCCCGATCCGGATTATCTTGAACATGAGCCTTCCCTTCTCGTCTTTTGACGAATAGGGCGACGAAACTTCACCGGGTTTGAGCGATGCCAGCACACTTCGGTCGGCAGCGTCGAGCTCATTCTCTGTAAACCAGGTGCTCCCAAAGTCGGGACTTTCGCGATTCAGATTCACCATCAGACCTCCGTTGAAGCGACTGTTTTTCTCCTCCGAAAAAATGGCTGCCGCATCTTCGAATTTCAGCGTGTCGGCGCGGACAAACAGGGCAACCGAATCGAGTCGTTCCATCGCTTTTCTGATGGATTCGGCATCGGGCTTCGGTTTTAGTAAAATATGGCGCGTGTTACATTGATCGCCCTTTCGTTCAATGAGCTGAATAATATGAAAGCCAAACTGCGACTCCACAATTCTCGACACCTCACCGGGTTTTAGAGCCCAGGCAGCCTTAGCATATTCGGGGTCGAGTCCCGATTTAATGGCAAAACCTATCTCTCCCTGGTTCGAGGCAGATCCATCTTCAGACCACAGAAGAGCCATGCTGTTAAAGGATTCGCCGTTCAGAATCCTTTTCCTAAGTGCCAGCAACTTCTCGCGAACGGCGGCAATCGTCTTCTCTTCGAAGGGGGGATACATGCCAATTTGCGCAATAGAAATTTTTCCGGGAACCATGGGGATGCTGTCGGGATGCAGTTTGTTATACCACTGCCTCACCTCTGTGGGGGTAATCGTAATATCTTTTGTGATTTCCTGCTGCATCTTGTCGGCAGTCTTCCGCTCTTTGATGGCATCTTTCAGCTCATCGCGGATATCGGAGTAGGATTTACCGTATGCCTTCTCCAGATTGTCGCGGCTTCCAAACTCCGTGACGTAATAGCCAAGTTGTTCATTCAGCATCAACTCCACACTACTGTTATCAATTTCGACACTGTCGATTTCTGCCTGGGTAACCAAGAGTTTCTGGATGAGTAACTGTTCCAGTATGTAGCACTTTATATCGGTATTCGACTGATAATTACGACTTCGGAGTTGTTGGTATTGCATCTCAATGTCGCTCTGTTTTACCATCTGTTTGCCAACCGTTGCAACAATCCGGTCTATAACATACCCTTGGGCAAAGGATGGAGAACCCACTGCCAGGCAGAGCCAAAGGGTGAGGAGAACTTTTTTCATTTCTGTTCGGGTTGGTATATTCTAAAAAGTTTTTTGTTCAGGGCATCTTCGTACAACTCCCTCTCCAGATTGCTCGAAAAAGCCATCTTCCGTTTGTTCAGAATCAGGTCCAGGATTTTATCTTGTACCGACGCAAACGGAGCAATATTGCCCTTGGGAGTAATCTCCTTCATAAGTATCAGATATACGAAGTTGTTGTCTTTGTATTCCACCACATCTACCGAGCGGAAAGCTATCATAGGATCGGGGAGTAAGACCGGCCACTCCCCCTGCAGCAGGGAGGCTGTAATCCACATGTCGTCGAAGTCGTCGTACTTGATGGCGTAGAGCGAACAGTAATTGGCAACCTCATCCATGTCGCGGTCGGATTTCGATCCGAATTTTGCACGAATTTTTTCTACGTCGGGTGCAGCCAGCGGAAGTTTGGCGTAGACTGCGCGCAGTGCGGTTTCGTTGAGAACGAAATCGGCTTTGTGCGCTTCGTAATAGGCCTCCAGTTCGTAGGGATAGACCACTGTATCGAGCCTGGAATGAATCATCTGCTCTTTATATCTGAAAATGAGGAGCGAAGTTCGATAGGCTTCAATCTGGCGCGAAATGTCGAGCTCTTCGGGCGAAAGGTTCAATTGGGCCTTGTCGAGCAACAATTGGGTGATAATCCAAGTGTCGATATAGGAATTGGCCAGCTGGGTGCTGTCTTCTTTTGAAATCCCTTTAGGTACTATCTCAGCAATATCGCTGGTGTATAGATATTTGTCGATGACTTTGGCAACCGGCTCTCTGGCAACTTTTTGATTCCATGGCAACCGTTCGACCATCTCTCCGCAACCGACGAGACCGACGAGACCGATAAACAGCCATAATAGTAATCTGCGGCAACCCATTGCATCTATTAATGAGGATGTAAAACTACGAAAAAAAACTGTAGGGACTTCCCTTTTAGCGTTTTTTAGGAATGGCCTCTATTGGCATTCCGGCTCACTCTTATAAGGAGATGACAGCTGTTTGCTTTTGGCCGTCGACATAGATGGTGAGGGGTTCATCAAAACGAATATGCCGCAGGAAGGCGTGCGATCCCCAATCGGGCCGGCCATCGAGTAGTTCCCACTGCATGAGGTCGTTTGGCGACTGGTGCTGTACAGAAAAATAGCCCACCCGCATCGAGGTTACATTGTGGAAGAAATGTGAGCCCAAAGAGGCATCGAGCGGGAAATCGGGAAGACTACTCTCCACAATCACCTTTGCATTCGAGATTTGCGGCCAGGCTACCGGAATACCGATGAAACGGTCTCTCGAACCCCAGCGGCCCGGGCCGATCAGCACATACTGGCGGTTCTCACTAATCATCTGTTTGTTAATTCTTTCAATCTCTTCGGCAATCTCAATGGTTCGAGTCTTGTCGAATTGTGTTGGCGATACATAGACAATGTCGCGGATGTTTTCGATATAGCCGTTGCCCATAGCCAACGACGACACGACAATGGCTTTTTCTCTATTAATCTCCCCTTCGGGAAGTCCGGTTACATTACGGTCGATCCGAAGCGGTTTGATTTGGAGAAGGTAAAAGGAGGCCTGATGCGATGCGTCGAGATTCAGGTCGATGGCGAACTCAAGTTCAACAGCCGATCCCATGGCCTCCTTCACAATGTCGAGAATTACATCTAAGGTGTGGGAAAGTGGTATATAGTTGAATTTAAGTATGTTGGCAAAATTTATAACCCGAGGGCCGGGTTTGTCGAGTCCCGGTACAATCCGTTCATTTCCGGCATCGTACACCGAGGCGCAATGCTTGAGTGTACCCTGCATTTCGGCATCGGAAATGTCGATTTCGGTGAGGCCCGCATATTCGCCTTCGCGGTACATATCGGGCTCTTTTTTGGTGAGGTCTATGGTCAGCACCCGGGTTTGGCTGTTCTTAACCAGTTGTTCGAGCGAGATGCCCTCCAGGGTGGGGTGCTTGGGCGAAAATCGGTAGGCCTTCCCTGCCTCGACTACATATTTTCCAAGTCCCACGGCAAGTGTTGCACACCCGTCGTCGGGCAATGTGTTGGCAAAAGGGTAAAAGTTGTGTGATTGGGCTGTGCCGCTGATGTGAGGGTAGAAATAGTTTCCGTATTGGGTTCCAACCAAATCCTGAAGCACAACCGCCATTTTTTCGTTTTCGGTGTTTCGGTTGATGGAGGTAAGGTACGACTGAATCTGGGTCGACCACGCAGAGGCGTATACCAGTTTTACCGCGTCGGACAGTTGGCGGAACCGTACGTCGGAATCGGGATGGTTGTTGGGCAGCAGGAAGGTAGAATACATGCCCGACAGGGGACTGTTGGGGCTGTCTTCGGTGAGGCCCGACGATCTGACGGCAATGGGTACTGTAACAATCCTCACAAACGCTTTTAACTTTTTAGAGAGCGAATAGGAGAGGTTTCCTTTGAGGAACAACGCCTTGATGTTCTTGTCGTCGCGTTCAAAACGAAGGCTCTCCATCAGATGGTTCTGCTCCATGAACACGTCGTACTCATCGGTGCCGATAATCGATGTACTCGGGGTTCGGATGTTGATGCCCGGCAGGATATTCGAGAAATTGAGATTGTAAATCAGGGTGTTGATAAAGGCCAGCCCTCTTCCTTTTCCACCCAGTTCGCCGGTGCCCATGCGAACCACATTGGTTTCGTCGAGGAGTGCATTTTCGTTAAATTCAATAATCTTGCCTGCAAGCGACTCATTCCTGTAGCGGTTGATAACGAACTTAATCTGTTCGCGGTATTCGGCCAGGGTTTTAAAATCGGTTGTTTTTATGGGGTAGATAATCTTTGCCGCCCTGATTTCGCCGCGTGCCATAAGCCAGAGCGAAAAATGGTTCCGCTTTGCGTGATAGACCAGACTTTCGTCGGGTATGGTATCGAACTGTTTGATGAACTCCTCCAGGGTACGTGCTTGCGCAATCTTCTGACCGGTTCCGTCGCGGAAGACGATATTTCCGAAACCCAGTTGATGGTTAATAAAACTTTTGATTTCGGGCAGAAGCGTTTCCGACTGCTTGTTAATAAAAATCGACTGCAACTCATAAGCCGTTCTCACCTGATCGGTTTCGGACGACTGAATTACGGTGGGCAGATCGGGATTGAGTTCGCGAACCGCCCGAATCAGTTTGGCGCCGGCATCTTTATCGAGCTTTCCATCGATAGGGAATTCCATGTCGGTTATCAGGCACATCAGGTTTTCCTGATATTTTCGGGTAATCTGCATGGCATCTTCGTAATTGTCGGCCAACAGAATTTTGGGACGAAGGCGCTGCCGGAGTTTAATGACGAGCGGATCGGCTCCCGCCTCTACAATCTTTTGGGTTTGGGCCATCACCGTGGTGTACAGCAACGGGAGATATTTAGAGTAGTACTGCTCCGAATCTTCAACGAGCAGTATAACCTTAATCAAGCCAACCTTCGTGTCGTTTTCGACATTCATTGAATCTTCGTGGCATTTGATCATGGCAAAAAAGACCTTTGAATCGCCTTCCCAGATAAAAATCCGTGAAATGAGCCCCTCTAAAAGATTTCGTTGTTTAAAGTAGGTCAGTTCGGAGGTCTCGTTCAGGAGCAGGAAGAGGGTGTGATCGGGATGCTCCTCTTTGATTCGCCGGGCAGAGTCGAAGGGATAATATTTGTCGCTTCCGCCAACGATGATGGTGAGATCGAAGCTTTTGCTCTGCAATTTCTGCAGCGCCTCACTGATGGTAGTTACCCCGGTAATGCGGGGCATATTGATGATGTTTTGCTTATACTCAGCCCCTAGTATATGTTGGGTAAAACGACCCTCCTTCTCGATAGAAAAAGCATCGTAGAGGGTGGTGATCAGCAGAATCTCTCTGACCCGGAACGGCATAAGGTCGTGCAGAATGTCGAGATTGGCATTCTGGTTGTTCAGGAATCTCTGCAGCAATTGAAGGCTGTTCGGGGCGTTAGCCTGCTCCTGCGCCGGGTCGGTTGCCATAAAGCTACTCCTCGTCTTGGTCTACTATGCCAATCGATTTGCAATACTCCAGTTCTGCCTGCAGAATCAGCTCAATATCTTCCATAGGAAACTCCTCTGCTTTTGCATCTTCCTCCAGCGCATCGCGTAAGAATTCGATCATCTCTTCGTGGTCGAGATCAATAAACTGCTGGCCGGTATTCTCATCATCCTCTTCGATGATTGCACCTGCCGATTCATAAAATTCATACAAAAGGTCGAGCACATATTGAATGTTCTCGTCCGAATATTTCTTCTGTAACTCTTTGGGAAGGTGCGATTTGATAAAGGCTGCAGCCTTTTCATCATCATAAATCAATTCGGGGGTCGACATGGCGGCAATTTTTAGTGGGATAACGGGTAATCTTACCGGTGTAAATTTCGCCAAAAAATAAGAATCCCCAAGCGTTTTTCCATAAATGGAAAACATTCCGTAGGTTTGCGCGCAAATTCCTTTAGATATGGCATTAATCAGGTCGGTGCGTCAATTCGACCCCGAAATCGGAGCCCGCTGTTTTCTGGCCGAGACAGCCGTAATCATTGGCGATGTGGTGATAGGCGATGATTGCAGTATTTGGTACAACACGGTACTACGTGGCGATGTAAACTCCATCAGAATTGGAAACAGGGTGAATATTCAAGACGGGACAGTATTGCACACCCTTTACCAGAAGTCGGTTGTGGTTATTGA
>CAYGID010000011.1:0-38461 GCA_964349835.1 uncultured Bacteroidales bacterium | reverse complement strand
TCGTGAGGTGGTAAGCAAATCGACCGAAAACGACTTCATGTGGTACGGTTTTATGTATATTAAGGTGATGGAGGTAAGCGAGAGCGAAAGTGCCATCCCCGGGGTGAAAACGATTACCTACTGGTGCAATCACTCTTTTGGCATGGTGTGTATCGAGGTTACCTTCGACGACGACTCTGTGGGCAGATGGTTGTTAAATGGTGTGGCACCCACCGGTTCGTAGAGATTGTTTGAAACCTGTTCTGAAATGTAACTCTTTTCTAAGGGTGCCCGGTGTGGCACCCTTAGTTTTTTGCACCAGACCCGGGGCATCGCTTGATTACCAGGGCTGCCTGATCAGGCTGCCTCTCTCTTCGTCGTTTTCGATGCGCAGATAGAGATCAATCTCCTGTTGCATCTCCTCTACGTGCGAGATGAGGCCGATAATGCGGTTTTCGTGTCGCAGCGATTTTAACGTATCGAAAACCTGTGCCAACGACTCTTTATCGAGCGAACCGAACCCCTCATCTAAAAAGAAGAAGTTACGACTGGTGGCCGAAAGGGCCCGCAGATTATCGGCAAGCGCAAGGGCCAATGAGAGGGAGGCTTGGAAGATTTGCCCTCCGGAGAGGGTTTTCACGCTCCGAATCTTTCCTCCATTGAGGTAGTCGCGCACCTGAAAACTGTTATCGGAGGCCATTTCGAGCCGCAGGCGCTGTCGCGTCAGGCGAAAAAACCGTTCGTTGGCCGAATGACAAAGGTTCTGCAGATAGACCGAAGAGACATAATTCACAAATTTGCTCCCTCTGAAGAGCTCTCTCAGCACCTGAAGGTTTTTCACTCTGACAATAACCTCCTCGAGCTCGGTTTGTAATACCTTCCGGCGTTTCAATCCTTCGACAAGGATGGTGAGCCGATGGCTGATTTCGCCCATTTCGCGGTTCATCCGATTTAACAACTCCTCCTTCTCGCGCAATTGCGACCCTATTATTTCGTGTGTAGCCCTGTCGTATACCTCTCCGTTACGTTGGGTCTGTAGCTGAGCCCATTGCGCCTCTGCCTCGCCAAGAAGTCGGTTGAACTGCAGAACGGTCTCCTTCTCGGCCGCCAGATCGAGGGGGCGGCTTAGGATGGCCTGCACCTCTTCGACCGAAAGAAAGGCAGAATCGTGCAAGGTGGCGGCCAGGCGATTTTGCAGGGCGGCCAACTCCTGTTCCTCCTTTTGGCTTGATGCCCGCAGCACCTCCTGTTTTCCCAACAGCCTCACCAGCCTGTTTTCGTGCTCCGTGAGTTCAGTACGGAGCGCCTCAAATTGCATCTCTAAACGGGAGTAGTTCTCTTTCAGCGCCTCCGACTCTCTGCCCAACGCATCAGCATCATGAGTTTCGTAATCGGCGGGCTTGAGCAAGGCAAACCGATTCGAAATGGATTCGATACGGGTTTGGCAAATGGTCACGGCTTTCTGAATATCCGCTATTCCCTGCTGGTATCTCTCTCTTTGCTGTAATCTCTCTTTTAAGGTGTCGCGGTCGGAACGGAGCGAATCCTCTTTGGCAACAATCGATTGCTGGAGAGCCTCTGCCGAAGCAAGAGCCTCCCGAAGCAGTGCTTCGTTTCGCCACGCCTCCCAGGCAAAGGTGGTTTGGTATGCCTTTAGAACACTTTTTCGTTCTTCCTCTTTTTCAAGAAGTTGTTGCTTTCGTTCAGAGAGTCTTTTGGCTTCGCGCCCTCTTTCGGCAAGGTGTGCCGAAAGCCTGTGGAGTTGTTCGATTGTGCTTTCAACTGCGAGAAGTTCTCCGGAGAGCCTCATCCCGGCCTCCGAAACCCCTTGGGCCGTGAGCCGTTCGGGATGATGCAGCGCCCCGCACAACGGACAAGGTTCACCCTCTTTTAAGTTCTCTGCAAAGGCTTCGAGATGCTCTTGCACCTGTACCTTCTCCCTTTCGGCCAGCAGCTTGTTGCGTAAGCCTGTTGCCTCCTCCACAAGAGGTGTAAGTTGCCTTGCAATCAGCTCGATGTGTGCCGATAGATGGGTGTGGCCTGATGGGAGAGTCGCAGGCAAATCCCATTCCGTAGGTAACGAAGCCATCTCCCGTTGCAGAGATTCACAAAAGGCGGCCTCTTCGCGTTGGTGCTGTGCTGCGGCCAGGGAGGCTTCGCTGAGTTGGTCGGAGAGGTGGTGCTCTTTTGTGTACCACTCTTTCACGGTCAACAGGAGCATGCGGTCGGGGAGAGCCGTTTTTTCGTTGTGAAGGGCCTTTTCGAGCAAATCAATCCGCTTTTCGGTTTCGGCCAGTTGCTCCACCACCTGTTGCAGCGCGGCCGCTCCCTTTACAAGGCGCTCTTCCTGAATTGCTTTGCCTGCTAACTGGGTTTTTAGCTCTACCGCATCTGCCAGTTCTACGGCTCGCGCCAACAGGGTTTGACGAGCCTCATAGTGAGGTTTTAGCCTGTTGAATGCTTCGAGCGACTCCGCCTGTTTGGTTCGGGTCTCTTCTATCTCCCGAGTTACTGAATCGCATTCGCTGTGGTACGACCCTGCCCGTTTGGTGCATGAATCAATGGCGTTTAGCAGGGGCGAAAAGCGCAGAAGTGCATACTCAAATCGGCCAATGGCTCTCTCCTTCTCGCGGATATCGGCCTCCCTGCTCTTTAGTTCATCCACCCGCTTTTGCATGAGGGCCTCCCTGGCTGCCAGTTGCTGCAATTGCTCCATGGCGCTATTCGCGTCACGCAGTTGGGCAAGATCGGTTTTGGACTTTTCGAGGGCGGTTCGTAACAACAGCTGATCCTCCTGCAGCCGAATCTCCATTTCGGGGGTCACATCGGAGAGTTGCTGCAACTGCCCCTCGAGCCGCTCCTTTGCGGCTCTGGTTTTGTTTTCGAGCGAGCCTGTTTTTGCCGAAAGTTCATATTTTTCCAAGCCAAAGAGCTCCTGCATCATCTGGGTTCTCTCCTTGTTGCCTAACTGGAGGAACTCCTGAAACTGTCCCTGCGGAATGATGACGGTGCGCTTAAAATTGTCGTAACTCAACCCAATGGCTTTTTCGGGTTCATCTTCGGGAACCGGTTCCCAGTCGGTCCCGTTGTGGCGGTACACATTTCGGTCGAGCTTTTTGACCTCCTCGAAATTGCGACTGTTCCGACGTCCTTTTACCACCGACATATAGCGGTTGTTTTGAGCACCTGCCTCAAATTCGAAGACAATCGAGAGCTCATCGCTCCGGAGGTTCATCATATTGTAGTTTCGGTTGTCGCCCGAAAGATTCAGCCGGTCGGTTTTGCCGTAGATGGCAAAGGTGATGGCCTCCAGAATGGTCGATTTTCCACATCCTACCGGGCCGAAAATGCCAAAGAGCCCGGATGCTGCCAGGGGTCTGAAATCGATGGTTTGCGCCGCCTGGTATGAGTACAGGCCCTTAAGGGTAAGCGAAATCGGTATCATGATTCTGCCTCCTCGGCCAGGATTTCGTGAAATAGCTGCATGATCTCGTGGTTGGGTGGCATCCCTTTTTGTGCGGTAAAAAAGTCGGAAAACAGAGTGGCCATCGGTTGGGTAAGGTCGATACGGCTATTTTGACCCGGCTCCTCTCCTTCGGAGCCCTTTACCTCCGGAATGATGGTAACCACTCCGGGATGGACCTGCAGGAGCATCTTTCTTTCGCGGGCCGAGAGGAAGCTCTCGGTAACCAGTGTGAGTTCAACCAGGGCCTCTTGGTGTTCCGAGAGCCAGAGCAGCGCCTCTTCGACCCCTTCTGCCCTTTTGCGCAGCAGCGGGCGTCCGCAGTGGAGCGCGAGATGTTTCATCCTTACCGGGCTGCCTGGTTCGGCCTCAATCAGCACTACATATTTTTGCTGCCCTGCCTCTGCAAAGCTGTACGAAAGAGGACTTCCGGAGTAGATCACCGGGCCGGCAGCTCCCTTTACCTGCTGCATACGGTGCAGATGGCCCAGAGCGGTGTATTGCACCTGAGGGGGGATATCGGAGGTAAAGATGGCCTGCGCGCCGCCCACATGGAGAATGGGCTTCTCCTCATCGGGCTCTTCGGGCGGAGTATCTCCATCGGCCACGAACATCAGGTGGGTAAGCAGCAGGTTCACCCCATGGGGTGAACAATAGGCATCGGCCACTCTTCTCCATGAAACGGCCAGGGCCTCCCTCAGCGCAGTTTCGGGATTTTCGAGCCCCAAGAAGCTCTTTAATCGAATCTCGTTGGCATAGGGGGTGAGCAGTAAACGAAGGGGAGCCTCCACCCGGGGGAGTTTCAACTCCACAAATCCGGGCTCACTCCGGAGCACCTGAATACCGTTTTCTAAAGAAAAGGGCGAAATCTGCACTTGGGGAAATCCGGCAAAGAGAATTCCGCAGGCTCGGGCCAGGGGGTCGGGGGCCTCGATCCGTTCGGGCGAATCGTGGTTGCCGGCAATGGCAATCACTGCCCGTTGACCGTTGGCCGAAAGGCGTTTCACCGTTTTGTAGAAGAGCTCAATGGCTTCGGCGGGCGGATTAAAGGTGTCGTAAAGGTCGCCGGCAATCACAATGGCATCTGCCTCTTCTTGTTGCGCCAGGGCGCAAATCTCCTCCAGAACGGCCTCTTGGTCGCCAATCCGCGAAAAATCGTCGAGTCGTTTGCCGAGATGCCAGTCGGAGGTGTGGAGAATTTTCATGGGTTAAAGTTTCCTATCGGAGCCCCTAATGTAGGGAAAATTTACTCCCCAAAAAGGATGTATACCGGGCTTTCGGTTACAGTGAGTTCTATTTTTTGATCACTCAGGAGCCTCCAGTCGGGTGGTGCGACGCTCACTGATTTGGTGGCCATGGCCTCCAGGCGAATCGGGTTACCCGGAAGATGGTTCAGCATGACCCTTGCCTGGCGGGGATGATGTTCGGCTTTGCGATGGGTTTGGCTTCCGGTAGGCGACCAAACCACCCAGATTTTTTTTTCGGGTTGCGATCCATGCGTAAATTCTGAGACGGCAATCGGCTGTTGACCCTCTGTGTCGGAGAGGATTACCGTCTGCTCTGCCGATATGCTCCTCGAAAAACGGTACTCTCCCAGCAGCGTGTAGAGTTGTTTAACTGCCCAGAACGACATTTTGGGCGTGAAATGTCGGGTGAGCCCCGATGAAGCATGTACCCCGGGCTCATCGCTGTCGTTGTAGAAGAAGATATAGGCTCGATCTACATCGCGTTGTGCAAACGCTAAAATACTCCTGACCAGATATTGCGCCTGTTGACGGTCGGTGTTACCCTGCCAGTCGAGCTTCAGGGCCCAATCCTTCCGGTTTGCCATGGCCTCGGGCGTACAGGCATCGTATCCGAACTCGGTGACCCAGATCTCCTTTCCCGGGGCAAAACGATTCCGCCATTCGATGGCCTCATCTACCACTTTCATATACGCAACCGTTGTATCTTCGGGGAAGGTTCGGTTCCAGGGGCTCTCATTCGGACGGGTTCGTTCTATGGTGGCATAGGTGTGCAGATTAATCACATCGTACAAAGGCAGCATTTGCTTATCCGCATAAAGGATGCGCAAATCCTGGGCATAATCGTCGCCGTTGCGTGCATGAACCGCCGGTGTTACAATCTTTACCTTGCTGTCGCCCTCGCGGATGCCCGTGGCCATCTGTACAAAGAGCGTTTTGAAGGTATCCGCTTGAAACCGTGAACCCGGTTCGTTTCCTATTTCAATGGAGGTACAGAGCTTTTTATTGCCCGAGGGGCCAAAATATCGCGCCAGAGCCTTTCCGTATTCGAATGTCCACTGTTCGCGCCCCTCCCAGTAGGTATGATAATTGGGAGTCGGAGGTTCGAATCCCGAAAACTGCACCGATATGTCGGTTTCGAATCCTGCACTTTTCCAGGGTCCGTACAAATCGGTTTCCCAATTCACGTTATTTGCGCATACCGGAATCGTAATCGGGTTGCCCGGTTTTTTTACATCCCAGTTTACATTATGATAATTCCTCACCATCCGGCAAAGCTGTCCATAGAGTTCGGGTTTAAACGAGAAGTGCCCGTTTATTCCTATAAAGTCCTTCATGAGTGGTTTCTGCGGCTCTTCTTTTTTTTGCGCTCCCGACAAAAGTGTGGGCATCATCAGGGATGCAAACAGAAGCGACCCGAATAAGCCTGCGCGACGCACCCTTTGAAAAAGGTGTCGGGAGGCCGAAGAGAGGAGGTAGAGAGGGCGTTTCATGGGCAGTCGGGCAAGAGAATGAAAACTTAAAGATAAACATTACACGATGGCTCACCAGAAAAAAAGTCTTTCTGTTAGAAAAAGTTTCCATTGGAAAATTTGTATATTGGAAATAATGCACTATCTTTGCACCGGAAATCAAACCAATAAGTGTAGCTGCGTTATGGAAAGTATTTGTCGGATTCGCGATGTTTACAAGGCTCTCAACGAATTTGAGGCGCAGTTTCAGAGCGTGCACGGGCTGAGTATCAACGAGGCTATGGTTTTGTGCAGCCTGTCGGCCGCTCCCCGGTCGTCGGGCGACATTGCCGAGTATACCGCGATGCTTGTTTCGCACGCTTCGAAGGTGATTCGCGCCGTAGAGGAGAAGGGATACATTTCGCGTCGGCTTGGCGAAAAAGACCGCCGCCAGATGTACTTTCGCCTCTCGCCTGCCGGCCACGACAAACTCCGTGAAATGAAGTGCAATCTTGTACCCATTCCGTCGCTTTTACTTCCGTTATTCGAACACTCCTGTATGCAGGAGATCCAACCGTCTCATCAAATACCCCAATCCGTATGATTCAGAAAAGTCTATTAGCCCTGGCGGTACTTTTTACGCTGAGCGGTTGCTCGGTACAGGCTGCCGAAAATGAAGAGGAAAAAACCACAACTGTAAAAACAATTAAATCAGATAAAACTATGGGAACCATCCATTTAACCAAAGCAGAATTCTTAGAAAAAGTGTTCGATTTTGAGTCGAACCCCACCGAATGGAAATATAAGGGCGATATCCCTGCGGTTGTAGACTTTTACGCCTCGTGGTGCGGTCCCTGTCGTACCATCGCTCCGATTCTGGAGGAGCTGGCCAAAGAGTACGACGGAAAGGTCTATATCTATAAGATTGATACCGAAGCCGAACCCGAGCTGGCCGCAGCATTCGGAATCCAGAGCATTCCTTCGATTCTTTTTATTCCCAAGAGCGGTCAGCCGCAGATGGCAAAAGGAGCCCTCCCCAAGGCCACCTTCAAGAAGGCAATCGACGAGTTACTTCTGGAAAAAAAATAATCGGGTTTTCTTCCAAATAGAGCCGCCTCAGTAGAACGTTTAGTTCGGCCGGGGTGGCTCTTTTGTATTAATAGGAAGCTTCCCGCTGTCGGGAACCCCTTTGTGCGCTTACCTGCGCAACAGCTTTCGGGTATAGCTTTTCCCGCCCGTAACAAATCTGAGAATAAAGTAGGGGTGGTTGTGTTGAGTTAGATCAATCAGTATCCGTGCCTCTCCGCCCTCCGATTTCTTAAGTAGCTGGCCCTGTGGGCTAAAAAGGCTGTAGGTCTCAATCAGGTGAGGCGAGGAGAGGGTTACATAGTCGTCGAACGGATTGGGGAAGACCGAAATCCGTGAGGGGTCTTCGGGTTCGGCAGGTACTGTGCGTTGCCGCGTGATGGCAATTTCGAGCAGATAGGAGCCGATGTATCGGGACGAAGTGGGCCGGGCCTGAATGAAAACCGAGGTGTTGCCCGCAATGAGATATTCGTCGGAGGGGCTATCGTCGATGATCTCCGACCAATTGATGCCATCGGTCGACAGGGTAAAACAGGCATCGGCCACAAACTCTTTGTCGGTGGTATTGTATATCCGGTCGTGAATTACCACCTTTCCCCTGTACTCGTACCCAGCTTCGAGCGTTATACGGTAATAATCCCTGTCATTCTCGCTGTGAAAGTTCGATCCGGGGGTATACACAACCGCTTTGTTCGAGGTATATAGCACTGGCAGCAGGCAGGCCGTCTCCAGCGAGTCGTTGATCTCGTAACGGTCGGCAACGGGGGGTGGTTCCAGCAGGCGGATTGTTACAGGATGAGGCGCCTCTGGGGAGGAACCCAGGAGCTCCCAGCCGGCTCCGTCGCGTTTGTACATAACTTGGAGGAGGTAACTGCCCGGATCGAGCGGGATATGGGCGTTCGAAAAGTGCAGGCTGTCGGGGAATCGACTATGAGGGGGCAACACGAGCCCCTTTTTCTCTTCGACGGTGGCAATGAAATCTCCTTTACGGGAATAGACCGATAGGGAGAGTGAACCCCTGAAGAAGTTTTCGGAGAGGTTTTCTACGTTGAACCATACCGATAGGGTACTATCGGCAAGGGGGGGTACAGAAGAGGGGCGGATGGGAGAGCAGAGCACGAGTTCATTGGGGTTTGTCACCTCGATTTCTGAAAATTGATAGGACGAAGGCGCATTCTCAGGCTGAGACATCACGATCCACCTCTCATCCTGCCATCGATAAAGAAGGTAAGCCCGGTAGTGGCCGGGTGTCATCTGAGCCATGGGATCCGAATCAAATTTTAGGGTTCGTTCTTGTCCCGACCGCAGAGTTTGACCAGTTTTCATCGCCACAATATCGAGGAGTAAAAAGTCGTCGTTGAAGAGACCCACTCCGAAATCGCCCTGGAAACTTTCCGACCCGCTATTCTGAACGGTTGTGGTGAGGGCGAATGGTTGGTTGTAGGCCAAAGACGAAGGGCGGCACACCATCTCCGACAAAATCAGGGGGAGGGCTTCGCGCGAGGGGTCGGAGGGGCATAGCCCGACAAGCGCCTGATGACGGTTGTAAAACGGGTACTCAGCAAAAGGATTGAGGGCACCCAGCTGAAAATATCCGTTAAATATGCCGCTCCATCCCCAGTTCATATGAAAGTATCCGTTTGTCTCGTATCCATCGCATACAAAGGCGTGGCCATAGCCGTCGCCTCCTGCAGCATACAGTACCGGTCTTCCGGCCTCCATTTCGGCTTGCATGAGGGCACTCCATTCGGGGTCGGAATAGTTGCTGCGAAAGACTTCGGTGGTTTGCGGAGAGTAGCCAAAGTAGGTAGTAAGAGCCACCAGGGCATCGGGATTATCGATGGTAGAAGATTGCAATGTGAGGTAGGCGCCGCTGCCCCCCTCCTCGCCGGTAGCATATTCCATATTAACAGCCACCCCTGCGTGGTACAGCAGAGTCGCCACGGCTGTGTTGGGTTCGGAAAGGCTATCGGGCATCTCCTCCCATAGGTAACGAGTGGTTCCGAAATCGGCCTTCAGCAGGCCGTATCTTGAGTGCTGATAACCGTGAATGCCTGTTCCCTGTTTGGGATGTTCCCAATAGTTCATCACCTGCGCCATGGCGGTTGCCACACATCCCACCACTGCCCGGGTGTTATACTTAGCATCGTGGGGGCAGAGATCGTTAAAATAGGGGTCTTGGTCCCATTTGGTTTTCAGCAGCGGCTCTACCGGGTTTCCGGCGGCCCTGAGCGTGCTGTATTGACCCTCCCACTGCTTCCGGATGGCTTCGGTGGGGGCTATTCGCTCCTCCCTGATCTGTTGGATCTGCTGTTGGTACTCCTGAATCCAGTACTCCAGGTTGGGTGGCAGCGAAAGGGTGGTGTCTATCCTTTCGGTAAACGAATAGCCCGGCACCGGAATGGCTGCATCATCGCCCGAAACAAGGACGAAGCCTCCCGAAGGTTCTATCAGGAAGAGGTAGAGTTCGGGCGACCCGACGCCCGAACTTCTAAGCCTTTGCCGGCTTTCGGCTTGAAGACTAAAGGGGTTCGACACCATCCTGAGCTTGAGGGGTGCTGTACTTTTTAAGCCGATGGTGGCTTGGTGCTGTAAAAAAGATAGGGCGGCCTTTTCGGCCTGCCGGGGAGTAACCTCTTTTGCGTGAAGCAGAAGGCTGGTAAAGAGAAAAAGAACAGGTATAAAATATTTACTCATTTTCAGATGCTTAGGTCGAAGTCCTACTAGAGAAAAAAGGAGCCTCGATTTAGTTTTTATAAAATAGCCACCGTACAATCTCCTTCAGGGTCACTTTTTTGCCATACATAAGAATGCCCGTTCGATATATTTTTCCGGCCATCCAGATGGTTCCCAGAATGGAAGCCACCAGTAGCCCCATGGAGAGGATGAGTTCCCAGGCGGGCACCCCATAAGGGATTCGCACCATCATGGTTACTGGTGAGGTGAGGGGAATGAGGGAGGTCCAGAAGGCAAGTGATCCCTCGGGATTTTTTGCCACGGCAAACAGAATAACAAGCGAGAAGATCAGGGGCATCGAAACGGGAAGCATCAGCTGCTGGGCATCTTCATCGCTGTCGACTGCCGACCCGATGGCGCCCAGAAGTGAGGCATAGAGCAGAAATCCACCGATAAAATAGAAGATCAGGGCAAAGAGAATCAGCGGGATATTCAGGTTCCCAACCATTTGAAGAATGGCAGCTGCCTTGTTCTGGTTCGCGGTCTCCGCTAAGCTCTGCCCGGAGAGCAGGGCGGAGCCGGCAAAGAGCAACATGCCCAGAACTATCCAGATGAGAATCTGGGTGAGACCCACCAGCCCAATGCCTACCACCTTTCCGAACAGGAGCTGAAAGGGTTTTACCGAAGAGATTATCACCTCAACAATCCGGCTCGACTTCTCCTCCATGACCCCTTTCATAACCATGGTGCCGTAAATGAAGATAAATATGTAGATGAGGAATCCTGCAATGTAGCCCATGGCCATGGCAACTTCGGTTGAGCTCTTCACGGCTTCGCCCTTCTGCCCCACCTTAAGGGTGTCGAACTGCACATTTGTACGGGTGGCTGCCAGCTGTTTTTCCAGATCGGGAATGCCCGAATCGGCCACCACCTTTCTTCGTTTCTGTGCCTCGAGAATGGATCCGATTCGACGAATCACCATGTTCTTCACATCAAAAGCAATCGGCTTGTCGGAGATAAGCTCGGCGTGTTGGGTCTCCGGCAGGTTTTCGGGGATGTAAAGCAACGCGTAATAGCGGCCCGATTGAAAGTTCTTGCTCAACCCCGCATACTCCTCGCCGGTGAGGTAATGAAAACGGGTCACGCCGATATCTTTCAACTCGTTTACAACCAAGCCGGCCGGGTCGTAGACGGCGATGGTTCGTTCTTGCGAATCGCTGCGAGTGGCCAGCCAGACAGGCAGAACGGTGAACGCCGCCATCATCAGCGGGATCAACAGGGTCATCACGATAAACGATTTTTTCCTGACCCGGGTCAGGTACTCCCGCCTCAATATGATTACCGATTTATTCATGGCTTAGTGCTTGATTTCGGTTCCACTCCTCCACAACACGGATGAACACATCGTTCATGCTCGGAATCACCTCTTTGAAGGAGACAATTTCGGACCGCCCGGCCAACAGCCGAAGCAGGTCATTGTTCAATCGGTCGAAATGGGCCTTGATTACCAACCGGGTTTGCAGGCCCGAGAGCTCTGTCTGCTCAAGGAGCGTAAATCGGCCGTCGTAATCCAAAAGGGGTTCGGCGTTTTCGGAACGGCACACCACCTCGAAGGTGTTCGATTTGAAGCGCTCGCGCACCGCATCGGTGGGGCCGTCGAGAATCTTTGTCGATCGGTTAAGAAGCGCAATGTGGTCGCAGATCTCTTCGACCGACGACATATTGTGGGTAGAGAAGATGATGGTTGTACCCTCTTTTTTCAGGTCAAGAATCTCTTTTTTTACCAGTTGGGTATTGATGGGGTCGAACCCGGTAAAGGGCTCATCGAAAATCAGCAGGGAGGGACGATGAATAACAGTGGTGATAAACTGTACCTTCTGGGCCATCCCTTTCGATAACTCCTCCACCCTTTTGTTCCACCAAGGCTCCATCCCGAACTTTTCGAACCAGTTGTGCAACTTGGGCAGGGCGTCGCGCTTAGACATTCCTTTGAGCTGTGCCAGATAGAGCACCTGTTCGCCCACCTTCATTTTTTTGTAGAGACCCCGCTCTTCGGGCAGATACCCAATCCGGCCAATATCTTCGGCCTTCATTGGCTTCCCGTCGAAATAGAGCTCTCCGCTGTCGGGGGCTGTAATCCGGTTGATAATCCGGATTAGCGTAGTTTTCCCGGCTCCGTTCGGGCCCAAGAGCCCGAACACAGTAGCCTCCTTCACAGAGATGTCGACTCTGTTCAGGGCCTTATGGCCGTCATACTCCTTCACGATCTTTTCTGCACGGAATCGTTCCATGTGTGGCGCTGATTAAGATGATCGGCTCTTTTTTGTGCCGCCTCTTTTTTTCAGATAGAGAACGGCGGCTCCTTTCCAGGGCGGAGTAACCAGATACCGACCCGACGAGAGTTTAATGGTTCCTTTTCGTTTGGTTTCTCCGGTGAGGGGATGATACCACTCCATCGTGTAGGTAGCTGCTTCGGGCCTGATAGTAAAGGGGGCTGAATCGGGCTGGAATACCAGATATTCACTGCCCGGTTTGGCAAGACAATAGCGGGTCGAACTGGTGATAGAGTCATCGACAGGGAGCATCTGTGCCATATCCATCCGTTCGGAAAACCGGCGGGTGTCGCCCATAGCTTTCCGTACCGTTTTGAATTGGGGAGCCACAATCACCGCTCCGTTCTCGGTGCGCGACTGGTAGCAGTCGCGGAACAGGGGGTTATGGCCTCTGGCAAACGACTTCCATACCCAAATATCATTGTGCTCAACCTGTCGCTGGGGGTCGGAATCGATCAGAATTACCTTTTCGCCTTTGGCAAGGGCCGGGTCGTAAAGGAGATCGGCTTCGGATCCGGGTGAGATGGCATCGGCGGCACTTTCAAAGAGCTGCCGGTTCGAACCGGAGCCCTCCGTTTCGTTGAACGCATAACTAATCCATACCGGATGCTGCATCTTTCGGCTTTTCTCTACCTCCTTGATATATAGTGTTATATGGTTCTGCCATTCGAGCGATGCACCATGGCTTTCGTTTGCAATTTCGAAGAGTACATTTTCGAAATCGCCCACCGTTTCGATGACCTTCTTCACATAGCCCTTTTGTAGCTCGGTGATGGCCGGAAGTTCGAGGGTATGCACCTCGTAGCCACAGTTGTCGGCGTTGGTATCGCCATCAATTCCGTTGATATTGTTTGCTTTGTTATATGGGTGAGCGTGCCAGGGGTTTCCTGCAGTTGAGTCGGGTTTCCCGGCTACACTGTAACCTTGGAACAGTTGCACCCCCACATAGATGCCGCGGTTGCGTGCTGCCTCCACCCGCTGGCGAAGCCGATCGAAGTACTCCGGATTCCATTGCATCAGATCGTACTTGGGGGAGCCATCGAGGGTGAATCCGGGGCCTGTCTGGAGATAGGGCATCGGTCCGAAGCGCTCGGAAGTTCCTCCCGGGTTTGAACCGCCCGGGCTCTCCCAAACCCACAGGCGCACAAAATTGTGGTTGCGCTCTTCTAAAAAGAGGAGAAACTTTTCGTAGTCAAAGGCGGGAGTGTCGTGGGCCGGATTCTCCTGGAAGGTTTCGTAGGTGTGCGAACCGGTGAGATAGATAACCTTTCCGCTCTGATTGGTGAAATAGCGAGGATTTTCGGGGTGGACGCGAAGGGGCCCGTCGAAGTACTTTTCGGGATTCCGGGGGCCGGGTTTATTGGGGTTTGCCCCCACGGTTGCTTGAAGGTCTGAACCAGGTGTCATCACCATGCTCCCCAATAGCATAAAACAGAGAAGTTTTACATTGTGCATCATGGCGTATGGCTTGAATAGCGGGCGGTTTGATACAAAGATGTTTAAAAATCGGTAACAATTGCACATTTTGTTATGGCAAAATCGTAGCAAACCCGAAATCTTCGCGATTCACCGATTCCATTATCTTTGTCTTTTGTTTTCAGTTGATTTGCACTCGCACAGAAACCAGGCCGTTATGAAAAAGGATATTCGCAAGGAGCTAGAAAAGAGGGTGTTGGTACTCGACGGAGCCATGGGTTCATTGATTCAGACCTACCGCCTTTCGGAGGCCGATTTCAGAGGTGAACCGTTTAAGGATACAAGAATTGATTTGAAGGGGAACAACGATCTGCTCTCCATTACGCGTCCCGACATCATCAAGGCCATTCACACGCAGTATCTTGAGGCGGGAGCCGATATTCTGGAAACGAATACCTTCAACGCCAATGCCGTGTCGCAGGCCGATTATGGACTGGAGGCCTGGGTCTATGAAATGAACCTGGCTGCTGCCCGTTTGGCCAGAGAGGCTGCCGACGCATTTTCGACTCCGGAGTGGCCCCGCTTTGTGGTCGGCTCCATGGGACCCACCAACAAAACCTGCTCCATGAGCCCCGATGTGAACGATCCGGGGTTTCGAGCCATCTCTTTTACCGGAATGAAAGCATCGTATGCTCTGCAGGTAAAAGGGCTGCTCGACGGGGGAGCCGATCTGCTGATGGTAGAGACCATTTTCGACACTCTGAACGGGAAGGCGGCATTGATGGCTATCGAAGAGGTGGCCCAAGAGAGGGGAATCGAGGTGCCGGTGATGGTTTCGGGAACTATTGTCGATGCGAGTGGCCGCACGCTTTCGGGCCAGACGGTAGAGGCTTTCCTAAACGCCCTTTCGCATGTAAAGCCCCTCTCTGTGGGGCTCAACTGTTCGTTGGGCACAAAGGATATGCGTCCGCACGTGGAGACACTAGCGGCCAAAGCCCCCTTTTTCGTGAGTGCACATCCCAATGCCGGCCTCCCCAACCAGTTTGGTGAGTACGACGAAACGCCTCAATTGATGGCGCTTCAGGTGAAGGAGTTGCTCGACAAACATTCGGTGAACATCATTGGCGGATGCTGCGGCACAACCCCCGCGCACATCCGTGCCTTTGCCGAGTTGGCCAGGCGTACTGCCCCCCGGGTTCCCCGGCCCGAACTGCACGAGACCTGTCTGAGCGGGCTGGAGCCGTTGGTCATCTCTAAGGCTTCGAACTTTGTGAATATCGGCGAGCGGTGCAACGTGGCCGGTTCGCGCAAGTTTGCCCGACTCATTGGAGAGGGTAAGTACGAAGAGGCGCTGGCAGTGGCCCGGGCCCAGGTTGAAGGGGGTGCGCAGATTATCGATGTGAACATGGACGACGCCATGTTAGATGCCCGCAAAGAGATGGTCACCTTTCTGCATCTGATGATGTCGGAGCCCGATATCTCGCGTCTGCCCGTAATGATTGACTCCTCGAAATTTGAGGTTATTGAGGCAGGGCTGCAGTGTCTGCAGGGGAAGTCGATAGTGAACTCCATCAGTTTAAAGGAGGGCGAAGAGCGCTTCAAAGAGCAGGCAACAACAATTTTGCGCTACGGCGCAGCTGTAGTGGTTATGGCGTTCGACGAAAAGGGTCAGGCGGATTCGCTCGAACGGCGCAAGGAGATTTGCAGCCGGGCCTATCGCATTCTCACATCCGAAGTGGGGTTCCCTCCCGAGGATATTATTTTCGACCCCAATGTGCTTACCATTGGTACCGGCATGGAGGAGCACAACCGGTATGCCGTCGATTTTATTGAGGCGGTGGAGTGGATTAAGGAGAATCTCCCGTATGCAAAGGTGAGCGGGGGTATCAGCAATGTGTCGTTTGCCTTCCGTGGCAACGACGTGGTGCGCGAGGCCATGCATTCGGTCTTTCTTTTCCATGCCATTAAGGCGGGGCTCGATATGGGGATTGTGAATCCCGGCATGTTACAGATTTACGATGAGATTCCGGCCGATCTGCTGGCCTTGGTTGAGGATGTGGTGCTGAATCGCAGGTCAGATGCCACCGAACGCCTGGTCGATTTTGCCGAAAAGGTAAAGAGCCACGGCGGCCATGCCACCAAGATAGACGAATGGCGTTCGCTCCCGGTGCAGAAACGGATTGAGCATGCATTGGTAAAAGGAATTACCGATTATATTGAAGCAGATATGGAGGAGTTACTTCCCCACTATTCGCCCAAGCTCTCTATTATTGAGGGACCGTTGATGGAGGGTATGAATGTGGTGGGCGAGCTCTTTGGTGCCGGGAAGATGTTTTTGCCGCAGGTAATCAAATCGGCAAGGGTCATGAAGAGAGCGGTTGCCTGGCTGCTTCCCTACATTGAAGCCGAAAAGGCCCTGAACAGCGCCCCCACGAAACAGAGAAAGGTACTCATGGCCACCGTAAAGGGCGATGTGCACGACATAGGAAAAAATATTGTGGGAGTGGTGCTGGCCTGTAACAATTTTGAGGTGATAGACCTGGGTGTGATGGTACCCACCGAAAAGATCATTGAGGTGGCTCTTAATGAGAAGGTCGATGTAATCGGGCTCAGCGGGCTCATTACCCCTTCGCTCGAGGAGATGGTCAATTTTGCCCGCACCATGAAGGAACGGGGGCTGAGCCTTCCCGTGATGCTTGGAGGGGCAACTACTTCGAAGCTCCACACTTCGGTAAAGATTGCCCCCGAGTACGACCATCCGGTGGTCTACGTAAAGGATGCCTCCCTGAGTGCCGGAGTAGCGGCCCGTCTTTGCAGCGGCGATGCCGGGTTTTTTGCCTCGGTTCAGAGTGAGTATGCCAAGCTTCGCGAAATCAATGCAGGACGCCGTCAGAAAGAGTATCTCTCGCTGCAGGAGGCGCGGGCCAACCGGCTGCGCACCGATTGGAGCACACTTCGCATATGCCGCCCCTCTTTTCTCGGGGTGCGAGCCTTCAGCAACTTTCCACTGCAGGAGCTTAGAGCCGCTATCGACTGGACCTTCTTCTTCCTTGCTTGGGAGATGAAGGGGAGTTACCCAAAGATTCTATCCGATCCCGAACGAGGTGAGGAGGCCCGGAAACTGCTCGACGAGGCCAACCATCTCCTCGACGAGATTGTGGAACACAACCTGTTTACTGCCAACGGGGTGGTGGGCTTATGGCCCGCCCATTCGGCAGGCGACGACATAGAGCTCTACGCCGACGATACGCGGCAGGAGGTGATAGGCAGGCTCCCCCAGTTACGTCAGCAGTTCCGCCCCAAAGAGGGTGAACCCAACCTCAGTTTGGCCGATTACATTGCACCCAAAGAGAGCGGAGTGGCCGACTACCTTGGTGGTTTTGCCGTTACCGCGGGTATTGGGATGGATCGGTGGGTTACCGAAGCTAAGGAGGCAGGCAACGACTACCGGGCCATTCTGCTGCAGACCCTTTCCGACCGTCTGGCCGAAGCCTTTGCTGAGGTACTGCACACAACGGTCAGGCGCGAACTGTGGGGCTATGCCCCCGATGAGGCGCTTACCTCCGAAGAGATCCTCAGGATGAAATACCGTGGTATTCGCCCGGCTCTGGGCTATCCTGCCTGTCCCGACCATACCGGGAAACAGGAGCTTTTCCGCCTGTTGGGAGCCACCGAAAGTACTGGGATTTCGCTTACCGATAATTATGCCATGTACCCTACCGCATCGGTGAGCGGCCTCTATTTTGCCCATCCCGACTCCTTCTACTTTGGTGTCGACAAATTAGGTCGCGACCAGATTGAAGAGTACGCCCGCCGCAAGGGGATGTCGGTTGCAGAGGTTGAGCGTTTCTTGAATTCCGACCTAAACTACAAATAACGCGAAAGCCCTGTGGGTAGCGAGCAAACGCACCCCGAGTCGTAAGCGTACGCCCTGCGCTCCCGCTATTGGGGAAGCGGAGCCACCAACATCAGAGCCGGAATGCCGGAGGCATCGTAACAGCTGATTTTGGTGTCGGTTGGGCAGGAAACGGAGTAATCTTTAAAGGTGAGGTTCCGTTTTGGATCTCTGTGATTCCATCCGGTGACAATATTTTTTTGCAGCCATTCAATATACTCGGGTCTGTTGCCATCTTCTATGAGCCGGATAATATACTGCGCAAGGATGGCGGTATAGATGCCCTGCTCCTCGCCTCTTTTGAAAGGAAGGATTCCGTCGGCCGACGACATCGTGCTTCGGGTGTAATTGGCGGTGAGGATGGCATCGTCTAAATAGTGTTGCTGCTTCGTTTCGTTATAGAGCATCATGGCTGCTCCAATACAGGTGCCCTGATTGTATACCGTTGTCGACCAGTTGGGGTTTCCCTTGCCATGTTTCGAGTCGGCAACCCTTCCTGTTTTCTCGTCGAACAGATTAAAGTGCGACCACTGATAGATTTGCAGGGCGTTGTTGAGGTACTCTTTATTCTTGGTTATGTTGTATAGGGTCATCGCAGCAATCACTGTGGGGTAGTTGATACAGGCCATCTTGCCCATGTCGCGCGGCTGCACCGTAGGGTTTTTGTGATCCCAGTTCCAGTACATTCCGCCATCAATCGGGTCGTACGAGCCTTTGTCGCCCACCACCGATGATCCCGACCAGACCCTCTTGAATCCCGATTCGGCCAGCCGTAGATATTCGCGGTCGCCCGTGATTTCGTAACCGCGTGCCAGCGAAATGACCCACCACATAATATCGTCGTAGATAAACCACACCTTTCCGTTATCCCAGTTGTACTGCGCGTAATACTTCTTGTTTCCTTCGAATATCGATTTTACCAACTGCAAATATCTCTTATCCTTGGTTCGCTTATAGGCGTTCATGGCCATATCCCAGTAGATGGCCTGCGTCCAGATGGCGCCCACCTCGGTGGGTTTGTCGGTATCGCGATAGTAGACCATCCTTTCGGGGTCGAGCAGTTGGCGGTTAAAGGCATCGTAGGCCAGTAGTATGTCGGCCTGAGTATAACTGTTTTGTTGCGGCGTAGGTTTTGCAGAAGGCGTTGACGCTGTAATGTGACTTGCCGGGCAACAAAGTGCCGAAAGGAGCAGTAAAGAAGAGAAAAGTTTGGCGAACCGCATAATATTAATGGTTAGTGCTTTAGCGCTCTAGTGCTCTAGTGCATCGAAGTGCGTTCGCACTTCAAGTGCTCTAATTTAAAAAAAAATCCGGGGTCTGATGTAAAGATACAAGTGCTCTGGTGCTCTGGTGCTGCGCTTCGCGCGCCCGCGTATTCATCATTAACCATTTCGCGCGTCAGCGCAGCTCTTGAAGCGCATTCGCGCTTCGATGCATTTGAGCTCCAGAGCGCTTGCGCGAAGCGCAGCACTAGAGCACTAGAGCACTAGAGCATTATCCTTTCCGTTACCAGTTTCGAGCTGATTATTGCCATGGGCAATCCTGCTCCGGGAATGGTAGAGGCGCCCACGTAGAAGGTGTTTCGAAATAGCTCATCGTAGTTATTGGGCCGAAACGCCCCGGTCTGCAGCATGTTGTGCGCTAACCCCAGTCCGGCTCCCTGGTAGAGATTGAATTGGGTTTGCCAATCAATCGGAGTAAAGGCTGCTTCAAAGAGGAGCTCCTTTTGAATATCTTGTCCGATTCGTTCGGAGAAATCGGCCAGGATGCTCTCTATCACCACCTGTTTGTCGGGCCAGTCGCGTTTATAGAGCAGGTTGGGCACAGGGCATACAAAGAAGAGGGCTTCACATCCTTCGGGAGCACACTGGGGGTTATGTTCGGTAAGTTTATTCACATAGTAGTAGGGCTTCTCGAGTGTTCCCGGATTTTTCATCACATCGGCGGCATAGCTCTCGAAGTTATTGCCCAAAAAATAGTTGTGATGATGAACCTGAGGCAATCGGGTCTTCACGCCGACATATAGAGTTAAATAGCCCATTGTCCACTGCATTCTTCTTAGCCGCCTTTCGGAGAAGGCTTTACGTTTAAACACTTTCCCTCTGAACCAGGCGGCATCGCTATTCACCACAAAAATATCGGCCTCCCACTGCTTGCCGTTTTGGTCGGTGAGGGAGGTTAATTCGTGTTGATTGGCGGTGTAATCGCAGATTTCGGTGTTATAGTGAAACGACACATCAAATTTTTTCAGAGCCTCAACCATGCCGGTTACAATATTGTACATGCCCCCTTCCACATTGTAATAGCCTGTATGCGAAAATTCTATGTGCGACAAGAGTGTATATATGGCATTGGTGTCGAAGGGTGTTCGACCCAGAAAGAAGGCGATGAGCGACACAATCTGCCGGGCCTCTTTCGATTCGAAATAGCAGCCGGTCTGCGCCCAGAAGCTCTTCAGCAGCACCGGCAAATGACGGGGATTAACCTGTGCCAGGGCTTTAAAGTAATCGAGCAACCCATTAAAGTTTTGTTTAATTACCACATCGACGGTGTCGTTATAGAGGGTCTCGCATTTTTGTAAATAGGCAGTGAATTTTTCTTTAAACCGGGGTTCAACCCCCTCGAACTGGCTGCTTAATCGGTCGATATCCTTGTAGAGAGAATAACTTTTGCTACTCCCCCTGAAATGCACGGTGTAGAGCGGATCAAGCTCAACAAAGCGAAAGGGCATCTCTATATTACAGTCGTTTACAAGCTCTTCGAATTCGTAAGGCATGCTAAAGAAGCTCGGACCCATATCGAATGTAAATCCCTCTTTTTTCAGCCGGTTTAAACGGCCTCCCGGTTGAGAACCCTTTTCTACAAAGCAAACTTTGTAGCCCCTGCTGGCCAAACGCAGTCCGGTTGCGAGGCCTCCCAATCCGGTTCCGACAATTAAAACGCTCTTGCTCATGGTTTGCTCATTTTTTCAACTTGTGGATAGAGAGTCGTGCTTACCCAAACGAAACCGGGTTCAACCGCGAGGGCTTTCAGACAGTAATAGCGAGCCTTTTCGTATTGGTTCGCCAATCTATAGGCATTGATTAAAGTAACCAGTATATTCAGGTAATTCCAGTCTTTTGCCTTGTGGAGATTGTTTTGTTCCATGATTTGTAAGGCCTTTTCGTAGTGCCTTAAGGCTTCGGTGGGCGAACCGCCAAACATTTTTGGGGCGTAGAAGGCGATATTGCCCAGTTGCAGATAGCCCATGGCCTGGGTTGAGTCTGATGCCACCGATCTCTTTGCATTCTCTATGCTTTTGGGGCCGATAAAGGGGGCCTTTAGGGGCGATAACCCGATTTCGAACCCCGAAAAGGCCGATTTATAGGCGTAGAGGAGGGTCGTGTTATACTTTGCCTGTTCGAGCGGCTTCAGGTTCTCTTTGGCTTTATTCAGGTAGCTTTTGGCCTCGTCGCTCCGTTTTTGGCCGATACACCACCCGATATAGCCATATTGGTAGTTGATGAGACGAAGCACCTCACTGTGGTTTTTCCCTTTTTGCGCCTCTATGCCATCAATAGTCTGCTGCCACAACTCCATATTGCCGCTTATATAGGCCCGGTAAATGTCGGGATGCTCCTGTCCGTAAAGAACCGGCCAACAGAGTAGAATGAGCGCGATTAGCAGATATTTCGTCCTTTCCATCTCTGTGTTTTTCTCTTTTTATCTATCAGAGCCTTCAGCATGACATGCAGCATAAAGAGGAGCTGCAGCGGAAAAAGCAGAACCGTTGTTACCGGGTTTTGTAGTGATACCAAAGCATACCCTGCCTGTATGAGTACCACCAGGAGCAGCCAGAGAGGCAGGTAACTCGCATGAGCCACCGCAAGCGGAATCCAGCCCAACGCAGCAAACCCCCAAAACAGAAAGGCCAGAGCGGGCATATTCCCAAAGAAAGCAAAGATATTTTTCGAGAAGCCGTTCAGTGCCTCGTGATACGAACTATACATGCGGCACTGCACTCTCCGGAGGCCGGTTACACAGGCAATCTTGATCTTTTGCCGTTTGTAATATCTTGCAATGGCCACATCCTCAACTGCCGTTTGCCTGCAGGTAAGGTGCGGCTGCAGACGCTTGTAGTTCGCGGCCTCGAAGAGCATAAACTGTCCGTTTGCCGCTGCATGCGAGCGGAAAGGCGAAAGCCTCACATAGATCAGAGGCAGCAGCGTAATCAGAATGTAGTTCATTAAGGGAACGGTAATCTTTTCGCCCCAAGTGAGTTGCAACTGTTTGGGAAATACGGAGAGCAGACCGATCCGCTTTTTTTTCAGCCAGGCAACGGCATCGGCCACAATATTGCCATAGATTTTTACGTCGGCATCCAGAAAGAGCAGATAGCTCCCTTTGGCCTCCTGCGCCAGTTGATAGCAGGCGTGGTTTTTTCCAAGCCACCCTTCGGGCAACGCGCCTCCCTGCAGTAACCGGATGGAACTATCTTTTTGGGCAAAGGCGGTTACGATTTGGGCGGTGTTATCGTTCGATTGGTCGTCGAACACCAGAATCTCTGCCTGTTCGATTTTCATTTTGCTCAAAACGCGGAGCAAATTGCCAATGTGCGCCTCTTCGTTGCGTGCCGGTATCAGAATCGAAACCGGTTCACCAAGTGCTTTCTGTGTGTGGGCAATTTTTTGGCGAAACAGGAGGTTAAGCAGCACATGGATGAGCTGCAGGAGAAGAAAACCGAACGATATGCCTACGATGTAATGCATTACGATACAAGGGTATTGTGGTGGTTCAGTTTTTGGTGATAAAAGGTTCTGTAGCTCTCTTCGAGCTGCCCCTTTTGTAAGTGCGATGCCGATTGCGTTTGGGTGTAGATATAGAGCGAGGGCCTGGCATGCGAGAAATAGTCGGTAAAGTTGGCCGCAAAGAGCACCTGTGTATCGCCATCGATGCTATCTATAATCTTTTGGGCACCCCTCTCAAAGCGGATATCGCTGTGATAGGCCGAATGGATCTTCCCTTGCGGAAAAAGAAGTACCAGATTCCGGGGCTCATTCAGCAGGGTTAGGGTATAGAGCAAGGTCTGTTTTACCTCGGCCGAACCCGGATGAACCGAGAAGCCTCCTATTTGGCAGAAATAGCGGTGCTTTTTGAGTTGCGCCTCATGCATCATGAAATAAAATTGTCGTTTCGTAACCCTCTGGTTCAGATATAACATCCAAAAACCGTCCCACCACCCTACATGGTTCGCAATCATCAGCACCGCTCTGCCATTATCCTGGAAATCGGAGGCGATATGTACCGCCTGAAATTTCCGATTCAGCAGGATTCGGGTAAGCCACTGGAAGAAGGGGTCAATCACCCCATGGTGGTTGGCGGTAATCATGCAAGGAGGGTATAGAGGATGAGCAGTGTTGCAAGAAACAGAAACTGACAAATAAAGAGAATGGGAGCCAGTGGGTTGCCACACTTAATGGGTAAGGCTTTTATCAGATAGATAAAGGCAAAAGAGATGATCCACCACGCCAAGTAGTTTTTTAGGGGAACCAATGTCTCCGCCCAATGCCACATATCCATTTTGGGGGCAAGCGCTTCTAGCAACAAGTCGTACACAACCATCAAGGAGGGCGCCAATACCATTTGCAAGCCCCTTCCGGGGGTGACTCTCTCTGCGATAGCGGTAGCGCAGTAGGCGAGAAAGAGCCAATTTATTCCAATCAGGAGCGGCGTGTGAAACAGCGTATATCCCATTGCGAGCCCATAACTGTACGAACCAAAAATAAGCCCGGTGTTTACCCCCACCGCTTCGATGCCAAAGCCCAACAGGTAAATAAGAGAAAAGCCCATTAACTCTCTTTTCTGAAACGGGCCGTGATAGAGGGCCAGAAGCGCAGTACTTAACAGCAGGGCAAAGGGGGTAATGGCAATAAAAAGCGCTTTCGTCCAGGGAACCGTAAAGCCCACAATCCCCACGATGTAAAAGCTTATAATAAAACTCTTTGCTTTGGCGGGTGGCATTCTGTGTAGGTTAAAGCGATTCATGGCGGTGGCTTTTCGATGCTATTCGGGGTTCTTCAGCAGGTTGATAACTCGCAGGGCAATATTTTTGAACCAAACTGTGTAGTGTTGAGGGTTTCGGCTAATCGCGTCGAGCACTTCGCCGGTATCAACCCAGATATAGTCGGATACCTCTTTGGGATCGGGATTCGGTTCTTCGTCCGAAAAGGCAACAAACACATGGTCGAACTCATGCTCGGTGAGCTCGTTATCGAGTGCTTCGCGATAGGTAAAATGAAAAAGTTTTTTCACCTCGCGCACCGTTAACCCCATCTCCTCTTTCAGCCGCCGCCTTACCGCATCCTCATTGGTTTCGCCGGGGTAGGGGTGGGTACAGGCGGTATTGGTCCAGAGGGATGAGCTGTGATATTTGTTCGAGACCCGCTGTTGCAGGAGGAGTTGTCCGTGTGAGTTAAACACAAACACCGAAACCGCCCTATGCAGCAATCCCATATGGTGTGCCTCCATCTTTTCGATCTCTCCCAGCGGGGTGTCGTTTTCGTCGACCCAAATAACCTTATCCTCCATCTATAGCTGTTTTGTTTTGTAGAGAAACGAGACCTTCAGTAAGATCAGATATTTTTGCAGGTTGCTGATGCGTACCCTTTCCGATAGAAGCCTTTCGGGCGAACATTTTTTGATCTTCCGGAGCAGTCCTATGTAGTAGAAGTAGGCCAGAGCCACGGCCAGTCGAGACCTGCCCGGAAGCTGAATTAAACCTTTCCACGCATCCGAAAAGTCTTGATCTATAGATTGTTCTATTTTCTGCTTACTCTCTTTTCCGAAGGGGCCATCGGCCAGCTCCGAAAAATAGCTCCTTCCCAGCTCCACCGTATCGTCTTTAAGGTCGCGCAGAAAGTTTACTTTTTGAAACGCGGAACCCAACTTCTGTGCCGAATGCTCCAATCGCCTGAAGAGCGTGGGGTCTCCGTCGCAAAATACCTTTAAGCACATAAGGCCCACTACATTGGCCGAACCGTAGATATATGTGTCGAGATCGTCGTTATGGGTGTAGGCGGTTTGGGTCAGATCGGCCCGCATACTGGCCATAAAGGCATCGATGTGGGCACGTTCTATCTGATATTTCTGCGCGGCATGGGTAAACGAGGCCAAAAGCGGATTGGTGCTGATACCATTCTTTAGCGCATACTCTAACTCCTCCTCCAGATGGTTGAGCAAAAAGACCTTGTCGTGGTCGTGAAAACTATCTACAATCTCGTCGGCCAGCCGCACAAATCCATAGATGGCATACACCGCTTTGCGCTTCTCTTTTTCCAGCAGCGAGGTGGCAAGCGAAAAGGAGGTGCTGTACTGTCGAGTAATGAGTGCCGAAGCCTTATAACAACTCTCAATGTAGTGAGCAACGCGCATATAGGCAGTGGTGTTAAAGATTCAGCATAGGTACCTCAAGGTGCAGCGCAATGGCGAGCCGCCAGTTTCTGCGGAGCAGACTTCGCCTAGGGTTATATTCTAGAAAGATAGTTAAAATTTCTACATGTTGCCCCCTCCAATGGCATACTCTTCCCTGTAAAAAGCGTGGTTGCCCTACACGTTTTACATGATAAAAGTGTGATTTGGATACACTTTCTTCAAGATAGGGTAATGATTTGAGTCGGGATTGGATCAAATCGGGGTTCGCACCTTGGGTGTTTACGCTCCTCTACTCCGTCAAAAAAGCATCCATGGCTTTGGTGGGGCGGCCATCTTCGCCCCAGGCGCTGAGGGCGTATCGGCTCCAGCTCCTGGCGCCCTGCGGCTCCCAGTAGATAACGCCCAGGCCTTTACCGTCGGGTACCGCTTTTACTTTATTGATTACGGCTACCAGTAAGTCGTAGGTGTTCTGGGGTTTAGTGTCTTCGCCCCCAACTTCAACCACCATAACCTCTTTACCGTAACGGGCCACCATGTCGTTCATGTTGTTGCCCAGATCGTCTATCGAAAGCGTGTAGTCGGGTTTCCCCTGCAGCCAGTAGGGGTAATACGAGAGACCAATGATGTCGTATTTGGCGCCATGTTTTTGGGCATTATCGAACCAGGTTCTGAACCGTTGGCTGTTGTTACCCTGGTCGATATGGAGGATCACCTTCGATTTGGGGCTCACAGCTTTGATGGCATCGTAGCCTTTGTTAATGAGTTGTGCCAGCTGTGGCCAGTTGGCCACGCTCCCTTCGGGATAAATCATGCCCCCGGGCGTTTCGTTGCCCACCTGTACCCACTCGGGATAGATGCCTTTGGCTTTGAGGGCCGACATCACCTCGAAGGTGTAATCGTACACATCCTGCAGTAGTTGCGGAAAGTCGTGACCCTCCCAAGCTGCCGGTTTTTTCTGTTTTCCGGGATCGGCCCAGCTGTCGCTGTAATGGAAGTTAATCATCACCTTCATGCCATATTTGCGGGCACGAAGAGCCATTTCCACGGTCTCCTCTTTGCTGCAATGGCCGCTTGCTCTGTTTTGCGAGGGGTTAACCCATGTCCGCAGACGGACGGTGTTCATGCCGTGATCT
The DNA here is from genome assembly GCA_964349835.1 of uncultured Bacteroidales bacterium. GTDB lineage: Bacteria > Bacteroidota > Bacteroidia > Bacteroidales > UBA4181 > JAQVSH01. The sequence continues at coordinate 12,375 of CAYGID010000011.1, read as the reverse complement.
TTCAGGATCTTAAAGCAATCCTCTTCCACACCGTTGTCGTTGTAGAATTTATATCCGGTGGCCTCCATTTGTGGCAGCCAACTGATATCGCCCCCTTTAGAAAAAACTTTATTTTGCTTTGATCCGGAGAGGTTCTTTGTAGCGCTACAGCCTACAAAAAAGAGTGCCGATAGCACGACAACGAGAAGTGAATTTTTCATAGCTGGAGGGTTCGTTTATGATTCTGTTCGGATACGTTTAGCGTTCGAAACTCAAAAATATCACTTTTTTTGGTTTGTTGTCGGAGCCTCGAGTGTAAGGTACACGGGCTCGTCGCGGTTGCACACAATTTCTCCCTCTGCCAACAAAAGTTCGGCAACCTGAATGGAGCTTCTTCGCGAGGCGTACTGGCGAGTCATGGTTGTATCCTGCTCATTGCCAGGATGTGTAAAATAAAACACAAAGGCACGATCGTTCGAAATCACCACATCACAATGGCGGCCAAACTCCTTATCGTCTAAGCCGGTTCCCTTCATTTCGAGAATATTTTTTGGCTGTCGAACCCAATTTTCCATATCGTCCGAACTGTATACCCCAAAGCCACTCCAGTTGTCAACCAACATCCGGTACTTGCCCTTCCAATAAAAGACCTTAGGCCCCTCACCCGACTTATCGCCCACCACCTTCTTTCCGCTGTCGGTCCAGCGGTAGAGATCAGGGCTGTCGGCATAATAGATCGATTTGCCATCCTTTTCGTTGTTATAATACATCCGCCAGTTTCCGTCGGGGAGTTTGAACACACAGGCATCGATACAGCGATCGGAAGAGAGTGCGAGTCGGGACTCGAATTTCCAGTCAATCAGGTTTTTGCTGGTTAAATGGACTATATACCGCTCATGATTCCAGTCGGGAAAAATCCCCGGCACGTAGGTGAGGTACATATGGTAGGTGCCTTTATACTCCATCACCTCAGGGGCCCAATGGGTGTACTCTTTATCGGGGCGATAGGCAATATTGCAGGTGTCGCGATACCGCCAGGTGGCTCCGCCGTCCACCGATTCGGCAATCCCGATACGAGAACCGTGTACCCACTGGGTTCCACCGGGAAGATTGGCATTGGCTCTGCGGTTGGTGTAGAACATAAACCATCTTTTTTCGGCTCGGTTATAGATTACCACCGGGTCGGCGGCTCCGTCGTAAACGGGATCGCGGAAGAGCGGTTTATCAGCCGGTTTTTCTTTTGCCCCGGCCTCGTAGAACTCTACTTCCACAATGCGTAACTGACCCTCCAGCTTTCCGGCATTGGGATCGCGGAAGAGATCGAGTTCGATATTCCCGGATAGTTCTACAATGGCGTTGAAGGCATCTTTTTCGGTATTTGCCCCCGTGAGGCGGATGGTAACCTCTCTCCCCGCTACGGGTTTTACCGGGATGGTAACATACCCCAGACTTCGCTCCGTAGTTCCTTCAAACACCACTTTGTTGCCCACCAGGATCTGGATGGGGTATTGTCGCATTCGCCAACCGCTCAGTTTTAGACACACTTCGCTGAGAGTGGCTTCCCGTTCGAGCCGATAGGTGATAGAACCCGTAGAAATGCGTCCGTCGTTTGTCCACTCCGAAAGTTCATTGTCGTCGTAACTCCGCCCCACGGCATCGGCGTTTACCGGTGCGGTGGCTCCCACAATCGCAATGGGAGTGCGGGTGATTTTGTACGAGGGGGTGGAGGGGGTAGGCCCGCGGTCGGTATAGGAGGGGAGGCCTGCTCCCGGCAGTTGCTCCGAAAGGCCGCCTGATACCTTCACCGGCTTCGAGGTTGCACTCACCGTGGCGGCGCGGAGACCCTCCGAGGAGGCCGATATCGTTACCTTCCCGGAGCGGGTCAGAGAGCGTATAATCACTCGGTTCACCCCGCATTCCACCGGCAGACTCTGCGATAGGATATAGTTATCGGGTCCCTGCGCCAAACCGCCCCGCCATTCGGCAGGTCCGCTGAGTGCAAAGTGAATCATGGCATTAGAGGTGGGGCAGCGCATCCCACGGGCATCGACCACCTCCACATCAACAAGAATAAAATCGGCACCGTCGGCAACGAATCCCTGCGGCGAGGTGTGCAGCGTTAACTTCACTCGTGCCGGTTGGCCTGCGGTGCGGAGGATGGCTTCGCTCACTTTTTCGCCTTTAGGATTGTACGATACAGCTTTTATTTCGCCGGCTTCCCATGCAATGTCTTTAAAAGTGAAGAGAAAGCGAGCGCTCTGTTGCCCCAATCCCTTCGAAACCCCGTTTAGAAATAGCTCAACCTTTTCGCCTCCCGACACCACGTGGATATCTTTTACTGTTCCCGGGGCGTAGTTCCAATGACCCATCATGTGGGTGCCATAACGTTCTAAGTCGACCCAGCCGTCCCACATTACCCGGTGAGCCCAGAAACCATCCTTGGGAAGCCGCATGGCATCGACCTCACCGCTGCGGCGGTAATTCTCCTCGCCCCGAAAGTGGGTATTCGAGTCTGAAAAGACAATATTGACCCCTCCCGAACTGACCCGTTTTCCGGTGCCGGGACGCTCTCTCCAGTAGTCGAACCAACGAATTACGTTCTCTATGGCGTGCGAATCCTGATTGCGATTGTACTCTCTGGCCGGGGCGTCTTTGTAGAGGGGGCCGTCGCCATCTTTATGGTAGGGCGGGGTGTACTCATCCCAATATTTGCGAAGGCCTTCGTCGCGCGAATACTCAGTGGCAAAGAGGGGTTTCCCGGCACTCTTGTTAATGTAGAGCATCTCTCCGCCCCATTCGGCCACCTTACTGTCGAGCATCTCGCGCGAGCCTGCCGCACGGCCGCCGTGGGGATCGAAGCGGTTGCGCAGAGCAGCCATCTCTGCCATATGGGCCTCACTGATGGCCTCATTACCGCTTTCGTAGAAAATAATGCTGGGATTATTCCGGTTGTAGATAATGGCATCGCGCATCACTTCAACCCGCTGTTCCCACTGCCGGCCGGTTACATCCTTCTCCGAATCGCCTGCCGGCATCAACTGCATAAGCCCCACCCGGTCGGCCGATTCTACATCCTGTTTCCAAGGGGTAATGTGCATCCAGCGAACCGTATTTCCGTTACTCTCCACTATCATGCGGTTGCTGAAATCGCTGATCCAGGGAGGTACCGACATCCCAACAGCCGGCCACTCATTGCTGGTGCGCTGGGCATAGCCCTTTATTTGCAAAACTCTGTCGTTGAGGTAGAACATGCCGTTTTTGAACGCTGTTTTCCGGAAGCCGGTGCGAGTTGTCACCTTGTCGACCACCTTTCCATTTACAGAAAGCGAGGTCTCAACGGTGTATAAATAGCCGTAGCCCCAGCTCCAGAAGTGCAACCCCGAAACCTGGCCGGTTGCCTTTACAACTCCGGTTTTGCCAGCCTCAAGCGTGGTAACTGGCCCGGAAAAATGCTTCACCTGCCGCTGGTTCATATCAAAAATCCGCACCTCGTAACCAAAAGTTTTCGCTGTGGCATCGTCGTTCCTTACCTCCGATTCGGCGGTAATCGTGGCCGACTTTCGCTCAATGTTGAAATCGAGTGCATAAACGTAAACACCGCTGGTTTGTAAGAAACTGTATAGGGGCAGGGTCTGGTACAGAGAGCCGGTAACATGCAAGAATACATTCTTTGCAATTCCGCCGTAGTTGGCATTGAAACTGGTGTGGTTCCACTGAAATCCTGTTCCGGTGGCCCGTTCCAGATAGCGCCAACTGTTGTCGATCCGTAAGGCAACCACATTCTCCTCGTTGTACTTCACCTTATCGGTTATATCGAGACCAAAAGCCATCACCCCATTTTCGTGAAGTCCGATTTTCTGGCCGTTCAGATAGATGTCGCCTCCCTGTCGAATGCCCTCGAACTCAATAAATACCTTTTTTCCCTCATCTTTTTTGGGCAATCTGAAATGTTTGCGATACCAGACAATTCCTGTAGTTAGCTGGTTAATGGCCAGTTTAAAAGCGTCGTCCTCGTTGAAGGCGTGAGGCAGAGTAACCTGCTTCCAACCGGCGTCGTTGAATGCAGGCTGTTCGGCTCCTTCCGGATCGCCAACATATAGCCTCCATTCCGGATTAAAATTGTATTTCTGCCGTGGGTTATCGTTGTTGGAGGATCCCATCCCCATCAATGGGAGAGCCGCAAGAAGGCCGATAATAAAGAGGAGTCTGTATCTCATTAGTGTATGCTTATTGTATGGTAAAGGTAGAAACTGCGCCGAAAGAAAAAAATGCGGTATTTGCCATCACTTAGCGCTGTTGCAGTGCTGTGCGGGTGCGAATGGATGCACGTATACCATTTTGCGTTATCTTTGCTCAAAAGGAGCGACATAATGAAACAGAAAGAGGTAACTAGCCTGCAGCAAAAGAGAATGGCCCGATATGCTAAGGCATTGGGGCATCCGGTTCGTCTGTTTGTTTTGGAACGCCTCGCGAGTCAGGCCTGTTGCTACAGCGGCGACCTCACCGACGAGTTGCCTATTGCCAAGTCGACCCTTTCGCAACACCTGAAGGAGCTCAAGGGTGCTGGTCTCATTCAAGGTGAGATTGAGGCGCCCCGCATTCGGTATTGTGTTAACCGTGCCAATTGGGAGGAGGCTCGGCAGCTTTTCGGCAGCTTTTTTGGCGTTGCCCTTTCGAGTGGGAATGGATCGGAGGCCAACACCCCTTCGTGCAGCGACACCCTCACCGATTAACGGCATGCATCCCGACACCTCTCCCCACAGGGTGGTGATTGCCGACCCTCACTTTTTGACCTCCGAAGGGTTAACGTCGCTGCTCTCTTCGCTGCCCGGCTATCGTATGGCAGGCATTGCCTTATCGCGGCAGGAGCTTTACCGTTTGCTTCGCGATGAGCCCGGCTATCTGCTCATTACCGATCCGGCCACCTTCGATTACAGGGGACCCGATTCGCTGAGGCTGTTGAAGGAGCTTTTTGGAAATGTGGAGGTGATGTTGTTATCCGACTCCTTCGATGCCTCCGATCTTTCGGCCTATACTCAACTTGGAATTCGCAATTTTTCGTTGAAAAATGGCAACCGAGAGGAGTTCACCGCAGCCTTTGCTGCCGCGGCAAGTGGAGTTCCCTATTTTGCCCCGGGATTATCGGCTCTACAGCAGGAGATCGGTTCAGGCGAGCCTGTGAATCCCCGCTCCGTTATACCTGTTGCCACCCGCGACACCGCCTCCCCAACGCGCCATCTCCTCACCGATTCGGAGATGGAGATTGTGCGCCTGATTGCGTCGGGGCTTACCACCAAAGAGATAGCCGCGCGCCGGTTTCTCAGCTTTCACACCGTCAACACCCACCGGAAGAATATTTTCCGCAAACTGCAGGTAAAAAGCGTGTCGGAGTTGGTAATGACCTCCGTAAAAGCCGGATGGATCGACCCGATAGAGTATTATATCTGATGTTGTCCAATCTGAATATATGTTGAGAAAGGATGGGATTTAATTGATTATGATCCAGTCTAACTGATTAATTTTCGCAACATAACTTTGTGTTGCTACAAGAATATCCCTAAAAGAAGGAGCATCGGTATAAATCATCTGTTCCCGCATGATCTGATAATCTTGTTCCCAGGCCTCAATGTATTGTGCAGGCGGAATAGGATTGATAGTTACAGGATTATGCAACTTGTAATCAACGCCGCCAAGTTTGGTTAATGACTGTCGATGCAGAACAATTTCGGTATAAAGCGCCCGATTTTCTAAAGCCTTTTCGGCAAAGGGGGTGGCTGTTAATTTATAGATGTCGTAAAGATGGCGACTCATCCGGTCAACCCGAATCTTTTCATCAATGCGTTGAAATTCTTCGTGTAGGAGAAATATTTTCTCCAAGAGCGTTCTTTCCGGGTCGACGGTTGGGATGAGAATAGCCGGTTTCGTAAAAGACGCTGCCGGATAAATATCATCCAACATTGAGCTGATGGCACGAGTGGTGTAGGGTTCAATCATAGATCTGCATCCAATTTCAACCTGGACGCTGGGCTTGAGATAACCGGGCGATTCAATCACATTTGGATAGTAGACATGAATGATTATCGGATCCTGATCACTGGTAGTTTTTTCAGGCAATTCGAGTTTTACCTCTAAGTCACTCTCTTTAAACCTAGATTCCATTTCCGGATAAAGACTGTCTGTGATATAGCTGTTTGCTTTCTTTCGAAGAAGTGTTCGCTCCTTTTTCCCAAGAGTCCCTTCAAATCCGTAAAATTTTCTATCCACTGCAAGATCAATATCTTCGGAGAACCTATCTATAATTCCCCAAGCCTTGCTAAGTGATGTCCCTCCTTTAAAGACCATGTGTTGACCCACTTCCATCTCAAACAAAATGGCAAGGGTTTGTACCACCCACCAGTCCTTTTCGACAGCATAAGCAGGCAGGTTCAACTTTTCACCGGCATCCTGGAGAATATCAATTTTTGCATCGGCGGGGATATGTTGAAAATTAGCCATCTATTGCTCCCTTCATAATTTGTTTAATCCATTCAGGCGCCAACTTAATGTCATGTTTTAGGGTTTGTTGATCCTCTCCCTCTAATATTTTCATAATTTGTTTTAACTCATCGGGACTTATCTTATCCTTGCCTATCTCACGTAATGCCTGAATCACCAGTGAGCTAATGGGTCCTACAGCCATAAGATTTTTTGGGGTTGTTCGTTTTAATTTAATGGTTCTTTTCCCGACTTTTATTGTACGTGCGGCTCCATCTGTCAGGAATACCAGCCTTAATGGAATTTGTGTGCTTAACCCTAATGCATGTAATGCATATACACCGGTAGGAACAATTCTTATCTTATCTCTTTTTGCAATAGCTGCTGCAACCCCTTCTGCCGATGGCAGAACTTCTCCAATGTATGGGCTTTCTTTTGGCAACACATAAATACCATGAGCAACCCTTCTTATCGTGCCCTTGTTCTCAAGTCGCTGTAAAGCTTTGCGCACTGCTTCTGAAGATCCGATATGTTCAAAATCATCCGGGAAGAACAGTGTCCCTCTTGGTTGATTTGAAACAAATTCCGCTATTTGTTCTTCTGTGTTTTTCATCTTTCTATTGAGGGCCAATCCGTCACAAATTTAGCAATTATTTGTGACAATCCGAGTGTCATTCGACTCGAAAAATTGTCAGACAGGACTATAGAACGGTCGCGAAAAAACTTGAAGTGCATAGAGCGTTAATTCTTTAGTCTTACGGTCGCCCCACCAAAGCCATGGATGCTTTTTTGACGGAGTAGAGGCGGCGGCTGGCCTTAGGTGATCGCACTCCATCATACACTTTATTGCAATGTGCATTACAGTAATGTGTGTTGCAATAATGCAATTATGCTGCGATGAAGACCGAGAAAAGCAAAAACTCCGGAAAATCAACCATTTTCCGGAGTTTGGATCCCTGTGGAACCTTAAAAAGTGGGTTGTACTGGATTCGAACCAGTGACCCCTACCCTGTCAAGGTAATGCTCTAAACCAGCTGAGCTAACAACCCTTTTCGGGGAGCAAATATAGCATATTTTTCTTTTGCCTCAGGCCAAAATGGCTTACCTTCGTAAGGTTAATACTACTTTACTATGCCGAAGATTATAGAAACTCAGCTGATGCATCCGCGCGATCAGATTATCGCGGTGATTTCGCGAATCTACCGCAACGGGATGACAACCACCTCGGGTGGGAATATCTCGATTATCGACGACCAGGGCGACATTTGGGTTACGCCCAGTGCCATCGACAAGGGGTCGCTCATTCCGGCCGACATTGTGTGTGTGAAACGCGATGGCGCGATTGTGGGGCGCCATAAGCCTTCGTCCGAATACCCTTTTCACAAGGCAATCTATGAGGCCCGTCCCGACCTGAAGGCGGTGGTACATGCTCACCCGCCGGCAATTGTTTCGTTCAGTATTGTACGATCTATTCCCAACACCAACGTCATTTCGCAGGCAAAGCATATTTGCGGCCCCATAGGGTATGCCCCATACGCGCTGCCCGGAAGCGAACTGTTGGGCAAAAAGATTGCCGATGAGTTTGTAAAAGGTTTTCATGCCGTAATCATGGAAAATCATGGCTGTGTTGTGGGTGGAACCGACTTGGCCGATGCCTATCAGCGATTCGAGACGCTCGAGTTTTCGGGGCGTACCATCCTCTATGGCAATATGATTGGGAAGGTACACTATCTGCACGATGAAGAGATTGAACAGTTCGAGGCGCAGATTCCCCACCAGCTTCCCGAAGCGAAGCGCGTAGACTATCCTTCGGACGAACGTGAAAAGCGGGCCGAAATCTGCAATCTGGTGCATCGGGCATTGGATCAGGGTATGATGATTAGCTCTTACGGAACCGTTTCGACCCGGTGGAGGGGCAACGACTTTTTGATTACTCCCACCAACGTGCCCCGGTGGAACCTGCAACCCGACGATATTGTACAGATTTGCGATGGCTGTCGCGAACCGGGCAAGATGCCCAGCCGTTCGGTCTTTCTGCAGCAGCAGATTTACGCCGCGTTTCCCCATATCAACTCTATTATCCTTACCCAGCCCCCCTATCTGATGGCCTTTGGAGTGGCCCGGAAACATTTCGATGTACGTACCATTCCCGAAAGCTGGATCTTTTTGCAGGATGTGCCCCGTTTGCCGTTTGGCTCGCACTTCCAGGGTCGCACCACCGTGCTCGATTCGCTCCGTTCGGGGATGCCGGCGCTGATTATCGAAAACGATTCGTTCCTGGTTACAGGCAACGGGCTGCTGCAAACCTTCGACCGCCTGGAGGTAGCCGAGTTCAGCGCCAAATCGTTGGTGATGGGTGCCTCGATGGGCAATCTGATTCCCATTAACGATGAGCAGGTTGAGGATCTTCGTAAAGTGTTCCTTTCGTAACAAAAACAGATGATGGTAAAAAGTTTGGTATTGGTTTGGACAGCCCTCGCGGGCTGTTCTCTTTTACAGGCACAGCTTCCACCCGTGTTCGGCAAGCAGGAGATAGAAAAGTCGTGGAACGACTCCAGGGTGCGAACCTATATTTCGCCAAGCCGTATTGTGTGGATGCAACAGGAAAATGGCGCCACCATTACCCATAGTGATCGGCTTGTGGCCAAAGGGTCGGGGCAGTCGGACCTCAATTCGGGAATGGCCTGTGTGCTTAGGAGTACCGAGAATTCGCAGGCCGCAATCCTGCTTGATTATGGTCGCGAATTGCAGGGGGGAATTCAACTGATTACCGCCATCGACGGCCCCAATACCCCCATCCGGGTGCGGGTGCGACTGGGCGAGTCGGCGCAGGAGGCCATGAGTACTATCTCGGCCGAATCGGGCGCCACCAACGACCATGCGATGCGCGATTTCGAGGTAACACTTCCCTGGCTGGGGGTGCTGGAGGTGGGAAACAGCGGTTTCCGCTTTGCCCGGATCGATCTGTTAACTCCCGGTGTGCCTCTCCATTTGCGCGAGGCCAACGCAATCTTTACTTATCGCGACATTCCCTGGCTGGGCTCATTTCGCAGTAGCGATGAGAGGCTCAACCGGATCTGGATGACAGGCGCCTATACGGTACATCTGAATATGCAGGAGTACCTCTGGGACGGTATCAAGCGCGACCGCCTTGTGTGGGTTGGCGATTTGCATCCCGAGGTGATGACGGTGAATACGGTGTTTGGCAACCAGGAGGTGGTATCCAAAAGCCTCGACCTGGCCCGCGATCGCACGCCACTGCCGGGCTGGATGAATGGCATGAGTTCGTACTCCATCTGGTGGATTTTGATTCATCACGACTGGTACATGTATCAGGGAAACAGGGTCTATCTGGAGGAGCAGCGTGATTATCTGAAGGGGCTTCTTGCCTTTATGCAGAGCAAGGTCGATGCTTCGGGAAAAGAGACGCTCGACGGAGGTCGGTTTCTTGATTGGCCCTCGAGCGAGAATAAGCCGGGCATTCACGCGGGTTTACAGGCCATGATGGTGATGGGTTTCGATGCCGGCGCCCGTTTATGCGATATTCTCGGTGAATCCGAAATAGCAGCTGCCTGCCGCAAAACAGCCGGGTTAATGCGCGGTTACCGCCCCGATCCCAACGGGAGCAAACAGGCCGCTGCCCTATTGGCCCTGGCCGGGATGATTCCTGCGGAGCAGGCCAACAGGGAGGTGATTGCAGTGGGGGGCGCAAAAAACTTCTCTACCTTTTACGGCTATTACATGCTCGAGGCGCAGGCCAAGGCCGGCGATTACGCCTCCGCACTCAACAATATCCGCACCTATTGGGGAGCCATGCTCGATTTTGGTGCCACCACTTTTTGGGAGGATTTTAATTTAGATTGGACCCTCAATGCCGCTCCCATCGACAATCTGGTGCCCGAAGGGAAAGTCGACATTCACGGCAGTTACGGGGCCTATTGTTACGAGAAGTTCCGCCACAGCCTCTGTCACGGCTGGGCATCGGGGCCCACTTCGTGGCTTTCGCGCCATGTGCTGGGATTCGAAGTTGTTGAACCGGGGTGCAAAACGGTTCGGATTGTGCCCCATTTGGGCGACCTGGCGTGGGCCGAGGGTACCTTGCCCACGCCTCGCGGACTCATCAAGGTTCGCCATGAAAAACGGCCCGATGGAACCGTAAAGAGTACCATAGAGGCACCGAAGGGAATAAAAATTGTGCGGAAGTGAAAAAATCAAATTGGGGCACCCTCTACCTCCCTTGCAAATGCAGGTGAAAAAGTTAAATTTGTATTAATGTGTCAACTATCTTGCATTTCTAACCTTTCATTAACCCTCTTTTTTTATGAGCAAAAACACCTATAACAAAACCTACGTCTGGATTATTGCTGCCGTTGCAGCTACCGGTGGGTTGCTGTTTGGGTTCGATACCGGTGTGATTTCCGGTGCGATTCCCTTTTTGAGACAAGACATGGGCCTCGACGAAAGCCAAGTCGAAAATTTAACCGCTTTCGGTTTGATTGGTGCAGTAATCGGGGCCCTGCTGAGTGGCCGGATTACCGATATCTTCGGCCGTAAAAAAGTGATTCTGGTATCTGCGGTCGTCTTTGCAACGGGTGCGCTTTGGTCGGGTATTGCAGCCTCTTTCGAGTCGCTTCTCTATTCGCGTCTCTATCTGGGTCTTGCCATCGGTGCGTCTTCGTTTGCTACCCCTCTCTATATTGCTGAGGTGTCGCCCACCAAAATCCGCGGCACGCTGGTATCTATGTTTCAGTTGCTTATTACCGTAGGTATCTTGGCATCATACCTTTCCGACAGCGCGCTTGCCGATAATGAGAATCTGGCCAGCTGGCGTCCCATGTTCTATGTGGGTGTTTTCCCCGCTTTGATTCTGCTGGTTGGGATGCTCTTCCTGCCCGAAACCCCCCGGTGGCTTATGAGCAAAGGTCGTGAAGAGCAGGCGTTAAAGGTGCTGAAAAAAATTGAAGATCCCTCTTCCATCGACGCCTCCATGCAGATGATGCGAAACGAAATCAGCCAAGATGCCGAGCAGATGGGTTGGTCGGAGGTGTTTAAGCCCTGGCTGCGCAACGCACTCATTATTGCCATGGGTATTATGTTCTTCCAGCAGTTTGTGGGTATCAACACGGTAATCTATTATAGCCCCGAAATCTTTCTGAAGGCCGGTTTCGAAGGCAATGAGGCTGCCATCTGGGCATCTGTTTCGGTGGGCGTTATCAATGTGTTGTTCACCATCCTTTCGCTCTATCTTATCGACAGCATGGGCCGTAGGAAACTCTTTTTCCTGGGCACTAGTGGCATTGTGGTTTCGCTCTTCTTCATGGGTCTTGGCTTTGCCCTGCAAGCAACTCTTGGCGATATGACCAAGTGGTTTTTAGTGGTTTCCATGCTCTGCTACATTGCCTTCTTTGCTATTAGCCTCGGCCCGTTAGGGTGGCTCTTTATTTCGGAGGTTTTCCCTCTCAGGGTTCGCGGTGTGGGTGCCTCCATCGGATCGCTCGCCAACTGGGGCTTCAACACCCTCGTAGTTTGGACCTTCTTCAAGATGATTAAGTCTTTTAATTCTCTCTTCCAGAGTGAGTCGCTGGGAGCTGCTTCGGCCTTCTGGTTCTTTGGTCTGGTTGGGATTATTGCCCTGATTTGGGGCAACAAGTTCCTTCCCGAAACCAAGGGTGTTTCGCTCGAAAAGATCGAACAGCACTGGCGCGATGGCAAAAAGCCCAATGAGTTGAAATAGTCTTTGATCACTGTGGTGCGCTGCGCGCAAGTGCTCCGGAGCTCTAATGCATCGAAGCGCTTGCGCGCTTCGAGTGCTCTAATGATTGGGTGACGTAGGGGTTGGCCGTTTGGATGAACTGCCTCAGCGACATTGGAGAAGTTAGGCGGGGCCCCATCGCTCTCAATGAACGCTAAAAAGAGGAGCTG
>CAYGID010000010.1:21181-38872 GCA_964349835.1 uncultured Bacteroidales bacterium | reverse complement strand
CCCAGAATGGCCACTTTGTCGCCCTTTTGAATACCCAGACGGTCAAAGAGAAGATGCAATTCTTTGACCTTAACGGCCACATCTCGGTAGGTTAACGGACTGACGCCCACATAAGAGAGAGCAGGGCAGTCGCCAAATTTTTCAACGCTGTTCTCGAACAGCTGTTTGAAGGTGTCTAAGGGAGCAGTCGATGGAGTCATACTGTGCAGATTAGGCCGATGAGCAAAAATAGGCATTTTTTGGCAAACCGTATCGGCTATTTCACGCTGAGGCACACCGCCCTGCCTTGTGTTTTCGGCAAAAACGAGTAGATTTGCGGGGGTATATCTCTTACGGGGCCCTGCCACCATTATGCTTCAGCGACTTCTGAATAATCTCATGGTTTTTGCCAACTTGTTGGCAGCCCTTTTGCTGGCGGCATCGTGCCTCTCCATGTTTATCAGGCCCGAGCATGTTTGGTTCCTCTCTTTTCTGGGGCTCGTTTTTCCCATAATCTGGGTCATCAATGTAGCTTTCTTTCTCTGGTTCCTGCTGCGAAGGAGCAAAGCGTGCCTGATTTCGGGTCTCTTGTTGCTGGCCGGCTATGCGCTGCCGGGCCGTTTTTTTGCCCTCAGCCAAACACCCTACGAACCGCAGCCGGGTCGAAAAACAGACTTTTCGATTCTCACCTACAACGTGAAGGGGCATGCCTTTCGCGACAAGGAGGGAAAAAAGCAAGACCGTTCGGTGCTCTTCGACTATGTAACCGACATGAACCCCTCGCTGGCTTGCTTTCAGGAGTATCCGTCCCAAAGCAGCACCTTGCCCGACGAGGCCCTTCCTTTTCTTACCCATCGACATCGCGGAAAACAAAACCTGGTTACCCTCTCTTCGTTCCCAATGATTGCCAAAGGGGAGATTGTCTTCAATAACACCGCCAATTCGTGCATTTACAGTGATATCCTTGCGGGAGCCGACACCTTCAGAATCTATAATTGTCATTTGGAGTCGAACCGAATTCTGGCCAGCGAATATGATGTCATCGACGATATCTATCTCTCGTATAACGAAGAGCAGATTAAAGACCTGAAATCGGTGGCCAAAAAGATGCGCGACGCCTATATTGTCCGATCCGTTCAGGTCGACAGTATTGCCCGCCATATCAGCCAGTCGCCCCATCCGGTCATCGTGTGCGGCGATTTTAACGACACGCCCGTTTCGTATGCCTATCAACGTTTCCGAAACGGCCTCGACGATGCCTTTACCCGTGCGGGAAGTGGCTATGGAGTCACTTTTCGGCGTCGACTCATTGCGGTCCGCATAGATTACACACTGTTCGACCCCGCTGTTTGGAAGGCCGTTAGCTATTCTTCTCCCCATATAGTTCTTTCCGACCACTTCCCGGTTTTGACCCGGCTCACGCTGAAATAGAAGTCCTATGGAGATGGTGATCGATATTATGAAAAATACCCTCATGGTGACCGGGTTTGTGCTCATCATGATGTTGTTGATTGAATATCTGCATGTATCTACGCAGGGTCGATGGAGCCGGGCGCTCGAAAAGTCGGGCCCTTCGCAGATTCTCATTGCCACCCTGATTGGGTTGATTCCGGGCTGTCTGGGTGGTTTTGCCGTGGTTTCGCTCTTTACCCACCGGATTGTGGGGGTGGGAGCATTGGTGGCCGCCATGATTGCCTCCGTGGGCGATGAGGCCTTTTTGATGTTTGCCCTCTTTCCTGAACAGGCGTCGATTCTGCATCTGATTCTGATTCCTGTGGCGCTGGCAGCAGGTTTTCTTACCCATCTGTTTGCTGCCCGAAAGATGTGGCCGGTACACAAGCCCCACCCTTTCGAAATCCACCCGGATGAGCAGGCAATGCAAATCTCTCTGCCCCAACGAATCAAGAACAACTTCAAAGCCCCTTCGTTTCAGCGAATCGTGATGATTGCCTTTATTCTCTTTTTTGCTGTGGGGCTGATTACGGGTCTGTTTTCGCATTCGCACGGCGCTACCGACTTTCTTCACCCCGAAAACGGAGAGCATATGGCTCCCGACCTTCACGATCACGAACATAACTCGGCCTTCTTTCTGGATGAGTGGTGGCTCAACCTCCTTTTTGCCGGATTGAGTCTGATCACCTCCTTTCTGCTCTGTACAGTTTCGGATCATTTCATCAAAGTGCATTTGTGGGCTCATATTGTCAAGGTGCATGCGCCCCGAATCTTTATGTGGACTTTAGGTACCCTCACAACCATATGGCTTATTGACCATACCATTGGGTTTGATGTATGGATTTCGCAAAATATGCACTGGGTAATGGTTGCCGCCCTTGTGGTGGGCTGGATTCCCCAATCGGGTCCGCATATGGTGTTTGTGACCCTGTTTGCTTCGGGGGGCATTCCTTTCAGTGTACTGTTGGCCAATACGTTGGTGCAGAGTGGACACGCCGGGCTTCCTCTTCTTGCCGAATCGAAGAGTGCGTTTATCCTCACAAAGGTTATTGCCACCCTATTGGGATTGACAGCCGGTCTACTAGGCCTGGCACTTAATTTCTGACCATTTAACATATATATAGTATGCAGTACGACATCATCATCATTGGAAGCGGCCCCGGTGGATACGTGGCTGCCATCCGCGGCGCACAACTGGGATTCAAAGTGGCTGTGGTTGAGAAAGAACATCTGGGCGGAATCTGCCTCAATTGGGGTTGTATACCCACAAAGGCGCTTCTCAGGAGTGCGCAGGTGTTTTCTGCGGCAACCCATGCAGCCGAATTTGGGGTCAAGATTTCGGGTGAGGTGACTCCCGATTTCGAAAAGATGGTTGCTCGGAGCCGCGCGGTGGCCGAAGGCATGAGCAAAGGAGTTCAGTTTCTTCTGAAAAAAAATAAAGTGGAGGTTATCTGGGGAAGAGGCAGTGTAGCATCGGCCGGAAAGGTTGAGGTGACGCAGAGCGATGGTACGGTGGCCACATATACAGCACCGCACATCATTCTGGCCACCGGAGCACGGTCGAGGGAGTTGCCTAATCTGCCGCAAGACGGCAAGAGAGTGATAGGCTACCGTCAGGCACTCGCGCTGCCCAAGCTGCCTAAAAGCATGTTGGTATGCGGCTCGGGAGCTATTGGGAGCGAGCTGGCTTTTCTCTACCAAACGCTCGGCACTCAGGTCACTTTGGTGGAGTACCTGCCCGAAATTCTGCCTGTCGAAGATGAGGAGGTGTCGAAACAGATGGCCCGGTCGTTCAAGAAGGCCGGTATGAAGATTATCACCTCGGCCACAGTAGAATCGGTGGATACAACCGGCGACCTGTGTAAGGTAACCGTGAAGTCGGCAAAGGGAGAGAGCTTTCATGAGGTCGAAACGGTACTTTCGGCTGCAGGCATCACCCCTAACCTCGAAAATCTGGGGCTGGAGGCGCTTTCGGTTGTAATAGAAAAGGGGAGAGTGAAGGTCGATGAGGCCTACCGCACCTCTGTTCCGGGCCTCTACGCCATTGGCGACATTATTGCCACCCCGGCACTGGCCCATGTGGCCTCGGCCGAGGCCATTGCCTGTGTGGAGCAGATTGCGGGCAAAGAGGTAACCCCCATAGACTACAAAAATATCCCGGGCTGCACCTACACCTCGCCAGAGGTGGCTTCGGTGGGTCTCACCGAAAAGCGCGCCCTGGAGGCCGGCTACCGGATTAAGGTGGGCAGGTTCCCCTTCTCGGCCTCCGGAAAGGCGAGTGCCGCCGGTGAGAAAGAGGGATTTGTAAAGCTGATCTTCGACGAGCAATACGGCGAATTGCTGGGAGCTCATATGGTGGGTTCGCATGTTACCGAAATGGTAGCCGAGTTGGTGGTGGCCCGGAAGCTGGAGATAACAGCCGAAGAATTACACAAAACAATTCATCCGCATCCCACGCTCTCTGAAGCTATTATGGAGGCAGCAGCCGCAGCCTGTGGCGAGGTGATCCACCTTTAATGTGGCATGAGGAGTGGTTTGGCATAATACTTGCAACTGAAGATAATGTCAAACCAAATTACTTCATGTTATGAAAAAGTATTTCCGTTCTGTAGCTATAATAGCGATTTTCTCTTTCGCGTGGTCGTATGCCGGCGCAGCCGAAAAAGTAACCACTCCCCTCGAGGGAACCGAATGGCAGCTCACCAAGTTGCAAACCAAGATAATTAAAGCCTCCGATCCGCAGAAAGCGTTGGTTCTGGTGGTAAAAAAAGAGGGCGACAAGTCGAGTGTCTCAGGATATGCAGGGTGTAACCAATTTTCGGGTTCGGCCTTTAACGACGCAAAGAATCTGTGGATTTCCGACATTGCCTCCACCAAAATGGCCTGCGACGAGGTTTCGAATGAGATTGAGACTCGCTATACCGACCTTCTTGCGAAGGTAAAGACCTATAAAGTGAAAAAGAATAAGTTGACCCTTTTCGACGAAACGGGTACTCCCATCCTATTTTACGTGGTAAAAAACTAATTTAAAGGGCATTAACTGCCCAAAGACATCCGGATTCCCACTGTTGTTTTAATGCAACATAAGGGAATCCGGATTTTTTTTGCCCGAATCGGGGGCAAATATCATAAGCTGCCCGCCGGCTTTTAGCTATCTTTGAGACATTACTTTCGAACCTTCCATGTCAGGGCTAACCCATTTTGCAGAGGTTCTGCTGCCGCTTCCCCTTCCGGGCACCTTTACCTATTCGATTCCCGACTCGCTGCTTTCAGAGGCAGCCCCGGGGATGAGGGTTCTTGTGCCTTTCGGGTCGAAAAAACACTATACCGGCATCATTACCCGCATCCACTCCTTAGCCCCGGCGTCGGTGTCGAGAGCCCTGATGGCTCTGCTCGATGCGCAACCCATTCTCGATTCCGTACAGTTGGCCCATTGGGAGTGGATGGCCGGATACTACTTCTGCTCGCAGGGCGAGGTACTGAGGGCGGCACTCCCCGCAGCAATGAAACCCACCGACGAACCGGAACCGTTGGGCAGCTCCCCCCGGACGGAGGCCTCCGATGCCATTCGGCTCGACCCCGCCTTTCGGAGCGAGGAGGCGGTGAACAGTCTCTACAAAACCCTTTCGCGGGCGCCGGCGCAGGCGCAGCTTCTTGACCGTTTCTTGATTGCGCTCCACGCACCAGGCGAATGGAGCAAAGAAGAGGAGAGCACTGTAGATGGCGAGAAGCGCAATATTGACAGCAAAGAGCGCTGCATGGAGGCAGAGGCACAGAGCCTGGATGGCGTGGTTCCCTACGGCGAACTCATTGGCAGTTCGGCACACCGGCAGGCCTTTAAAGCGTTGCAACAAAAGGGAGTATTCGGGTTAGAAAAGCAGCAAATCCCGGCCATAGTCCACTCCGAAGTGCTCCTGAACAGCCTCTCGGAGAGTCAGGAGGAGGCGCTGCGGGCCATTCAGGAGGGATTCAAAACAAAGGATACCCTCCTTCTGCACGGGCTTACAGGCAGCGGAAAAACCGAACTCTATTTTCACCTGATGAACATGGCCATCGAAAAGGGCGAGCAGGTGCTCTATCTGCTACCCGAGATTGCCATCACCGCACAACTCACAGAGCGAATCAGGGCAGTTTTTGGCCAAAGGGTGGGGGTGTACCACTCCCGTTGCACCGACAATGAGCGAACCAGACTATGGCACGCCCTGCTGGAGCAGCCGGGTTGCGATATCATTCTGGGCGCACGTTCGGCGCTCTTTCTCCCCTATCCCCGTCTGGGCCTTATTATTGTAGATGAGGAACATGAGCCCGCCTTTCGGCAAAATGACCCCGCCCCAAGGTATCATGCCCGCGATAGTGCCATTGTACTTGCCCGGATGCACAAGGCTAAGACCCTGCTGGGTACCGCCACGCCTTCGGTAGAATCGTATTTTAATGCCAAACAGCAGAAGTATGGGTTGGTGTTGCTAAAAGAGCGTTTTCAGGCCACTCCCCTTCCCAAAATTGTTGTGGCCGACATGGCTAAAGCCCGGAAAACCGGCCTCGCCAAAGGGCTGTTTCATCCCATCCTGCTAAAGGCAATCGACGAAGCCCTGGCTGCCGGCGAACAGACCATTTTGTTCCAGAACCGTCGCGGATTCTCCCCATCGGTGCAATGCACCGCTTGCGGCCATGTTCCGGGATGCAAATTTTGTAACGTCAGCCTCACCTACCACAAGGGGGGCAATCGGCTTATTTGCCACTACTGCGGTTACTCCGTGGCCATGCCCGGGCACTGTTCCGAGTGCGGAAACCCCCAAATAAAAACCATGGGGAGCGGAACCGAACAGATTGAGAACGAAATTGCACTCTGCTTTCCCCGGGCAAGGGTGGCTCGAATGGATTTCGACACAACCCGGTCAAAGAAGAGTTATCTCCGACTCTTAACCCAAATGCAGGAGGGACACACCGATATCCTGATTGGCACGCAGATGGTGGCCAAAGGGCTCGATTTTCCTAAGGTGAGTACGGTGGGCATCATCTATGCCGACCAGCTTTTCCACATGCCCGATTTCAGGGCGCACGAACGGGCCTTCCAACTTATGATGCAAGTGGGGGGTAGAGCCGGTCGCCGGCTCAACCAGGGAAAGGTGATTATTCAAACCTACGATGCCAACAACCCGGTCATTACCTACCTCCAATCGTACAATGATATCGGTTTTCTGGAGTCGCAGCTGATGGAGCGGAGTGCCTTTTTGTACCCACCCTTTTCGCGGCTTATCAAAATTACACTGAAACAGCGAAACGAGGCGAGTGTGCGAAAAGCCGCCTTACACCTTGCAGGGCTGTTGCGGGCGCTCTTTGCCTCGAGAGTGATTGGCCCGGAGTCGCCTCTGGTTGACAAAACCTTCAACCTCTTTCTTCAGCAGATTCTCATTAAAACCGAACGAAATGCCGACGTGCAGTTCACGCGCGCACGGATAACAGAAGCCCTGGAGCAGACCCGTTCGGTGCCGGAGTTCAGGCAGGTGCACATTACCGCCGAGGCCGACCCGTACTAATTGACCGATCTTGACAGAGTACTATACTCTTCGAAATGGGATTGCTCTACTGAGTGGGGTTGCCCTATTGAATGGCGTGATGCAATGGTTTTTTCCCTTCGGATTCGGGCATCTTGTTTTCGACCCAATCAAGGTACGCTTCACGGCGCCTAAAAATATCGACAGCCGTGTAGATGGCATTGCGAAAGGAGTCGGGCTGCGCAGTACCGGATCCTACCAGGTCGTATGCAGTGCCGTGTGCAGGCGAAGTTCGCACATAGGGAAGCCCCGCCGTGTAGTTCACCCCCGATTCGAAGGCCAGCGCCTTAAAGGGAATTAACCCCTGATCGTGATACATGGCCAACACTGCGTCGAATTTCGAAACATTATCGGAACCAAAGAAGCCATCGGCAGCATAGGGACCAAAGGCCAGATAGCCCTCCTGCTTTGCCTGTTCGATGGCAGGAATCAAAAACTCCTCCTCCTCCGAACCTAACAGCCCGCCGTCGCCGGCATGGGGGTTTAGGCTCAGAACGGCAATCTTTGCCCGTCTGATGGCAAAATCCTGTAACATGGTCTGGTGTAGCAGGCGGATTCGCCCCAAAATCTTTTCGCTACTTAAGGCCGAGGGAACCTCCGAGAGGGGCATGTGCCCCGTGAGTACGGCAACCCGCAGATTGTCGGCAACCATCAGCATCAGAGAGTCGTTGGCTCCCAATGTCGACTGTAGGTACTCGGTATGACCCGGAAAGCGGAAACTCTCCGACTGCACATTCTGTTTATTGATGGGTGCGGTAACCAATACATCGATCTGCTCCTGTTTGAGCGCCCCCACGGCCTCCTTCAGGCAGAGAAATGCAGCCGCTCCGGCTTCGGGGGTCGATTTTCCGGGATCCACCCGAACCGCATCGTCAAGGCAGTTTACCAGATTAATCCGGCGAGGATCGGCCTCGGAGGCAGAACGGATCGTTGTTGCATTAAAGCTGTTAAGGTTAAGGAATTTACGGTAAAACGCCAACACTTTAGGCGACCCGAAAATGATGATTGTATAATCCTCCGTCATGCGCGGATCTAATAAGGCCTTCATCATCACCTCGTAACCGATTCCGTTCATATCGCCCTGGCTGATGCCTACCCGTACCTTCTCTGTTCTCATAGTATATCTATTATCTGTACAAAAGTAGTGATTTTTTTGCCTCGGGAGGCTCTTGTTGCAGGGCAAAACTTTGTGTAGGTTTGCCGCAACGTATGGAAACCGATTACATTACCCACCTGCTAAACCGTGCACTGGCACAAGAGTGGCTCTCTTCGGCCGAAGGAGCTCTCCTCTACCGGAATGCGCCTCTGAGTGCCCTTATGTATTCGGCTCATACCCTGCGGATGGAAAAACACCCGCAACGGGAGGTCACTTGGATTCTTGATCGCAACATCAACTATACCAACATCTGCACCACCCGCTGTCGATTTTGCAATTTCAGCAGGAACCCTTTGCACCCCGACGGGTATATTACTACCATGGAGGAGTACCGTCAGAAAATTGGCGAGCTGAGGGGCTGTGGTGGAAACCAGATTCTGCTTCAGGGGGGAATTCACCCCGATTTGGGGCTCGAATACTATACCCGGCTATTCCTGGAGCTGAAAGCCGAATTCCCGGAATTAAAGTTGCATGCACTGGGGCCTCACGAAATATTTGCCCTGGCCCGAAAGGAGAAGAAGAGCCTGCGCGAAACCCTGACTCTGCTCATGGATGCAGGGCTCGACTCTTTGCCGGGAGCGGGTGCCGAGATTCTCTCCGACCGAGTCCGAGAGATTGTCTCGCCCGCAAAATGCACAACCGCACAGTGGCTTGAAGTGATGCGCGAAGCCCATTCGCTGGGATTGGTTACCTCGGCAACCATGATGTATGGCCACGCCGAAACGCTCGAGGAGCGAATGGAGCATCTGGTGTTGATTCGTTCGCTCCAGGCAGAGAAGGAGGAGAACCAACCGGGATTTATCTCATTTACTGCCTGGCCCTTTCAATCGAAGGGAACCGTTTTGGAGTCGAAATACGATTACCGGTCGGAAGATAACATCGATCAGTTTCTACGCATGAACGCCCTCATCAGAATCATGCTGCCCAACATCCAAAATATCCAGGCCTCCTGGCTCACGGCGGGGCGCCAGGCCGCGCAATTAAGCCTTTGGGGAGGTGTCAACGATATGGGGTCCATTATGATGGAGGAGAATGTGGTGTCGGCCGCCGGCGCCGAAAAGAGTTTCACCAGCGTAGAAAACATGGAGCAGATGATCCGGGAAGCCGGATTCACCCCGATACAAAGAGATCAACAATATAGAACCGAATAAAACCGTTCGCTATGATTAAACACATTGTAATGTGGCAACTCAAAGAGTTTTCAGATGGCCGCTCTAAGCACGAAAACATCGAACTCCTGAACCAAAAGTTTGCACAACTCCCTCAAGAAATCGAGGCGATAAAAAGTCTGAAAACCGGTGTAAATATCGAAGGGTGTCCCTTTTCGAACTTCGATTATGTGCTCGAAACCACCTTCGAAAACTTCGGCGCGCTCGAATCGTACCAAACGCACCCTGCCCATCAGGAGGTGGGTCGGTTTGTTCGCGAAGTGGTTGCTTCGCGTGCCTGTGTCGATTACGAATTTTAGGAATGGTCGGCCTGAAACCGGGCCAGCCTCTCTTCCATTTCGGGGAACTGTTCGGTGCGTGCAAACGAAACACAGGCTCTCAGCCCTTCGGTGCGTTCGCTCCCGGTGATATCGAGCGAAATTGCGCTAATGCCGTAATAGAGCAGCTCCCTGAGCAACTGCCCGCCGCTCAGGCCGGCATAGGCTATGGTAAAATAGAACCCGTCGGCTAAAGGCAACTCCTCGTCTTTTTCGTACACCACATGGAAGCCGTATTTTAGGAAAAGCGCCTTCATTACCGCCGCCTTCTCGCCATACGACGCCACCGACTCCACAAAATTGAGGGTTCCGTCGTTGGCGGCCTTTAACATGGCTGCCAACGCATACTGCGCTGAGTGTGAGGTACCCGAAGAGATGCCGTAAAGCGCTCCGTACACCATGGCGTGGCCCAGTTCGGTCGACGCGAAGAAACGGGAGAGATCGGGGTATTGGCGGTGATAGAGTGCGTCGCTAACGGCAAGGAAACCAATCCGCTGGCCGGCGTAACTGAAAATCTTGGAGGCCGAAAAGAGTAAAATGTATTGGTCGGTATAGTGGGCCACCGAAGGGGGAAAAGGGGGAACCCCCGGCTTTGAGTAGTCGGTGCGAAAATCCATACCAAAATAGGCCTGATCTTCAATCACAACCACATCGTACTTGTTGGCCACTTCGGCAATCACCTGCAACTCCTTTGGTGTGAAGCAGATCCAGGAGGGGTTGTTGGGGCTGGAGTAGAGAATCGAGGAGATATGCCCTTTCGAGAGGTACGACTCCAGTTTATCGCGCAATTTATCGCCCCGATATTCATACACGTCGAACGATTCGAAAGGTATGCCCAGTATCTTGTGCTGCTGCTTCTGAACCGGAAATCCGGGATCAATGAAGAGGGTATGTGTCTTGCGGGCATCAGCACGCGAAAGAGTCATAAAGAGAGCCAGCCCCCCCTGCATGGAGCCCACTGTGGGCACACACCCCTGTGCCGAAACCTGCACATCTACAAACGACTTAAGAAAACGCGACGCCTCCTGTTTCAAAATCGGGATGCCTTCGATTGAGGGGTAAACCGAGGCAACTCCGCGTTTGAGAGCCTCTATCTCGGCCTCAACACCCACACTCGATGCAGGCAGTCCGGGAACACCCATCTCCATACGGATAAACTGCTTGCCTGAGGTCTGCTCAATGATGCCCACTAATTTCACGATTTCGCGGATCGAAGCGGCCGCAACATTCTCTATTTTACACTGTGCCAGAGCCGCGTCTACAAGGTTGGCAGGAATAGGCGTATTTTCTCTCATGGGTGCAAATGGTTACAACGCTCTCTTCTTATCGGGCATAAGCGACCCCGAAATCTTCAAATTACTTATTTCTGCGGTCAATTACCCTGATGGCTTTGCCTTCGCTGCGAGCCAACGTTTGCGGTTCGACCAACGAAACCTTGATGCTCAAACCAATGGCACTCTGAAGGGCATGCTGGATTTTCCGGCCCAGCATTTGCAACTCACTAATCTTGTCGGTAAAGTAAATCTCATCGACCTCTACCTGCAACTCAAGGGTGTCGAGATTATTCTCTTTGTCTATAAAGAGCATATAGTGCGGGCTGGTGGCCCTGAGTTCAAGCAATACATGTTCGATCTGCGACGGGAAGAGGTTCACGCCTCTGATGATAAGCATATCGTCGGTGCGTCCGGTAATCTTTTCCATCCGAACCAGGGTGCGTCCGCATTTGCAGGGCGCATAGTTGAGGGTAGAGAGGTCGCGGGTGTTGTATCGAATCAGGGGAAGCCCCTCTTTGGTAATGGTGGTAAAGACCAACTCTCCTTTCGACCCTTCGGGCAGCACCTCACCGGTTTCGGGATCAACAATCTCGGGAATGAAATGGTCTTCGTTCACGTGAAGGCCATCGTGGTACTCACAGTCGTTGGCTACGCCGGGCCCGATTATCTCGCTCAAGCCGTAAATATCGTGTGCACGGATATTCCACTTGGCCTCCAGTTCGCGACGCATATTTTCGGTCCAGGGTTCGGCACCAAAAATACCCACGCGCAGTTTCAGATCGTTGATAGAATAACCAAACTCTGCCATAGCATCGGCAATATGAAGGGCGTACGAAGGGGTGCAGGCCAACACGGTTGCTCCGAAATCGACCATTATCTGCAGCTGTCGGCGGGTATTCCCCCCCGAGATAGGAATCACGGTGCATCCCATCTTTTCGGCGCCATAGTGGGCGCCCAAACCGCCGGTAAAGAGACCATACCCGTAGGCCACCTGCATCACATCGTGACGGGTAATGCCCGCCATAGCAAAACAGCGTGCAGTTACTTCGCTCCAAATCTGCAAATCGTGCCGGGTATAGCCCACGGTGGTGGGTTTTCCGGTGGTTCCGCTCGAAGCATGCACCCGCACAATCTCGCTCATGGGAACAGCAAAAAGCCCAAAAGGGTAGTTGTCGCGCAGATCTTGCTTGCGGGTAAAGGGCAGTTTCTTTAAATCGTCAACCGTGCGAATATCTTCGGGTTCGACCCTGAGTTCCTGCATCTTTTTGCGGTAAAAGGGTACAGTGTGGTAAGCCCTGTCGACCATATCGCGAAGCCGCGCCGTTTGACATTCACGCATCTCTGTGCGCGACATGCATTCAAAAGTTTCGTTCCAAATCATATCGTCTCTTTTCTATATTGCTATTTCAGATCCTCTTCGGTAATCAGTTTCAGGCCATCCTCAGCGATAATTTCGAGCGCTCTTTCGCGGTTGTCCATCCGAAGAACCGCAACTGCCTTCGAGCCAAAACTGAAGGCATAGAGATACTCAATACTGATGTCGCGACTCGAAAAGCAGTCGAGTATCTTGGAGAGCGAGCCCGACGCCGTAACCAACTCCAACGCAATCACCTCACTCAAATTGGCGCTAAAACCCTTCTCACGCAATCGAGCCAGTGAGGCCGACGGATCGGACACTATCATTCGCAGAATGCCATACTCGGTGGTATCGGCAATGGTGAGTGCGGTAATGTTGATTTTGGCCGAAGCCAACACAGAAAGCACCTCGTTTAATCGTCCTGATTTATTTTCGAGGAAAACCGATAATTGTCTCACAGTCATAGCATCAAGTATTAAGTGTGTACCTCTTCAAAGATATCTAATTTTTTCGCAAATCACGAACACGCACCGCCTTGCCCTCCGACTGAGGTATCGATCCTTTTTGCACCAGTTTGAGCTGCGGGGTCACCAGAATCTCATCTTTTAACCGATGTACAATCTCTTTCGTGAGCCGCAAAAGGGCGCCGTAGTCATCGCCGGTAAGTTCGGCCAGCTCTACCTCGACAGTAATCTCATCGGAGTTTCCAATGGTATCGAGGGTAATGAGATAGTTCGAACCCAACGCCTCAAAGTTCATCAAGATCTTCTCAATCTGCATGGGGAAGATATTTACCCCTTTGATAATGAACATATCGTCGCTTCGCCCTTTGATGCGGTCAATTCGGCGATGTGTCCTTCCGCAGGGGCAGCTCCCCGGCAGAAAACGGGTCAGGTCGCGGGTACGATAGCGGATAATGGGCATGCTCTCGCGATTGAGGGTGGTGAGCACCAATTCGCCCACCTCGCCTTCGGGTACCGGGAGGAGAGTTTCGGGATCGACAATCTCTACAATGTAGTAGTCTTCCCAGATATGGAGACCATCCTGAAAGGTGCATTCAAACGCCACACCCGGCCCGCTCATCTCCGACATCCCAAAGCAGTTGTAGGCCTTGACCCCCAGAAGGGCCTCAATACGTGCCCGCTGCGCCTCGGTGTGGGGTTCGGCCCCAATGATGAGTGTGCGAAGCGAGGTTTGTGTACGCGGATCGATACCCATCTCCTGAAACACTTCGGCCAAACGGGTGGCATAGCTGGGAATGGCGTGCAACGCGGTGGTTCCGAAATCCTGGATAAACTTTATCTGTCGACGGCTGTTTCCGGCACCCGCAGGCACCGTGAGTGCCCCCAGTTTCTCGGCTCCATATTGAAAGCCGAGTCCTCCGGTAAACATGCCATATCCCGAACTGTTTTGAAATACATCGGCATCACGCAGACCCACCATGTAGAGGCAGCGCGCCACCACATTGGCCCAACTGTCGAGATCGGCAGCCGAATGGAAGATAACGGTAGGATTGCCGGTGGTTCCACTAGAGGAGTGGAGACGCACACAAGGGTTTAGGGGGCCGCTCACCAAACCGAAAGGATAGTTGTCGCGCAAGTCGGCTTTGGTGGTGAAGGGGAGCTTTAGCAGATCGTTAATCTCCTGAATCGAATCGGGGGTAATGCCCCGCTCGGTAAAAACCTTGTGGTAATAGGGCGAACCGGAGGCCCTCTGAATCGTTTTACGAAGTTTGTCTACCTGAAGTTGTTCGAGTTCAGGCCGCGGAAGGGTTTCCAGTTCCTCTTCCCAATAGGCGCCACGCATGTCCATTCTTTTAAAATAAAAACATCATGAGTAGGTTCAACCGCACATTGGTAACCGAATGGGTATCCGAAACCAGTCCATAGTTGCTCTTATCGATCGTGCCAAAGGCAGCCGAAGAGATTTCGAGTTCGGAACCCAGCTGCAAATTTTTTGCATTGAAGAAGAGGTGGGGCGAAAGCCTCCACATAGAGTGGATATTGGCTGCACGGGCATACACTGTGGAGATGTTGCTGTCTATGGCACCCAAATTGCGAATGTACCCGGCAAAAACGCCGACCTGCCATACCTTGCCATAGTCGAGATTGATCCAGGAGTTCCAATGTTGAATAGGGGTATACTCCTCGGCTCCGGTAACGGGATCGCTCTTGGAAACGGCATAGCCGCCCAGCATGAGCGATTCGTTCATGTTCTGGGCATACATAGAGCTGGCCTTCAGGATAAAAACAGGATCCTTATACTGCAGGTAGCCCATAGCCGCGAAGGTGGTGAGCAGTTGATTGGTTTTGTATTTTAACCCGCCCTCACCTGTGGTTTGGGTGCGAGGCTGCACCGATTTTGTTTGCCCGATAGCCCCAAACTGCCAATTCCGGTACTTGTACTGTATCCACAAATTGACTTCCGGAAAATTGGCATCGCGCATATACATGTTGCTCTTGAGCACCGGCTGTATCCCGGCAGGGTCGGGGCCCAGGGTACAGTAATCGCCTTGCATCGTGGCCGTGGCCGAAAGCATGAAGTTACCCGGCATCCAGCTAAATCGGACCTGATCGCTGCGGTTAAAGTTCCAGAAGGGGGCACCGGTATTAAAGGCCACCACGTTAGGCATGCTGGCAATCGACATCGGCAACCAGGTGCGACCCACTAACAGAGAGGTTTTCCCCCAGTCGAGCAGGGAGTAGGCCTGCCGGAGTCTGACGCCGTAGGTGTTCGACTGGCCGGTAAAGTCGAACTCCACGTAGGCCGACGACTTGGCATTCAATACCTCGGGTCCGAAAAAGCGGAAATTGAGCCGGGTGGCTATTGCCGAAAGGGCGCTAGAGGAGGCCTTATTCAGGTCGCGTCCGTTGGCATCGAGCAATTTATCCATGGGATAGAAAGAGACCAACCCATCAACCACTTCGGCTGTTTTACGGGTGTCGTACACATAATCGGTACGGAGCCACCCCCCAATCTGTAGTTTTAAACTTTTCGAAACAATCACTGTGTCGCCCGAGGGGCTGCCTGCAAACAAAGGCAGGGCTAAAAAGAGGCAAATAACTGCGAATCCGGTAGATAATCTCATTATAACGTTATACTTTTTTCGTTAATGCCGGCTTTCTCTGACAGTTGGGGTACTCCCCGGCTAAAAGAGGCCAAAGGAATAAAAAAAAAGCGGGGATTCAAACAATCTCCCGGAAATCTTACCTTTGCGGCTATGCAATCGATCGAACTTTTGGCACCTGCCAAAGATGCCGAAACCGGCATTCTGGCCATTAACCACGGTGCCGATGCCGTCTACATCGGCGCATCCGGCTACAGTGCACGAGCCGCAGCAGGATGCACGGTTGAGGATATTTCGCGCCTGATTTTACATGCTCACCAATACGATGCAAGGGTCTATGTGGCTATGAATACCTTGCTGTACGACCACGAATTCGAGGAGGTGATCCCGATGATTCATGCGCTGTACCAAGCCGGGGCCGATGCCCTGATTATTCAGGATGTGGGGCTGCTCGAATGCAATCTCCCCCCCATTCCGCTTCACGCCAGTACCCAAATGCACAACCACTCGCCCCAAAAGATTGCCTTTCTGGCTTCGGCGGGTATTTCGCGTGTGGTGCTTGCCCGCGAACTCTCGCTGCGCGATATCGAAACCATCCATTCACTCCACCCCAATGTAGAGTTGGAGAGTTTTGTGCATGGATCGCTCTGCGTGTCGTACAGCGGGCAGTGCTATATGAGTCAGGCGGTTGCGAAACGAAGTGCCAACCGGGGTGTTTGCGCACAACCTTGTCGGTCGCACTACGACCTAACCGACAGTCAGGGTAATCTTCTGATAAGAAACCGCCATCTGCTCTCCATTAAAGATCTCAACCGCACTGCGGCCCTTTCGGAGATGATCGATGCGGGTGTCTGCTCCTTTAAAATTGAGGGCAGGCTTAAGGATGCCGCCTATGTAAAAAATATCACAGCCTGGTACCGCCGCCAACTCGACACCATCCTGGATCAAAAGGCAGGGTATGCCAAAAGTTCGGCCGGCTCTACTGTGTTTACCTTTATGCCCGACCCGGAACGAACTTTTAACCGGGGCTACACCGACTATTTTCTAAAGCAGCGCGAAAAAACGGGCACCCCGGCAACCCAGAAGTCTATGGGGCAACCCCTGGGCAAGGTGGTGCGCAAAAGGGGGCGCGAGTTGATGGTCGATACCGACATGCTTTTGAGTAATGGCGATGGCCTTTGCTACTTCGATGTATCGGGGCGGCTCGATGGATTTCTGGTGAACCGGGTCGAAGGGTTCTGGATTCTGCCCTCTAAACCGGTCGAAATTGCAGTGGACACCCCTCTCTTTCGCAATCACGACCACCAGTTTAATCGCATACTCTCGGGCGAGAGCTCTCGTCGCACCCTGGCCCTTGATCTTAGGCTCTATACTGCAGAGCAAGAGTCTCTTCTGGAGGCAACCGACGAAACGGGCCTCACGGCCACCGTAGGGTCGGGACTCCCCTTTAGTGAGGCAAAAAATGAGGCGATGGCCCGGCGGCAAATCGAAGAGCAGCTGGCTAAACTGGGCGACACAATATTTCGGCAGGCCCACCTCACCATAGATTGCCCAACGGTTCCCTTCCTGCCTGTTTCGGTCATTAACCGTATGCGGCGAGAAGTAACCGAAAAACTCATGCAACTTCACCGCGAGCAGCGGCCTCTCTCCCGTCCGACCTCACATTCCGGGCACGCTGTGCTCACGGAAAACTCCCCACAGAGTGCTCAAACTGCGCCTGCCGGGGCAGAGCCATTGGCCACTCCCCTGCCCTACCCCGAAAAAGAGCTGAGGTTCGAGGGGAATGTATTAAACAGCAGGGCTGTGCAGTTTTACCAAAAACATGGCGTCGAAGCCATTGAACCGGCCTTCGAGGCGCAGGAGGAGTACCTTGGAAAAAGGGTGATGACCACCCGACACTGCATTAAGTACGAATTCGGACGCTGCCCCCGCCATCAGGTCGCAACCCCGGCCCGCAGCGGCAACAGCAACGGAAGCAACATCAGCAGCACCGACAATAGCACCGACAATAGCAACAGCACCAGCGGCAACGGCAGCGACAGCGTGTGGAAGGAGCCGCTCTTTATGAAAAATGGTTCCGCTACCTACCGATTGCACTTCGACTGCAAGCGGTGTGTAATGGAGATCTATATCGAAACCCTATGATTGACTCTTCAACCCCCTCGCACTGGAAAGATTACGAACTAATCGACAGTGGAAACTTCGAAAAGCTGGAACGATTCGGCGCTTGGATTCTGGCGCGTCCCGAACCCCAAGCTCTATGGGACAAACAACTCTCCGAAGAGGCGTGGGAAACCATGGCTCACGGTTGGTTCCGGCGAACGGGTAAAAAGCAGGGGGCTTCGGAGGGTGAGATGGAGAGAGG
>CAYGID010000010.1:19602-21081 GCA_964349835.1 uncultured Bacteroidales bacterium | reverse complement strand
ACTCTCGCTTCGCTTCAGATTGGGGCTCACTGCATTTAAGCATGTGGGGCTCTTTCCCGAGCAGGCGGGAAACTGGGAGTACATTGCCGAAGCCGTTTCGGGCTGTAACACGCCTGAACCGCCCAAAGTACTGAGTCTTTTTGCCTACACGGGCGGCGCCTCTCTGGCAGCGCGGGCAGCCGGAGCCGACGTTACACATGTAGACGCGGTAAAGCAGGTGATTTCGTGGGGGCACGAAAATATGGAGGCGAGCGGGTTACACGATATCCGTTGGGTTGTTGAGGATGCTGTAAAATTTGTACAGCGTGAGGTTCGACGCCAAAAAACCTATCAGGGCATTATTCTCGACCCGCCGGCTTACGGACGAGGCCCCGAGGGCGAAAAGTGGGTACTGGAGGAGCAACTGAACAGCCTGTTAAAAGATTGCAAGCGGCTACTCGACAAAAAACAGGGTTTTCTTGTGCTCAACCTTTACTCCATGGGCTTCTCGGCACTTGTGGGCCGAAATCTGGTGCAAACCCTTTTCCCCGAATCGGAGATTGCGTGTGGAGAGTTCTATATGCCCGACAGAGGAGGGCGGAAGCTCCCATTAGGAATATATGTGCGCTTTTGCAACAAATAGCGTTATCTTTGTCTAACCGGTTGATAAATAGAAATTACCTTAAAAGAATATAGATCATGAGACTCATAATCCAACCCGACTACACCCGCATCTCTGTCTGGACGGCAGCCTATATTGCCGAAAAAATCAACAAATTCAAGCCCACACCCAACCGTCCTTTTGTCTTGGGGCTGCCTACCGGTTCGACCCCTATGGGCACCTATCAGGAGTTGATTCGCTATTGCCAGGAGGGGGTTCTTTCGTTCAAGAATGTAATCACCTTCAATATGGATGAGTATGTGGGAATTCCCAAAGAGCATCCCGAAAGCTACCACTCCTTTATGTGGACCCACTTTTTCCAGCATATCGACATTCCCAAACAGAATGTAAACCTTCTAAACGGAAATGCACCCGACCTCGAGGCCGAATGCATCCGTTACGAAGAGAAGATGAAGAGCTACGGGCAGGTGCACCTCTTTATGGGGGGTATCGGACCCGATGGCCATATTGCCTTTAATGAACCCGGCTCATCGCTCACCTCACGCACCCGCGTTAAAACACTGACGCAGGATACCATTCTGGCCAACTCCCGTTTCTTTGAAGGCAACGTGAACCTGGTGCCTAAAACGGCTATTACGGTAGGCGTAGGCACCGTAATGGAGGCGCAGGAGGTGCTGATTATTGTAAACGGACACCACAAAGCCCGCGCACTGAAACATGCAATCGAAGGAGCAGTTACCCAGATGTGGACCATTTCGGTACTGCAGCTCCACCCGAAAGGGATTATTGTGTGCGACGAGGCATCCACATCGGAGTTGACCGTGGGTACCTACAAGTACTTTAAAGATATTGAATCGGCCAATCTTTAGCTTCTGCCT
>CAYGID010000010.1:0-19502 GCA_964349835.1 uncultured Bacteroidales bacterium | reverse complement strand
GGGTACCTACAAGTACTTTAAAGATATTGAATCGGCCAATCTTTAGCTTCTGCCTTGGCCTATAACCTTAGCTTCCAGCTTAGTCTCTAAGGGAATATAGAGAAATCCCATTCGTCGAACCACTTCAGCACCGGTTTTCCTCCTTCAAAAAGGATAGGAAGCCAAATGTAGCGGGCATCAATGGGATTTCGGGGAGTCCACCTGTCGGCCATAAAGATAAAAGCATCCTTCTTCCCTTCTATCTTGAGAATATAGGTCGATTGCGAACGGAA
The DNA here is from genome assembly GCA_964349835.1 of uncultured Bacteroidales bacterium. GTDB lineage: Bacteria > Bacteroidota > Bacteroidia > Bacteroidales > UBA4181 > JAQVSH01. The sequence goes on along the minus strand of CAYGID010000010.1, from coordinate 19,230 downwards.
GGTGAGATCGGCGCCCTCGCCCACGCAGGGATTGCCCTGGTAGGTCCATTCCCCGAGCATCGAGTCGGAAGTTAGGAGCCTTGCAGCATTAGGATCCCATCCGGTGCACCCCGAAGTTATCATGAAATACTTCCCGTCTTTCTTAAAGAGCGAGGGAGCCTCGTTGTGTCCGGCGGGCTGAACTCTGATGTAGCGGCCGGTATGGCCAAGATAGTCGTCGGAAAGTTCGGCAATGTTGAGGGTGAGATTCTCCTCTGCAGCAAAGATGTGATAGGCTTTGCCGTCGTCGTCAACGTAGAGGGTCATATCGCGAGCCATTTGCCCCCCTGCAAAATCGCGACGGGTAAAGAGGCCTCTGTTTACGGCTGCCCTCCACTCATCACTCCAGTCCTTAACAAAACCGGGCTTCAGGGTGTCGGCTCTTTCGGCCTGGGTCATGTTCATGGGCCAGACACCGGGATTGGGTCGACCCGAACGAAGGTATGTGTAGGGTCCTTCCACTTTGTCGGCCACAGCCACGGCCGAACGGGCTGCGTTATAGCCTTGCCCTTTGAGTTCCAAATGAAACCACATGACAAATTTGCCGGTTTTGGCATTATAAATCACTTTGGGTCGTTCAATCACCGACCCGGCGGTAATTTCGTGGTTAGGATCATCGGTTACAACCGGCAACGCCACCCCCTTGTAAGTCCAGTTCATCAGATCTTTCGAGGCATAACAGGTAACGCCTACAAAAGCGGCACTCGACCTTTCGCCTTTGTGTTCGCCAAACCAGTAGTAGGTGCCCTGGTGAAACAGGATGCCACCCCCGTGGGCATTGATATGGACACCCTTGTCGTCGGGCCAGATCTGACCGGGCTTAATGGTTTTTACATCGGCAGCAGCCATTGGCTGCAAACTGGCAACAACCCAAAGCATCAAGGTGCAAAAAAGTGTTCTCATACAGTTGGTAAAAGTGGATTATGATGCAATTTATCAAAAAGCGCGATTTTTGCTAGCTTAGCACCTCGTTTACTACTAAATTTATGCAAAAATCGATCTCCGATCCATCTCTATGAACCCACAACCTTTCGATTTGTCGGTTGGCAGCTACGAATCTGTTCGGAAAGAGGCCTGCACCCTGGCTGTGTTACCCTGGGGGGCCACTGAACCGCACAACTACCATCTGCCCTATCTCACCGACTGCATTCTGGCGCATGGTCTGGCCATTGATGCCGCCCGGGATGCTTTCGAAAAGAGCGGCGCACGCTGTATGGTTCTGCCCCCTGTGTGGCTGGGGCAGCAGAATCCGGGCCAGTGGGAGCTGCCGTTCTGTATACACACCCGGTACGAAACACAGAAGGCTATTCTCACCGACATCCTCTTTTCGCTCCAAAAGCAGGGGGTGCAGAAGTTGATTATTGTAAACGGCCACGGAGGCAACTCCTTTAAACCCATGGTACGCGATTTGGCTGCGGAGTGCCCCGGCTTTCTGATTGCCGTTTCTAACTATTTTGAACTCGAAAAAGAGGCGCAGGGGCGCATGTTCGAGGCCGAAGATAATCACGCCGGCGAGATGGAGACCTCGCTTATGCTTTACTACAGGCCCGATCTGGTAGATATGGCGTGTGCGGGCAACGGACGTTCGAACCCCTTTGCTCTCTCCTCCCTGAACCAACAGACTGCATGGATTCCCCGACACTGGCAAAAGGTGAGCCTGGATACAGGCATTGGCGACCCGCGGAAAGCCTCCCGAGCCAAGGGCGAGGCATTCCGCAACATGGTGGTTGCCCGCTTGTCGGTTCTCTTTGCCGAGATAGCACTGGGTGACCCCTATTCAAAGTAATACGCATCCTTTTGTACCTCGCCTCGATACGCTTGCTATCCGGCACTAAAACAAAAAGCTATGACCCGAAAAATCGACATGTTACACATTTCGCACTACCTCTGCACCTTGCTGGTAATAGGGTTCCTCTTTGCCCCGGGAGGAGAGGCCGAAGCCGCCCCTAAGAAGCGCATCATCTTCGATACCGATATGGGGCCCGATTATGATGATGTGGGAGCGCTCGCCATGCTTCATGTGCTTGCCGACAATAAAGAGACCACACTATTAGGTACTATTGCCAGCAATCGGCACGAAAAGGTGGTGCCCTGCATCGGGGTTATCAATACCTGGTTTGGCCGGCCCCCCCTCCCAATCGGCGCCCCCACCCTCGAGGGTGTCTATCTCACTTCGGGTCACAAAAAGCGGTGGACCGACCACCTGCCGGCTCAGTATCCCCATCCTATTGCAGAAGGGAAAGAGGTTGCCGATGCGGTTGAGGTGTACCGATTTCTGCTTGCAAGGAGTCCATCGAAAGGTGTGGTGATTGTTACGGTGGGTTTTATGACCAATATCTCGGCACTGCTCCGTTCGGAACCCGACAAATACAGCCCCCTCTCCGGCTACGAACTGGTTCGACAAAAGGTGGCGCTCTGGGTTGCCATGGCCGGAAAGTTTCCCTCCGGAAAAGAGTTTAATGTAGAGAAGGATGCCCGTTCGGCACTATATGCGGTAGAAAACTGGCCGGGCGAAATCCTCTTTAGCGGCTTCGAGATTGGCGAAAAGGTGCTAACCGGGAAGCGGGTAATCAGCCTTCCACAATTTACCGGACCGGTACGCGACACCTACACGCTCTGCATGAACGAAGGCGATAAGGAGGGACGCTCCAGCTGGGACCAAACTGCGGTACTTGCAGCCGTCAGGGGCATTGAACCCTATTTCGGCGAGGAAAAGGGAAAGATGACCGTTTTGCCCGACGGCTCGAACCGATGGGAGGCCAACACAGCTGGCAAGCATAGCCGCTTGCTACCCAAGATGCCCGCCGATGCGCTGGCCGAAGTGATTGAAACGCTCATGGTTACCCCTCCCAAAGGGAGATAATCAGAGCGAACGGGTGGTGTGGCCTACGGTTCGGCGAAACCTGAGGGAGAAGCTGTGTACCACAAAATACATCACCGGTATCAGGATCAGGGTAAGAAAGGTGGCAAAGGTCAATCCGTAGATGATAGCCCAGGCCAGGGGCCCGAAGAACATCATATTCTCGCCGCCGAAATGGATTTGCGGAGAGAAGGAGGTGAGCAGTGTCTCAAAATTGATGTTCAATCCGATGGCCAGAGGAATCAGCCCAAGGATGGCCGAGATGGCAGTGAGAAGTACAGGCGTGATACGGGTTTTCCCTGCCAATACAATGGCATCGCGCGTTTTGAACCCTTGTGCCTTGAGCACCTCAGTAAATTCAACCAGAAGGATTCCGTTGCGGATCACAATACCTGCCAGGGCAATAACCCCCATTCCGGTCATGATAATGGAGATGGGTTTACCAAAGATGATAAAACCGAGCAGTACCCCAATCAAACTGAATACAATTTCGCTCAGAATAATAAGAGGCTTCGACAAGGAGTTAAATTGGGTAATGAGGATAAATAAGATCATAAACACCGTAATGGCCATAGCCTGACCCATGAAAGCAGCCGTTTCGGCCTGATCTTCCTGTTCGCCTGTAATATCAATCTCGATGCCCTGAGGAATCTCGAACGAGGGGAGTGCCGCCCTGATAGAGGCGTTAATCTCATTTGCATTAAAGCCGTCGAGCACCTTCGACGAGAGGGTGATGACCCTCTTTTCGTCGAGTCGCTGAATGGAGCCGTACGAATTCTGATACTTTACAGAGGCCACCGACGAGACAGGCACTTGGTGAACCAGCCCCGAACTCATGTCGCGGTATGTAATGCTACTCTCCATGAGTGCATCTAAATCTTCGCGCTGCTCTTTCCGGTAACGAACCATAATGGGATATTGGTCTTCACCATCGCGGAACTTACCTACCTCCTTTCCATAAATGGCCGAACGAAACTCCAAACCCACCTGACCGGCCGTAATTCCTTGATAATTGGCCTTTTCTCGATCGAGTTCAATAACAACTTCGGGTTTGGTCTCTTCGAAGTCCATCTTCAGATTCTCAATTCCCTCAATTCCCACCGAATCAACCAAAAAGGTAGCCAGCCGCTTGGCGGTTGCAACCATTTCGGGAATCTCTTGGCCCGTAATCTCAATGTTAACCGGCTCTCCGGTTGGGGGGCCGCTTTCTTCTTTGGTCACAGTGATAGAGGCTCCGGGCACTCCTTTGAGAGCCTGGCGCAACGGGTTCATATAAGAGGAGGTGGAGGGGCCCACACGCTTTGAAAACTCTACGAAATTGACCGAAATCTTACTTTTGTTTAACACCTTGATTCCCCCGTCGAAAGAGCTCTCCGAAGCACCCAGCGCCACATTGGCCACAATCGATTCGACATCGGGATTGTCGGTTCCCAACACATTCATCACCTGTTTTTCGAGGTAAATGGTTGCCGAATCGGTAACATCTACATCGGTCCCGTCGGGCATCTTCAGGTAGACCATAATGGTGGAGGGGTCGGAATCGGGAAAGAAGAGCACCTTGGGACGCGCGAGCCCGGTAATCACAATGGTGGCTATCAACAGCCCCAGCATGCCCAAAAGGGTGTAGTAGGGTCTGGACCCTACCAGAATATAGCGGATTAACCGTTCATAGTGATCAAGCAGCCAGGGAAGAAAATGTACCTGAAACGAATGAATCCAGTGATACCCCCACAGGTTGTACAACACAAAAATTACCGCCGCAATCATCAGCAGGTTAGCCATCATCAGGGTGCCGGTAAGGTAGAAGGGAACCGAAACGGCCAGAATGATACCTGCTCTCCGGAACACCTTTCGGGTATAACCTTTACCACGGTTGGCTGCCTCCTGCCTTGCTGTCATAAATGATACAGCAAACACCGGATTCATGATGTACGCCACTATGAGCGAAGCAGTCAGGGTAATAATTACGGTAATCGGAATATAGATCATGAACTGCCCCACAATCCCCGGCCAGAAACAGAGCGGGACAAAAGGGGCTATGGTGGTGAGGGTTCCCGAAAGGATGGGTATAAAAATTTCTCCGGCCGCCATTTTAGCAGCCGTGGCAATCGATATCTTCCCGTTGGCTTTGTGAAAGATACGGTGGGTGTTCTCAACCACCACAATGGCATCGTCAACCACAATACCCAGGGCAAAGATAAATGAGAACATCACCAGCATATTCATGGTAAACCCTATGATGGGCAGCACCAGATAGGCAATGGCCATGGAGAGAGGAACTGCCAGCGCAACAAAGAGGGCGTTGGTCATCCCCATAAAAAACATCAACACCAGAGAAACCAGAATAAATCCTAATATAATGGTGTTATTCAGCTCTGTAAGAATTGAACGGGTATAATACGACTGGTCGCCGGTAAATACCACCGACAGATCCTTGGGATAGCGGGTGGCTTTCAGATCATCCATAATGGCCTTGATCTTGTCGGAGGCATCGAGTAGATTCGACCCCGATTTTTTGACCACATTCAGCGTAACCACGTTTTTTCCGTTGAGCCGAGAAAAGTTGTCCTGCTCGGCATACCAGTCAATCACCTCTGCCACATCGCGCAGCGCCACCAATGCTCCGGTTGTACTGCCAACCATCAGGTTTCGGATGGTCTCCATCTCCTTGAACTCACCCACCACCCGAAGCGATCGGGCCATGCCGTCCATCTTCATGTTGCCACCGGCCACCGTAAGATTCTCGGCCGAAAGAGCCATCTCGATATCGGAGAAGGTGAGGCCTGAAGCACGCATCTTAAACATATCGACATTCACCTGAATCTCGCGGTCGAGCGCACCTACAATGTCGACGCGGTTAATCTCGGGCAGACTCTCAATGCGATTTTCGGCCTCTTCGGCATACTTTTTCAAGGTAACCAGATCCTGATCGCCCGAAAGGTTCACATAGAGAATGGGGAACTCCGAAAAACTGATCTCTATGACCTCCGGTTCATTGGGGAGGTCGGATGGCAAATCGGGCCGGGCTTTGTCGACGGCGTCCTTTACGCGTTGCTTGGCCACCGCCACATCGACCCCGGTGCGAAACTCCACAATCACCGACGAAATATCCTGCATAGATTGGCTTCGAACCTCAGAAATATCCTTTTCGGCACGAATCTTCTTTTCAAGGAAGCGAGTTACCAGGTTTTCAATATCGACGGGCGAAGTTCCGGGATAGACCGTGTTCACCACAAAGGTTGGAATCACGATATCGGGGAACTGCTCTTTGGGAATGGATCGGTAGTTCATGTACCCGAAAAAGGCAAGCATGATAACCAAAAAATAAATACTGGTACTATTGTTGATAGCCCAGCTGGTGGGCTTAAACTCCTTGAAAACCATACCCCTTGTTAGAATTTAAGGTTCACTGACGTTTTCTACAACCATTCCCTCTTCCAGGTTTTGATACCCCAGCGAAACCACAAGGTCGCCGGGAGCCAGCCCCTCGAGTATCTGAACCTGTCCCTGCGAAGAGAGTCCCGGTTTCACATACCGTTTTTTGGCCGTCTGCACTCCGTTGGCCGTTTCGGCCACATATAGGTATGTGCCCCTGGCATCTTGAATCAGCCAGTTAGCCGAAACAACCAACGCGTTAAGGTCTTGATAATCTACAATTTTTAGTTTGGCTACCAAGTTGGCTTTCAAGCCTTTCATCCCTTGTGGAAGAGGCGCCTCCACCACAAACGAACGGTTTATCGGACTAATATAGTTGCTGGCAAAACTGATCTTTGTAGCCACCTGCGAACCCAAGTCGGGAAACTCAATAAAGACAGGGCTTCCGGCGCGAATAGAGGCGCTGTAAGCCTCCGAAACGTCGCCCACCACCTTCGAAGTGGCCAGGTTCACAATCCGGAATGCCACCATGGGGGGCGCCAATATCTGACCCAAACGGATGGGAACCTCCTCGATGGTTCCCGAAATGGGCGCCTTAATCAGGCACATATCGATCTGCTCCTCGAGCGACGCAATCCGGGCCTCTGCAGCCTCTTTGTTATTCTTAGCCTGCAGATACTGCACTTCGGAGCCGATTTTCTGGTCCCACAAAGCCTTCTGTTTTTGGTACACATCAATAAGAAATCGGTACGAAGTGTTGGCCTCGTTCAGTGCTTTCACAAACAGCGCATCATCGAGTTTGCCCAACAGATCGCCCTCTTTGACAACTGAGCCCTCTTTTACCCGTATCTCCTGCACCATACCGCTCGAGCGAACCCCGACATGCAGATTGGAATTTCCGTCGACTTTGGCCTGTACCTGTACAACGTGCTGAAAGGTATCGGGGTTGACCGTTGTGAGCACCACTTTTGCCACATCAACATCCTTTGCTCCCAATTCCTGTTCTAGCTGTTTGATTTCGAGCGAAATTTCTGCCTGTTGGGCCCGCAGCTCACGGAGCCTCTCCTCTTTATTCTGCCCCTCCCGGCTGCAAGCAGAGAGGGTGAAGATAGAAAGCAGCAGAAAGAAAACGATTCGGTTCATATCTTTCATATGTAAGATTAGAAAACAATTTTATCGATACCCACTTTGGCTGTGAACAGGTCGAGCTGCGCCTTGATGAGCGCACCGACGGCCTGGAGATAGCTGTTATTGGCCTGGGTCAGCTCCATGCTCGAGGCCATACCCCCCGAATAGCGAATGCTGTATTCATCAAAGATTTTGCGCGAAACCTGGAGGTTTTTTTGCTGCGAAACCCACGCTTCGTACGACTGGTGGAAAGCATCGCGATTCTGTGTAAAGGCCAGGAGGGTCTGTCGTACGGTCAACTCGCGCAGATGAATACTCTTTCGGAGGTCGTTGCGGGCCTGATGCACTCTGGCAATACGCATGCCGCTGCTGAAGATGGGCATTTGCAGCGAGAGCCCCGCCAATACCGTATTGGGTTTGGCAAAAGCAAATTCGGGCAGCGTAAAGGCTCGCTGGTAATCTACAAATCCGGAGAGGGTAGGCAGGTATTCGGTTTGTTTAAGTTTCAGCAGCAACTCGGCACTCTTTTTCTGCACCTCCGAGATTTTTACATCGATGTTGGTTTCCGGATCCATTGCACGAATCAACAGATAGTCGGCCGTCACAGTGCCCATGAGCACTTCGAGCGAGTCTGACAGCTGCAACGAGTCGGAGGGAGCCAATCCAATCACATATTTCAATAGTTGCAGGGTGGTTGAGGCCTGTCGCTCCGCCTGCCGACACTCCACCTGGAGCAGCGATCGGTTCACCTCCAGCTGCATTACATCGGAGGCCTGCACCAAACCCTGTTGGTAGGAGGCTTTGGCATCCGCAAGCAGTTTATCTACAAGCGACAAATTCTCGAAAAGGAGGGCGTGTTGTTTTCGGGCTACCTGCACCAGAAAATAGGTTTCGGCAGTTTGCGCCTTGAGCTCCTTGTCGGTTTTCTCTAAGGCCAGCCGGGAGATGGCCTTGTAGGTACGGCTGGCCTGCAAACCCACAATATAGGAGCCGCTGAAAACCAGCTGGCTCAGTGTTACATTGCCCGTAAGGTTGTTTTTTACCCCGGTGCTGATTTTTTGATCGCCAAATTCGATGGTGGGAAGCGAGGTTACATTGTGCCGGTAGTCCATCTGGCCCGAAATCTGAGGCAACCCCGACGCGGTGGTTTCCCAAATTTTGGAATCGGCCGATTCCAAATCGAGCTGGGCATTGAGCCGTAAAAGGTTGTGCGAAACCGCATATGCCTGCGCCTCAGTCAGCGAAAAGCGGGCTACCGATTGTGCCCGGGCAGGATAACAGAAACAACAAAGAGCCAGTAAAAGAGTGAATATCGTTCTCATAAGAACAATCCGTAAGTGAGGCAGATACGACGGCAACTTGCCGCTGCCTTAACGGCGCGAAGATAGATATTCTATAGAATATGACAAGGGCAGAAGATTTACGGAAGGTAAAAAATATTGCATGCGATTATTTTTTCTTATAAATATGTTTAACAGCAGGTCGGGTGGCGAAAATCGAACAGAAAAAGTACCTTTGTAGGCAGTTGCTCAATGCACTTTGTTCCTTTTTCGAATCGGAAATATTCTCTGACATGAACTATCGCTTCGCGCTTTTCCTCCTCCTTGCCCCACTCCTGTTTCTCTCTGTTTCGTGCGATGACCTTTACGACCCGGTATGGGGCGAAGTGCGTTATAGCGAAAGGGTAGCCGAATCGCTGACTACGGTCGATGGCATCGCCACCGAAAGGTCGGAATATCACTATGCCGAATCGAAACTGGTGGCCAGAATCGATTTCGAAAGGTATAACTCGCTCTGGATCGAAAGTCGGCGAATGTTGCTCACCTACGAAGCCGATTGGGTGTTATGCGAATGGCAGGTTGCAGATGAGGGCCAATGGCTGACTACCGAAATGAGCGAAAGCCGTTTCCGCGATGGCAGAATTTTAGAAGAGGTTATTTATGCCCCCACCGCATCGGATCTCTGGATTCCCGAGACCCGGTGGATTTATAACTATAGTGGTTCACGGCTCATGAGTTGGACAGGACTCCGCATTTTATCGTCCGGACTAGAGGCGCCTACACATCAGGGTACCCTGGGTTATGAAAACGGACTTCTCCGTTCGGCACTTCTTCGCTCTTACTCCACTGGAGGCATTCTGGAACTCTCCGACCAAAAAGAGCTGCTCTACATAGACGGAAGGCTGGTTGGCTATACCCACCAACGTTCAAATGCACAAACTCTCCAAACCGCAGGGTACCGGGCTGATTACCGATATGTTGGTTCGTTGCTGAGCGAGATGTACTTCTTTCTCTTCAACCCGCAGAGTGGGAGCTGGGAGTTTTCGCCCTCAGTGGTGGCCTACTACGACTACAGTCAGAACGGAACCCTGTTAGGCAACGGCTTCGAAAGCGCCCAGTACGACACCTATATAGAATATGTGTATGAGAGAGGCAGTGGGAACGCCCGTTTCTTCTCAAAGAGCCTGGAGGAGGATATGCTAAGCTATCCCACTATCCGAAACTCCACCGCCCGTAGGGAAATCATCCCTTACGCCGAAAAGATTTTTCGGAGCATAGACTAAGCCCCACAACATCGCATGTTCTTGGCATCATTGAAGGAGCCTATATTGTAGTAAGGGGGGCAGAAATCGTTGTTTTACCTGATTATTTGCACTTTTTATCTCTTTATATCGGTTATAGGTTTGTAAAATGGCGTTCTGATAGTTTTTTTTTGCTTTTTCTTCAATAACATAGCAAAAAAATTGAGAAATCAAAGTGCGATGATTACATTTACGATGCCGAATTTGCATTAACAATTTATTCAAACGCAAGCCAGGCAGCACAAAACTCCAGTTAACCTACTTTCTCACTTTCTAACCAAAACCAATTTATTATGAAAAACTTCTCCATTTCACGCAAACGTTTTATCAGCATCTGCGCCGCAACACTTTTTGCATTTATTGTAATTGCTCCTTTCAATGCTTGCGCACAGGGTTCGAAGGCCAATTTTGCAGGAACCTGGGCTTTTAACGAAACTAAGAGTAACCTTGGTGAAGGCGGTATGGGTCGCTTCAGAGCCGGCTCGCAGTTTACTGCTACCCAAGATGCCACCACCCTTACCGTAACCCGTACCCGTACCAATCAGAATGGCGAAGCAACCACCACAACCGAAAAATACACCCTCGACGGAAAGGAGAGTGTAAACAATACTGGTAGAGGTGCCAGCAAGTCTGTAGTTACCTTCTCGGCCGATGGAAAATCGTTGAATTTTGCCAATACCCGTACGATGGAAAGAAACGGTGAAACCACCGAAATGAAATCGACCGAAGTTTGGACTCTCACCGATGCAAAGACCCTCTCCGTTAAATCTACCTCAAGCTTCGGCGGTGAAGAGAGAGTTACCACTATTATCTACGACAAGAAATAACCATCTGCCCGAAAGGGTCACAAAAAGAGGGTGCTCATTGAGTCACCCTCTTTTTTTTGGTTTGGATCCATCTGTCTGAGCTTTGAAGAGCCGCAATGGGTTCGGATTACCCTGCCTGCTATTAGAGAAAAGCTATAGCGCCGAGAAGGTGTGGAGGCTGTTGGGAGGCAATGAAACCCGAAGCTGGCCGTTGATTACTTTTACCGGTCTGTTTTCACGGAAATAGCTGTTGGCAGCCGAGCTGACCCACTGGAAGGAGGCACCGCGCAGTTTGGTTACATCCACTTCGACGTTGCTTGAGGAGAGATTCTGTAAAACAAACCGCTGTTTTGCATTCAGCAGGGCCGCAGTAATCAGGATATCGGGGTTGTCGGAGTGTGCTTCGACCCGCTGGGTTCCGGCAGGAAAAGCAGTCATAAAATGTTTCGAAACGTACCTGAACGGATTGATATCGAAGGGAACATAACCGTACCAGGGTAGCACTCCGTTCACTCCGCCCACGGTAAGCAGATTGTGAAGCAGGCGGCCATAGGCCAGGGGCGCCTCATTCCAGCCCCTTCGCTCGGGCGATAGCCAAAATTGATTGTGATAATCGCACTCCCCGCAAAGGGTAAATAGTCCGGTTTGCTTTGCCCAAGCATGCCAAGCCTCAAGATGGGGCCTGTTCTCAGTGGTGTGCATAAAATAGGCATGAAAATCGAAGCCGGCCACATAAGGTTTCACCAGCGGGTTTTCGAAAATCATCCGTGCCTGATTGAATTCGGAGGGATTGAGTTTGTGTAGGGCAATGATCCATTTGGTTTTCAGGCCCTGTTTTTCAAAAAGAGCTCCGGCCTTTACAATCAGCCGCATCTGTTCATCGGCTGATAATGCAATCTGATAGCCGCCATAACCGTTCTCGTAGGCAATTGTGGGCTCGTTAACCGACACATACGAAGGCTCTGCCCCATAGTACTCACGGGCATGGTATAAAAATGCGGCAATCGACTCGGCCATCTCATCGATATTAATAATGCGACGTTGCGCGGTGGCCAAAGGGTTATAGACATTCCAGTTGGCCACGTCCCATACCGAAAGCCAACTTTTCATTCCCCGCTTCTCCAGAAGAGTAAGCCGCTGGAAGGTGTTCAGCACCTCTTTGCTTTTATTAAAACCCATGATATCTATTACCTCCGGATCGCTGTTCTCATTCTCCGGCTCCCACAACTTGAGGGGGAGGCCCATGCGAACAATCTGCGAAGGTAATTCGGCCAGCATATAGTCGAATTTGGGATCCATTACCTCGGCGCCACCGCCGATATGGTAGCCCTCGAAGTTGATTCCGTTTCCAAGGATTACCTGCCTGAGCGAATCCCAGTGCACCACTACGCGGCCCGAGAGGAGTGAGTCGGAGGGTGCCGCCGGAAGAGGCGAGACAGAATCGAGAGCCCCGATCGGCAGGGAAAAAGCACATAAAAGCATATAGATAGCTACTATCAGGCGGCCGGGAAACAAACGGTTCTTCATAGGTGGCGTATTAGGCAAATTCGGCAACTGATATGATACGTAGAAGAGCAGAAAGTTTAACCGACAATGCAAAAGATTCGCAGGAAGGCGCTGCCCGAAGCAAACTTACGCAATCTTACGAAAATCGGGTACTCTGTTTATTCTGAATATCCACACGAATCATTACATTTGAGCTATTGAAAAGCCGTTAATCAGCATGAACGGCGCTTGCACCCCCTTCGTCGGCCCCTCATTTTCGGAAGGCTGGCGCGACAAGAGATTAGAGAAAAAGCGTATGAATGTATTAGTTGTAGTGATGGGAGCAGGAATCCTCCTGCTGGTTTCTTACTTTACGTACGGTCGGTTCCTTAGTAAAAAGGTGTTTCGCCTAGATGACACCCAGATTACCCCGGCGGTCGAAATCAACGATAGCCAAGATTATGTGCCGGCAAAAAAGGGTATGCTGCTGGGTCAGCATTTCTCGGCCATAGCGGCGGCCGGCCCCATCAACGGCCCCATTCTGGCCGGTGTGATGTTTGGTTGGGCTCCCGCCCTGATATGGGTTCTATTGGGTTCTATCTTTATTGGCGGGGTACACGACATGGGTTCGCTGGTGGCCTCTATCCGCCACAAGGCTCGTTCTATCACCGAAGTTATCAGGGTGAATGTATCCACACGGGCCTGGGTGCTCTTTATGATCTTTGTGTGGATTGCCCTGGTTTATGTGATTATTGCCTTTACCGATATTACCGCCAGCTCCTTTGTGGGGCTGGTTACGCTTGAATCGGGCGAAACCGTGAGCGGAGGGGCCATTGCCTCCTCGTCGGTAATGTATCTCATTCTGCCCATCATCATGGGATTGCTCTTAAGATTTACCCGCCTCAAAGAGGGCCAGGCCATTCTCCCCTTTATGTTATTGGTGGGAGTGGCTATCTGGGCGGGAAAGTTTTTACCTCTTGAACTCCCCATCGGTGATGTTGCTTCGGCTCAGAAGGCCTGGGGCATTATCATCCTGATATATTGCCTGATTGCCTCTATGGTTCCCATGTGGCTGCTTCTCCAACCGCGGGGAGCTCTGGGCGGCTATTTTCTCTATGCGTCGCTGATTGTGGCAGCCGTTGGGTTAGTGTTTGGAGGCTATTCCATTGAATACCCGGCATTTACCAAAATTATGCCTGAACAGTCTCTGGGCAGTGCATTCTGGTTCCCCATGTTTCCGGTACTCTTTATTACCATTGCCTGCGGGGCTTGTTCGGGGTTTCATGCGCTTGTTTCGTCGGGCACCACCAGTAAACAACTTCAGAAAGAGAGCGATGCCAAGCCCATCGGGTATGGCGCCATGCTGCTGGAGGGAATGGTGGCTGTGGTTTCGATTGCCTGTGTGATGATCCTCTCGAGCGACTCCGAAATGATATCGAAAGCGCCCAACTTTATCTATGCCTCAGGTATAGGACGGTTTATGGAGTTGGTGGGCGTATCGGCCACCTTTGGTATCACCTTTGGTTTGATGGCCTTTACCACCTTTGTGTACGACACGCTCGACGTGTGCACGCGGCTTGGACGCTATATTGTGGAGGAGCTCACCGGGCTGAAAAACTGGAGCGGAAGGTTTCTGGGTACGCTACTAACGGCAGGCGTCCCGGTCTTCTTTATATTCCAGACTATGACCGATGCCAAAGGAAATGTGGTTCCTGCCTGGAAGCTCTATTGGGGTACGTTCGGTGCATCGAACCAGTTGTTGGCTGCCCTCGCGCTAATCGGGATTACTATTTGGCTGCTCAACACCCGCAAACAGTCGAAGGTGTGGCTGGTATCCTTTATTCCGGCCATTGTGATGTTTACCATGGCTAACTGGGCGTTGGTGCTCGATGTATACAACGGATGGGTACTCCACAAGATACATCCCTCCATTCCCTGGGTATCGGCAGTATTGATTGTGCTTTCGGTACTGGTGGCCATAGAAACCACCTACTCCTACTTCTCTAAAAAGAGAAATCCCCCTTTAATCGGAAGCATTTCGGAAGAGAAAAAGAGATGAATCAGTTGCCGGAAATAGCAACTCGCAGAAATGAGTTACCCCGGATTGCCATGCAGTGCAGCGTACCATCGGATTCAAAGTGCATGGTGCCATCGACAATACCGTTGTACGATTTATACGGCTTCCCGTTAACCACTACAAAACGCTTATTGCCTCGGCGGGCCACAAAGGCCAACCGCTTGCCATCGGGGCTGAATACCGGTGTTCCCTTGCCTATACCGTCGTAGCTCTCTTCTTCGGCCGGTGCAGCATCGGCAGTTTTGGCAGCCCCGTCAACCACAAACCATCTTTCGGCCCGACGAGCCGCGTAAGCCACCCGGCTGCTAAATGGGTCGGCAAGCAGAGTGCCTATACCCTCGTACCGGGGGCCCTCTTGAACACCAACCACCACAAACCGTTCATTCCCGCGTCGCACCGCGTAAACCGGTTGGTTCCCGTTGTTTCCCCACGCAAGCGAACCCTCTAAAATGGCATCGTATCGGCGTCCCTCCAAACCATCGACCACAACAAATCTTTGCCCCTTCAACAGCGCAGCATAGGCCAACCGTTTGCCATCGGGGCTGAATTGAAGCAATCCCTCGATGATTTCATCGTAGGGTTTCTCCTCTTGGCCGTTAACCACGACCCTCCATTTGTTATGCAAAAGGGCTGCGTATGCCAGACGATTCGCATCGGAGCCAAAGCAGAACATGCCATCGGCAATATCATCATAGGGGGCTCCCTCCTCTCCATCGAGCACCACGTGCCATTGATGTCCCGCTTGCGCGGCATAGGCCAGATGACGCCCGTCGGGGCTGAATTGCACGGTGCCGTAAGCAATGGCATCGTACCGCTTTTGTTCCCGCGCATTCGCCACAACAAAGCTTTTCCCGGCCAACCGCGCGGCGTAGGCCATCGCCGATCCATCGCCACTGAAGGTAAGGGTTCCTGTTACAATGCCATCGTAATGGCTCTCCTCTCTCCCATCGACCACCACGCAGTAGGATTCGCCAGATTGGGCAGCATAGGCTACTCGTTTAGAATCGGGACTAAAGAGCAGCGAGCCCTCAAGAAAGCCATCGTACAACGGGCCTTCGTTGCCGTCGATTACCACCTGCCATTGGGCTCCTACCTTGGCGACATAGGCAAAACGAGTCGCATCGGGGCTAAAAAGTAGCGAACCTTTTACAATGGCATCGTATCTCTTTCCCTCCTTCCCATCGAGCAGCACGCATTGTCCCTCCTCGCCTTGCACCACAAAAGCAGCATGCCGGTTATCACGGCTCACGACAAGCGTAACCGGATCCCAGGTCTTCACATCAAAAACCGAAATTTCGGTTTCAGTAACCGATTGATTGCAGGCGGAGAAACCCACCGAAAGGAGCAAAAAAAGAGAAACAAGGCTATTACAAACAGGGTTCTTCACAAGGAATACAATTTGGAACAATAAATCAGAACGTGCACGAATGCCCTAAAATCGCGGGTATGGAAGCGTCAACGATACAGAATGGCAAATTTACAAATTTCCAGATAAGAACAGAATCGAAAACAGAGGCTCTAATTGTTTACCATACCCAACAATTTCCCCCTACCCACTCTGAGAATGGATAGGGGGAAACCGATGCAGGTGCGTGCTATATCAAAATTTCGCCTCTTTGCTGAGCACTATTGGGTAATCCAGACTGCCGAGGTCACTCTGCGGCGATTCTGCCCTTGACCTTGGCCCTGAGGCGGATTTTGCGGGAGCAGATGTTCGCGGTTGCTGCGCGCGTAGTTGGGAATTGCCAGAAAGGGCGAACCATCGGCCCAAGACCCCTTGATGGTCATCACGCCTCTCAGTAGATCGGGGCGCCATTCGGCAGTCAGGATGCCGTTGCCCAACGACTGTTCAATATTGGGCTGATCGGCAAGTTCAACGTTATAGATGAGCGGTCCGTACCTGAGCGCCACCTTTCCGCGGTCGGCCACAATCCGCTCGTCGGCGGTAACCCGCTGAATTACCATAGGCATTTCCAGTTCAATTTTGTCGCCTTTGGTCCAAGTGCGGGTAATGGGTACATATCCGTTTGTCTCTTTCGTATCGACCGCCGTACCGTTAACCTTCAGCGAGGTGAGCCCCTTTACCTCGGGCACAGAGGTGTAGAGGTTACTGGTATTACGGTCGGGAACCCGAACGTAGACGGTAAAAGGCTTTGCCTCTTTGGGATTTACCGTGATGGCAACCTTTCCGCCCCAGGGGTAGTTGGTTTCCTGTACCATCTCCACATCGGTGCCGGCCACCCGGTCCACCAGAATCTTACTCCCAATATAGAGGTTCACATAGAGTCCGTCGGTATCCTTCACATAGGTCCAAGTGGGAATCATCAGAAGCGTACGGGGAATATTGCCCACGCAGCAGGGGCAAGCATGCCAGTTGTAGCGGGTCCTGCTCGAAACCAAAGGATTGTCGTAGAAAAAGTTCTTCCCCTCCAGATCTAATGAACCCAAGAGGGCATTGTACATGGTCTCTTCGTAATTGTCTACATAGCAAGCGTCGTGGTAGGCCAGATTCATCTTGTAGTGGAAGAAAATCATTCCACAACTGGAGCAGGATTCGCAGTAGGCATTGTTTCGCAGCGAAAAATCGGGTCCAAACCCTTCGGAGGTCTCCCCGCTGCCGATTCCACCGGTTATATAGTACTTTTTGTTTACCACGTTGTCCCAGAGCGACATGGTTGCGCTCTGATAGTCGATATCGCCCGTTTCGGCTGCCACATCGGCCATCCCCGAATAGGTATAGGCGGCGCGCACGGCATGGCCTACCGCCTCATATTGTTGCTGTACGGGCACATGGCTCTGGTCGTACTCGTCGCCGTTGGCGCGGTTGTCGAGCAAAAATTTTGCCAGAGCAATATAGCTGTCGCCACGGTGGTTCCCCTCCATGTCGTTTACAAATCTACCAAACCGAACCAACCCCTGCTCTATCTGCTGATGGCCGTCGTACCAGGCAATCTTGCCGGGTCCTATGTTGGCCACCCAACAGTCGGCCAGTTTCTTGGCGGCATCGTAGAGTCGAGTGTCCTTGCCCTGGGTGAGCATGTAGTGGTTAATGGCCGATTCAATAAAATAGCCGGCCACATAACCTTCATGATTTCCCCTCCCCTGCTCCGACCAGCGACTTTTCCAACGGGTGGTATCGCGCAACGTAAAAGCGGTTTGCAGGTACCCGTCGGGCTCCTGGGCAGCCAAAATTTTAGGAATCCAATCCTCAAGCGTAGCCCTCATCTTGTTTTGGGCTTTGATGATTGCCTGATCGCCCTGGGGATCTACCATAAGAGCAATGCAAATGGCTTCGACGGTCTGGTGAACCCAGGCGTTCGAGAAGACGTAGCCCAGATGACGACCGTGCGGCTCGCCCCGTAGCGCTTTGGCAGCCTCAATGAAATTGTCGATTCCTCCCATGCCGGTGGTCAGATCGGTACGGTTGTTCTGATCGATGCACCAGGGAATCCAGTTCACCATCAATGCTTTGGCACGATCGTTCCACAACGGGCTATGAATGGAATAGGGTTGGGTATAAACCACTTCGAGTCTCTGGGCAGGCGGAGGCAACTGTACCTTCACATGAATACGCGATATGGACTCCTGTTTACCCTCTTTGGCAGTAAAGGTGAGCACATAATCGCCCGGCTCAGCAATCACAGCCGTGGTATTCAATGCTTTGGCATCTTCGAAGATTACCTCTCCGGAACCCGATTCTTTGGCCCAGAGTGGTGTAGCGCCCCCCGAAACCGATTTAACCGTCGCGCTCAACCAAGTTTTTCCGCCGGTCATCACCACGCGGTCGTTACCTGCATACACAATAGGAGCCACATCGGGCGCACCGGGAGCCGGATAGACTGCCCACTCCACCACATTCATCATAAATGAGGCGGCCGAATCGACCTCCACGCGCAGTTTTGTGGTCTCAACCGGATCGAACGTGGTGGCATTGTTGCTGCCGTTCTCCAGGCCCAATCCCGTGGGGTTGGCAACTGGCACAAACTCCGTTCCGTTCCAGTAACTGATACGGTACGACTGAGGAAGTGCGTATACGCCGTGGTAATCCCATAAAAAGAGGTCAACCTTGTTTGTCTGTACAGCCTGATCCCAATCGTACTGTACAAACTGCGCTGCAGAGGGTCTGCCCTGCTGGCCGGTACCTGTACGCGGACGGAACCGGATGGAATCGGTAGGGGTTAGACCATCGTTCAGAGCCTCCATCCGGGCTCCCCGGCCCATCGAAGCCGAGGGCGATGCAATTAAAGCCAGATTCTTTTTACCCGACATTTGGCATCCGGAGAGAAAACTCCCGGAAATGGCCATCAAGGAGAGCAGAAAAAGCAAAAAAACGGGCGTGGTTTTCATTTCATAAATAGGGTTAGAAGTGTGAGAGTAGCTGGCCTGAATAAGAAGTTTTCGGGCAACTGTTTTCTAACCATGAAAGTACGCTAATATTCTTTGCCTAAATGGCGTGATTGTCTAAATAAGTAAGAAAATTGTACAGAGAGAGAGGCTAAAAGGAGTTACTCTTTCAATGCGCTCTTCATGTTCACAATCTCCCTGCGCGATTTGACATGCAGTTTCGAAAAGATGCTACTCACATGGCTCTTCACCGTACTTAACTCAATATGAAAAGTATTCGAAATCTCCTGATTGGTGGCCCCTTGCTGCAGGAGAGAAAAGACTTTTCGCTCCTGTAGACTAAGCGAATCGATTGCTGGAGAGGCTTTCCGTTTTCGGAGGGCTCTCCATCGCATTCCGAAAAAAGATAAAAGCAACAGGGCAAGCAAAAGTGCGATCCAAATGGCGAGATGCGCGTTTGTCTGTGCAGGGAATTGCTTACGAAACTCGTTAAAATAGAGAGTACGATTCTGATCCCACTTCTCAAGGTAAGCGG
>CAYGID010000009.1:0-47844 GCA_964349835.1 uncultured Bacteroidales bacterium | reverse complement strand
GTTGGCGCCCAAGATGGATCTTTCTAACATGAAAGAGATAGCAGTAAATGCATATAAGATTGTGCCTGATTCCAAAATGTTGGAAGACTACATGAGCCACTATACTCGCCGTTACGGTGCTTTTGTTTCGCTCGAAACGGTAGAGGCAGGCAATGAGATGGTGCGTGGCGATTTTTTCCAGACCGATGAGGCCGGGAATGACCTCGAAACCGGGATTACTGCCGAGGATACTGCCATCTATCTGGAATTTCTGAAAGAAGAGGAGATTAAAAATCAGTTTGTAGGGTTGAAAGCCGGCGACGGACTCCTTTTTGATGTCAAAAAGGCCTTCCCCAACGATACCGAAATTGCTTCCATGCTTCGCCTGAAAAAAGAGGAGGTTGCCTCAATGGAACCCTCCACTTTCCGTTTTGTAATTCGGTCGGTTTCGCGTTTTGCTAATGCCGAAATCAACCAGGAACTGTTCGATAAAATCTACGGTGAGGGCATTGTAACCACGAAAGAAGCGTTCGAACAGAGGGTTCGCGAGGAGATTTCGGCCAATCTGGAAGCCGATAGCGCCATGAAATTGCGAATGGAGGTCCGCAGGCTTTTTGTTTCGCGTTTTGTGAACGAACTTCCCGCTGCTTTTCTAAAAAGATGGCTGCTTCGCATCAATGAGGGCAAATTCTCGGCCGAGGAGATAGAAAAAGATTTCGATGTTTTTGAGAAGGATCTTAAGTGGCAGCTTATCAGAAATCAGATTGTGAAGGATTTTGAAATTAACCTCACCGACGACGACCTGTTAGCCTTTGCCAAAAAGGATGTGGCTCATCAGTTTGCCCAATATGGTATGCGCAATATGCCCGATGAGCAGCTCACCAGTTATGCACAAGGGATGTTGGGCCGCAAAGAGGAGTCGAGACGTGTTGTCGATAAAATGATGGACGAATCGGTCTTTAATGTGCTTCGCAACCAAATCACTGTTAATGAGGTGGAGGTAACCGCCGAAGCGTTCGAACAAATCATGTCGGAAGAGCAACAGGCATAGTCCGCACACATCATACCGGAGCTGCATGGAGGTTCAAAAGCGTCCCTTTATGCGGCTTCGTTTTTTAAACAGAGGGTTCTGATACCAACTTTTGTCAACTTTTAACTCTGCCCCAATGAGCAATAATGATGATTTTTGTAAATATGCCACCAAGCATCTGGGTTTGAGCAGTACGTCGCTGCATAAAGTCTCGTCGGCGGTAACCAGCTCGCTTACGCCCTACATTATAGAGGAGCGTCACATGAATGTGGCCTCTATGGATGTCTTTTCGCGCCTTATGATGGATCGGATTATCTTTTTGGGAACCGAAATCGACGACTACACTGCTAATGTGATTCAGGCGCAATTGCTCTTTCTCGATTCGGTTGATCCTTCGAAGGATATACAGATCTATTTTAATACCCCCGGAGGGTCGGTACATGCCGGACTGGGGATTTACGACACGATGCAGTACATAAACTGCGATGTTGCCACCATCTGCACCGGCATGGCTGCTTCGATGGGGGCGGTACTGTTGTGTGCCGGGAAAAAGGGGAAACGGTCGGCCCTCAAGCACTCTCGCATCATGATCCATCAACCGATGGGTGGGGCACGGGGGCAGGTTTCCGAATTGGAGATCACGGTTCGTGAAATCCAGAAGCTGCAGCAGGAGCTTTACAGCATCATTGCCGATCACTCAGGAAATACTCTGGAGAAGGTCAGGAGCGATTCCGACCGTGATTACTGGATGACTTCGCAGGAGGCCTTTGAGTATGGCATGATCGACGAGGTGCTCCATAAACAGAAATAGCATGGCAGGTAAACTTGATAAGTGTTCTTTTTGCGGGCGACCCCGTAATCAGGTGAATCTCCTTATAGCCGGCTTCTCGGGATATATTTGCGACGACTGCGTAAAACGCGGTTACGAGCTCGTGATGGCCGAATTGCCCAAGGAGACAACCGGAACCGATTTGTCGAAGATTGTACAGAAGAAACCCAAGGAGATTAAGGCATTCCTGGACCGTTACGTGATAGGGCAGGAGGAGGCTAAACGTCACCTCTCCGTTGCTGTGTACAACCATTACAAACGCCTGTTGCAGCCCTCAACGGCCGGCGAAGAGGACGACGTAGAAATCGAAAAATCGAATATCATATTGGTGGGCGAAACCGGTACCGGCAAGACCTTGCTGGCACGTACCATTGCCCGCCTTCTCCATGTTCCCTTTACGATTGTCGACGCCACCGTTCTCACGGAGGCGGGTTATGTGGGTGAGGATGTCGAAAGCATTCTCTCCCGGCTGCTACAGGTGGCCGATTTCAATGTGGCCGCCGCCGAAAAGGGGATTGTTTTTATCGACGAGATCGACAAAATTGCCCGTAAGAGCGACAACCCCTCCATTACGCGCGACGTTTCGGGCGAGGGGGTGCAGCAGGGACTTCTCAAGCTACTGGAAGGCTCGGTGGTGAATGTGCCTCCCCAGGGGGGGCGTAAGCACCCCGATCAGAAAATGATTGCGGTTAACACCCGGAACATTCTCTTTATTTGCGGCGGTGCCTTCGACGGTATCGAAAAGAAGATCGGGAATCGATTGAATACCCGCATGGTAGGCTATACTGCGCAACCCGGCCATAAAGCCATCGACAAAGATAATCTGTTACAGTATATTGCACCGCAGGATTTGAAGGCTTTCGGGCTGATTCCCGAAATCATTGGCCGCCTTCCCATCCTCACCTATTTACAGCCCCTCGACAAGGAGACTTTGCGCAGGATTCTCACCGAGCCCAAAAACGCCATTGTCAAGCAGTACCA
This sequence comes from uncultured Bacteroidales bacterium, assembly GCA_964349835.1. Taxonomy (GTDB): domain Bacteria; phylum Bacteroidota; class Bacteroidia; order Bacteroidales; family UBA4181; genus JAQVSH01. Next base: position 45,025 of record CAYGID010000009.1, on the reverse strand, counting down.
AAAACTTCTTGGCATGGACAAGGTGAAGCTCACCTTTTCGGACGAGGCGCTCGATCTGATTGTGGAGAAGTCGCTCGAATTCAAACTGGGCGCCCGCGGGCTTCGATCCATCTGTGAGGCCATCATGTCGGATGTGATGTACGACCTCCCCTCGCGGCACGAAGAGCACTTTGCCGTGACTCTCGAGTTTGCAGAAGCACAGCTAGGGAAGGCCGACTTTAAGCGATTATAGCAACATGGATCTCCATACTTCCATTAATAATTAAATTCTTGTGGTATGAACCGAGCATGTTCTTCTCGAAACGCAAACTTGCATGAACAAAATCAACATGCGAGCTCCATCCAACCGTTATAAATCAATTCTCCTCGGATGAAACTATGGGACAAAGGTGTTCTTGTGAATGCCGAAATCGATCGCTTTACAGTGGGACGCGACAGGGAGATGGATCTTTTTCTGGCCCCTTTCGATGTGCTGGGCACATTGGCCCACATTACCATGCTCACCTCCATCGGATTACTCCACAAATCGGAGCTTGTGCCCCTTCGCAGGGAGTTGATTTCCATCTACTCGCAGATTGAGAAGGGGGAGTTTCGAATTGAAGATGGAATTGAGGATGTGCACTCGCAGGTGGAACTCCTCCTGACACGTGCTCTGGGCGATATGGGAAAAAAAGTTCACAGCGGCCGATCGCGCAACGACCAAGTGCTCGTAGATCTCAAGATGTATGTTCGACATGAGATTGAGACAATGGCTCATCTGTTGAAAGCACTTTCGGATACGTTTCTTTCGCAGAGCGAGAAGTACAAGGATGTTTTGATGCCGGGGTACACCCACCTTCAAGTGGCAATGCCCTCCTCGTTCGGGTTATGGTTTGGTGCTTTTGCCGAAAGCATTGCCGACGATATGATCCTCTTGCGTGCCGCATGGGATGTTGCCAATAAAAATCCCCTCGGTTCGGCTGCGGGTTATGGCTCCTCCTTCCCTCTCGACCGCACCATGACTACTCGTCTTTTGGGGTTTGATGACCTGAGCTACAATGTTGTATATGCCCAGATGGGCAGAGGAAAAACCGAGAAAATTCTGGCATTTGCCCTCTCTTCTATGGCAGCCACCTTCTCGAAGTTTGCTATGGATGCCTGTCTCTATCTTTGCCAGAACTACGCATTTATCTCTCTTCCCGATGAACTGACCACCGGATCGAGCATTATGCCGCACAAAAAGAACCCCGATGTCTTTGAGCTAATCCGTGCTAAGTCGAACCGGCTGCAGGCGCTTCCGTCGGAGATAACCCTTCTTCTGGCCAATTTGCCTTCGGGCTATTTTCGCGACCTCCAGTTATTGAAAGAGATTCTGTTTCCGGCCATTGAGGAGGCAAAACATGTGATGGAGATGCTCAACTTTATGGTTGGCAACATCAATGTAAACCGCGATATCCTCAATGACGAGCGGTATAAGTATCTTTTTAGTGTAGAGACGCTCAATCAAAAGGTGCTTTCAGGCACCCCTTTCCGCGACGCTTACCGCGAAGTGGGGCAGGCAATTGCCAATGGCGACTATGCGCCCGAAAAGCATGTGCATCATACCCACGAAGGGAGTATCGGGAACCTCTGTAATAAAAAAATTGAAAGCCGCCTGGATACAACCCTGGCCTCTTTCAATTTCTCTGCGGTACACGACGCCCTATTGGCGTTGCGTTCGCCCTCCCTGTAATTACATTCCCGGCTCGACTTTTGGGGGGCCGAATGTTCCGATGCTTTCGGCAAAGGTGATGAATTGCGGGCTGATGGCTTTGTGAAGCTTGATGCTCTTGTTGAGAGGCACCTGTACAATCTCATTGTTTTGTATGCCAATCATAACCGCTTTCTGGTTGTCGAGGAGTGCCTCCACAGCGGCAGCGCCCATTCGGCTTGCCGTAATGCGGTCTTGTGCGCTGGGTGAGCCTCCCCGCTGAATGTGGCCCAACACCGATACCCGGATGTCGAACTGGGGGAATTCGGGTCTGACCAGGTCGGCAATCTGCATGGCGCTGCCCTCTTCGACTCCTTCGGCCACCAGAATAATGCTGCTCTTATTTTTACGAGCCCGTTCGGCAAGGAAGCTTCTCACCTTGGCCAGTTGGTTCTTCTCTTCGGGTACCATAATCACCTCGGCCCCGGAAGCAATTCCGCTGTTGATGGCCACAAAGCCGGCCTCCCGTCCCATCACCTCAACAAAAAAGATGCGATTGTGCGAACTGGCCGTGTCGCGGATCTTGTCGACAGCATCGATGACTGTGTTTAAGCAGGTGTCGTAACCAATGGTATAGTCGGTTCCGTAGAGATCGTTGTCGATGGTTCCCGGAATGCCCACAAAGGGGATATCGTACTCTTCCGACATCACGTTAGCGCCTGTAAATGATCCATCACCGCCAATGACCACCACCGCATCGATGCCAAATTTCTTCAACTGTTCGTAGGCGAGAGCCCTCCCTTCGGGCGTACGGAATTCCTTGCAGCGTGCCGTCTGGAGAAAGGTGCCTCCCTTTTGAATAATTCCGCTCACCGATTCCGAATTTAGGGGATAGATGTCGCCTTCGATCATGCCCTGATAACCCATCCGGATTCCGTACACCTCCAGTCCGCTGTTGATACCCGACCGCGTAACCGCCCTGATAGCTGCATTCATACCCGGGGCATCGCCACCGGATGTCAAAACCCCGATTCTCTTAATTTTACTCATCTTATTACATGTTATAAACTTTCATTTTCCGATAACATCATTACTCTCTCTCTGCAGGCCTCCATCAGCCATTTCGGGGTTGAGGTGGCTCCGCAAATACCCACCGAACCAGCTGTTTCGAGCCACTCTTTCCGAATTTCGTCGGGACAGGTTACGGCATAACTGCAATTATTGTACCTTTTACACACATTATATAATATTTTTCCGTTCGAACTTTGGGTGCCCGCGATAAAGAGAATCACATCGTGTTCCTTCGAAAAGCGTTTCAGGTGCTGCTCGCGCGAAGAGACATGTCTGCAAATGGTGTCGTACACCTCAACAGTCACTGATTCAGGAATGTTCTGCTCCTTCCTCATAGAAAACAACCTTGATTCGATTGCCTTCAATCCCTCGGGATGCATCGTGGTCTGTGCAAAGAGGTACACCGGTTTCGAAACGTCCAACCCTGTAAGGTCTTCGGGGATACTGGCTACCCATGCATTATTGTCGGTTTGTCCTAAAAGCCCTACCACTTCGGCATGCCCTTTTTTTCCGTATATCACCACAGTTCCCCCCGAAAGAAGGCTTGATTGATAGGCCTTTCGAACCTTTTGCTGAAGCTTCAATACCACGGGGCATGTGGCGTCGATAAGTCGGGTATGGCTCTGTTCGGCCCTCCGGTAGGTTTCGGGCGGTTCGCCGTGCGCTCTGATTAAAACCCGGTCGGGTTGTTCGCGGTCGAGAATGGAGTGGTCAGTCAGGCGAAGCCCCAATCCACTCAACCTTTCGACCTCCAGCTCATTGTGCACAATATGGCCCAGACTGAAAAGTTTTTGTTGATTTGCAAGCGCCTCCTCCGTCATCCGGATGGCCCGGATGACCCCGTAACAGAATCCCGAATGCTGGTCGATGGTGACAACCATATGGCACAATTTTACTCTATCAACAACTTTTCATCCCTTTTGTTTGGAGAACGGCTTTAACACCTCCAAAAACCACCTCATCTGGTCGTCGGGAGTCATGTGACTGTTGTCGAGCTCCAAGGCATCTGCGGCCTGTCGGAGCGGACCCTCTTCGCGCGACTGGTCGAGCTGGTCGCGGTATAGCAGGTTCTCGCCGATTTCGGTCAGTGTGGCCTCCATCCCCTTTTCGCGCTGTTCGAGCCATCTTCGTTTGGCTCGAACTTCGGGCGATGCCTTCATGAAAATCTTGATATCGGCATCCGGGAATACCACCGTTCCGATATCGCGCCCATCCATCACAATAGAGCGGTTTCGACCCATCTCCTGCTGCAGTTTCACCATGTGTCGGCGCACTTCGGCAATGGCGCTGATTTCACTAACCTTCGATGAGACTTCGAGCGTACGGATTGCCTCCTCGACCGATACTCCGTTCAAGAAGGTTTCGTTTGCCCCGTTAGCTCTGTTTCTGGCAAAGGAGATCTCCATTTCGGGCAGATGCGATAGCAGGAGCTCTTTGTCGATTGCCTTACCCCGGATCCACCCTTTGCGAAGGGCAAAAAGGGTAGCCGCCCTATACATGGCGCCGCTGTCGACATAGGCATAACCCAGATGCTCCGCTATAGCTTTTGCAAAGGTACTTTTCCCGCAAGATGAGAGGCCGTCGACCGCGATGGTAAGTTCATGAATCAACTCCATACATTTCTATTTTTGTGACAAAATTAGTAATACTTTTATGTGGCCGTGTTCCTTTTAATTCTTAAACCGTATGAAATCTTTCTTTTCTTCTTTTCTGGGTTCCTGCCTCGGATTTTTGGCGGGTCTCTTACTTCTTTTTATTATGCTGGGAGCCCTTGTGCAAGGGATTGCCCTGTTTTCGGATCGTGCGCCCGATGTAAAGGAGAACTCGGTATTAGAGCTCAACCTCAACATGAACATTACGGAACGGATTACCCACAACCCTTTCAGTAATTTCGATTTTTTGTCTCTTTCTTCGGTTCCCTCCATGGGGCTCGACCAGATTCTTGCGGCTATTTCGAGGGCGACCCACGATTCGCGCATCAAGGGGATTTGGCTTCATACCGAACAGCTTTCGGCAGGTCTGGCTTCCGTGAATGCCATCCGTTCGGCGCTTGTTGATTTTAAAGCCAAAGGAAAGTTTATTGTCAGCTATGCCGACAGTTACGACCAAAAAGCCTACTATTTGGCGTCGGTTTCGGACCACATATTTTTACCTCCCACCGGCATGCTTTCGTGGAAGGGACTTTCGGTAAATACCTTTTACTATAAAAAGCTGCTCGACCGGTTTGCCATAGATTTGCAGCCGATTCGTCATGGAAAATTTAAGAGTGCCGTGGAGCCCTTCCTGGTAGAGGAGATGAGTACCGAAAATCGCGAGCAGCTGTCGGTTTTATTGCAAACGGTGTGGAGTCATATGGCCGATTCTGTGGCTTCAAGTCGGGGTCTGAACCGCGAACAGCTGGATGGGTGGGCTCAGGAGCAGCTGTTTCGAGATGAGAGAAAAGCCTTGGAGATGGGTATGATCGACTCGATTCTCTATTTTGATCAGGCAGAAGATGTGTTATCCTCCTTGTCGGGTGGAGAGGAAACCTACAACGCGATTGCGTTGATAGATTATGCCCGGTTGCAACCTCCCTCGCTCCCCACGATTCCGGGGCAACAAGCTGTGGCTGTGGTCTATGCCTTTGGCGATCTGGTATCGGGCTCTTCGGCTGCCGGCCAAATGGGTTCCGAGACTATCAGGGATGCTCTCAGGGATGCTGTTGCCGATGTGGAAGTAAAGGCAATTGTGCTTCGGATTAACTCTCCGGGGGGAAGTGCGCTGGCAGCCGAAATGGTGTGGCGCGAGGTAAAACAGGCTGCGGCCTCGAAGCCTCTGGTGGTCTCTATGGGCGACATGGCGGCTTCGGGGGGCTATTATATGGCGCTCCCTGCAAAGGAGATTTGGGCCGATCCGGTTACGCTTACAGGCTCTATCGGAGTGTACGGACTCTACCCCTGTTTCGAAGCATTACTTGAGGATAAAATCGGGATTACTCCCCAAGAGGTAGCAACTCATTCCGGGGCTGATGCCGGTTCGTTCTTCAGGAAAATGACACCCCTCGAAACGGAGTGGGCGCAGGAGTCGGTCGAAAGGGTCTATCAAACGTTTCTCAGTCATGTTGTTGAACAGCGCCCTCTTTCGGCCGAGGCGGCCGATTCGGTGGCACAGGGGAGGGTCTGGAGCGGAGCCGACGCCTTACGGATAGGGTTAATAGACAGCTTGGGTGGCTTGGATCAGGCCATTGCCCGAGCCGCTGCTTTAGCCAATCTGGACCCATATTTCGTTAAAGGCTTTCCCAAAGAGAAAAGTTTTATGGAAGAGCTTTTGGGTGATGTAGGATTTGCTCTGAAAGCGCGTTTCTCCGCTCCGTCACCTTTCGACGAACTGCCCGTACCCTCTCTGAAGCGTTTGTTGCGCGAAAGCGGTGTTCAAATGCGAATGCCCGAGGGGTTTGAACTTACTGAGTCGTTATGGTTCAAAAAGTGAGCGCGTTCTCTGGGTCTGCTGCTCTTTCTTTGCTGCATTTTTCAGCTCATGGGGTCTATATACATAGACCACCCCGTAGGTAGTGGCCCACTCCCTCATCATCTCATCGGGAAGTGCCTGGTAATGGGCCTCCACTTCGTTCCAGAGGTTTAGTATCAGGTCGTCGGCATCTCGCCGAAGTGCGGCAATATTCCGGAGCACTCTGGATGCCGATTTGTTATGGGTTACCTTATAATAGTGGGCATCGCAGAATTGTTCGAACCAAACCTTCACCAGTGCGATGCTCGGATTGGTGATAGGGGGCTGTCCCTTCTGCATCCTGTCGGTTTCGCCAGTAACAATCTTCTTTCCCCAGAGAAGTAAATCGGCCTCGGTATTCAGATCGGGAACTCTCCCATCGTATTCGGAAAGGCCATAAAAATCACGGATTTCGGGCTTTATCTCTCCTCTGGCGATTGCCATGTTCACCACCTGGATAAAGTGCGACACGTATAGCTTGGCCTTTTTGAGCAGGTTGGGATACTCCTTGTTTTTGGCTAAATGCATAGCCTGATTGATGCGGAAGTTGGAGATGGCTGCGTCGAAGTTGGGGAGAAGAGTCAGAATCAGCTGGAGGGTTTCCTGAGAGAAGGCCAGTTTCGACACGTGCACCGAGCATCCTTTTTCGTAGGCGGCCCTGAGTGCGCGCAGTCGTGCGCTGTCGGTATTTGGTAATCTTCTGTACGGCACTTCAGATGCTTTATGGCATGAGGAACCCTAATCCAGTGCGAAGATAAGGATAACCTTTCCCGATTACGGACGGTTGGTATGTTCAGTTATTAACAATCGGGCTCATGTTATTCACTTTTTGGCAGGCAGCTGCGGCGAGTTTAAGCGAAAAATCCTTTCTTTGACAAACAAATGTAAACTCTACCAACATGCTGAACGCTGAAATACGTACCGAGAAAGGGAACCTGACAGTGGTTTTTTACGAGAAGGATGCCCCCGGAACGGTGGCAAATTTTGTGAAACTGGCCCGGCAGGGGTTTTATAACGGATTGACTTTCCACAGAGTAATTCCCGATTTCGTGATTCAGGGCGGATGTCCAAAGGGTACGGGAGTGGGTGGCCCGGGTTACTCCATTCCCTGCGAAACCTCAGGCGACAACCAATACCACGACCGGGGGGTGTTGTCGATGGCTCACGCGGGGAAGGACACCGGCGGGTCGCAATTTTTTATCTGTCATAGCCGTCGCAACACGCAACATCTCGACCGCAAGCATACCTGTTTTGGGAAGGTGGTTGACGGGCTCGATATTATCGACGCAATCCGTCAAGGCGACAAGATTCTGGAGATTGTAGTTACTGAGACCAATAACGATTAGGAGGATTTATGGAAGTTTCGGGTAAATTGGTTACGGTTTTTCCCCAGCAACAGGGACAGAGCAGCCGTGGAACCTGGGTTAAGCAGGAGTTTTTGATAGAGACTGCCGAGCAGTTTCCCAAAAAGGTTCTCGTTTCGGCATGGGCCGATAAGGTGCAGGATTTGGCCGGCTATGCACCGGGTACGATGCTCACCCTCGATGTAAATCTGGAATCGCGTGAATACAACGGCCGCTGGTATACCGACGTCAGGGTCTGGCGTTTCCGCGCACAGAACGCAGGTGGCGGCCAGGGAAGAGCACCCGGCGAGGTGCCTCCTCCTTCCGACTATCCGCCCGAGGCCGACGCTTCGGACGATATGCCCTTTTAAGTTGCTTTCAGGTTTTTAAAGAGATCGGTCTTGCCGAAGAGCAGCAGGTAGTCCTCTTTCCGCAACAAAGTTAACGGCGAGAGCCTGTCAACAATTTGCAGTTTAGTAACCTTGAATCCGAGGAGATTTTTCTCCTCGGCAGGTCGTTTAATGGCCATCAGACGCAAGTGGTACTTCTCTTCAAAATTGACCTCCCCGAGAGTCTGCCCCACAAGGTAAGCGGGAACCTTTACCTCCAGTACACCGTGCGAATCGGTAATCATGTGCACATTGGCATCTGGCGAGAGCTCCACCCGGGCGGCCAGCACTTCGGCAAACTCTTTTTCGGGCGAAACGATTTCTTTAATCCCGATAGATTCGAGCACCGTACGGTGAAGTTTTGAGATGGTGCGCACAATGATACGCTCGACTCCGAATTGCTTCATGAGCGCCGCCGTATGGATGGAGGTGTCGAAATGTTCGCCCAGGGTCACAAAGACCGCATCGCACCCCTTTAACGGGAGCGATTGAATGGCTATCTCTTCGCGCACATCCATGCAGAGGGTAGAGGAGATGCCTCTCTTATACTTCTCTACAATATATGGGTCACTATCGATTCCCAGCACCTCGTGGCCGAGTGAAGTGAGTCTTTCGGCCAATTGTGCGCCGAATTTTCCGAGTCCGATTACGATGTATTTCATATCATTCCTACATTATTATCTGGTCTTTTGGGTATTGAAAAAAGCTTCCCGGTTTTGCTGGCAGGAAAGTGGTAAGAAGCACAAAGGTTCCCACACGGCCAATATACATACTCATGATAATGATGATTTTCCCGGTTGTACTTAAGGTAGGGGTAACATCTGCCGAGAGGCCCACCGTAGAGAGTGCCGAAATGACTTCAAACAGAATGGGAACCAGCGATGCATCGGGTTCGGTGATAACTAGCGTGAAGGTGGCCAATACCATCCAGGCTGCGGAGGAGAAGACAATGGCTGAGGCTTTGCGAATGGTGGATGAATCAATCTGCCTGTGCCCAAGCGTTACATGTGTTTTTTGTTGTGCCGCATGAAACATATCCATAAACAGTACGGCAACTGTGGTTGTCTTGATGCCTCCTCCGGTCGACATGGGAGAAGCACCAATCCACATCAGCACTAGAAAAAGAAAGATGGTGGGAGGGCTAAGGGCAGTGACTGAGAATGGAGCAAATCCTGCCGTGCGGGGTGTTACAGAACCAAAAAGTGCTGTTGCAAGTTGTCCGTGCAGAGGTTGTTCCTTTAACACACCATTTTGTTCGAAAAGAAAGAAGGAAATAAAGCCCACTGCCAGCAAGATGGCGGTCGTCACCAGTACAATCCGTGTATTCAAATTTATCACCTGGGGCAGATGGCGGTAATGGGAGGTTGTTCCCCGTAATTGGTCTACCCCGTTCTTAACCACATGGCGAATCAGCTGGTAGTAATTGTTAATGATGGGGAATCCGATACCTCCTACAATGATCAGGAGCGAGATCCATACCAACAGAAGATAGTTGTGTTGAAGCGCCGGGTGATACAGACCGTTCGAAATAGTGGAGAAGCCTGCATTGCAGAAGGCCGAAATAGAATGAAACACGGCAAAGAACAGCTCCTCTTGCGGGGTTCCCACAGTCCCCGCTATCTGCACCCAAATAGCAACTGCGCCAATGCACTCGGCTACCAATGTAATGAGTATAATGCTGCGCAGTGTTCCAAAGAGGCTGTCGGCACGGCTCTCCTGAAGCAGTTCGCGAAGCGTCATGGTGTTGGTAAATGAGGCTCCGCCCAGAAAGGGCATAGCCAAAAACGAGGTGAAGGTCATCACACCGATGCCCCCTATCTGGAACAGGAGCATAATGACCACTTGCCCACTCCGGGTAAACATGGTTGAGATGTCGATGGGGGTAAGACCTGTAACACACACGGCACTAGCCGATACAAAGAGAGAGTCGATATAGGAGATGCCCGAAATCGTAGCTTTGGGCAGCATGAGCAGTCCCGACCCTACAATAATGATAAAGAGGAAACTGCCGGCAAAGAGGGCTGCAGGATTCAAGATCCGGCCCATCCAATGGAAGAAAGCCCGTGAGAGGTAGATCAGGCTCAGCGAAACCAGAAGAAGCGGGGTGAGCACCTGAAGGGAGAGCCATGTAATCCAGGGCGCCGATGCCGAGAAAATCTCGTAATACTGGGTGTTTATCGACCAGATAGCTGAGGTCGCCAGAAAAAGAGATATTTCGAACCATTTGCCTGACTCAAGGAAGATTTCCTTCAAGCAGACCAGGAAGCGTAGCGTTTGACCTGCCAGAAAGAGCAACAGCAAAAGATTTCCGGCGTTTTCGGCAAACAGCGATGTCTGCTCTGTTTGCAAAAATCCGAATTCGAATATCAATAGAAACAGAGTAAAGAGGCCGATGAGAACCATTCCCAGTTCTAGCAACCTCTTCAGCGTTCGACTCAACGCCAAAACCAGTTCGCGAAGTCGAAAAAGCAGACGGATCCGGTTGCGCATTGCTGTGCGATTTCTGAGATGCACGTAATAGAGTAAAACAAAGATACAATTTCGGTTTTCCCCACCATCTTTTAGCCTGTGTTTAGATTGAGTCTAAATTAACGCAACACTGTTTGGAAATTTTGCTTTCGATAGAGAACAAGATACTTTTGCAGCATCGAAAGTTACATCTGGTTTATCAACGATGTTTATCGGCTAATTTTTTCATTTTCCATCAATTTAACTTGTTTCCTTATGGGTAAGTCGGGTCTCTCCTCTATTGCGAAGAAGCTTATAATGAGCGTTTCGGGACTTTTTCTAATTACATTCCTTGTAGTTCATCTCGGAGCCAACCTGGTGGCTCTTTTTTCGGCCGAAGCCTACAACGCAGTGTGTCATTTCATGGACACCAATCCGTTGATTCGGATTATGGTCCCGGTACTTGCTCTGGGCTTTGCTGTTCACATCCTCTATGCGGCACTTCTCACCTTACAGAACAGAGAGGCCAGGGGTTCGGATCGTTACGGATGTGCATCGAAAACCAATGTCAAATGGGCAAGCCGAAATATGTTTGTGCTGGGACTTATAGTCGTGGGCTTTCTCGGGATGCACCTGTTTCATTTCTGGGGGAAAATGCAGCTACAAACCATCAAAGAGATGGCCGGACTGCCTGCTCTCCTCTGTGAAAACCCCTACGAGCTGGTTGCCAGTCTGTTTTCGCAACCGCTCTATGTGGTTATCTATCTCGTATGGGTAGGCGCCTTGTGGTTTCATCTCACGCACGGCTTTTGGAGTGCTTTTCAATCTATCGGGCTTTCGAACGGCGTATGGCAGACGCGCCTGCAATGTTTGGGCAATATTTATGCAGGGGTGGTTGCCATCGGGTTTGCCTTTATTCCCCTCTTTTTCTACATTTTTAAATAAGCTGCCCCATTCGAAAGAAAATAGCTCATAGTTGAACGATTGTAAATTACCTATACCATGAAGATAGAATCAAAAATACCCGCAGGACCGGTGGCTCAGAAATGGACGCAGTACAAGGCTTCCCAAAAACTGGTTAATCCTGCCAATAAGCGCAAACTCGACGTTATTGTTGTGGGTACCGGTCTGGCTGGGGCTTCTGCTGCCGCCAGCCTGGGTGAGATGGGATTCAACGTAAAGATTTACTGTATCCAGGATAGCCCTCGCCGTGCGCACTCCATTGCAGCTCAGGGAGGTATTAATGCCGCCAAAAATTACCAGAACGATGGCGATTCGGTTTATCGTCTCTTTTACGACACCATCAAGGGGGGCGATTACCGTGCCCGGGAGGCCAATGTATACCGCCTCGCCGAGGTTTCGAACGCTATTATCGATCAGTGTGTGGCTCAGGGGGTTCCCTTTGCCCGCGAGTATGGCGGACTACTTGACAACCGCTCATTTGGCGGTGCGCAGGTGAGTCGTACTTTCTATGCCCGCGGTCAGACGGGACAGCAACTTCTTTTGGGAGCCTACAGTGCACTCAGCAGGCAGATTCGGAAAAAGAACGTCACGCTCTATACCCGTTCCGAAATGCTCGACTTGGTATTGGTCGACGGGTATGCCAGGGGTATCATTACCCGGAATCTGGTTACCGGCGAAATCGAGAAACATGCTGCTCACGCAGTTGTGCTGGCCACCGGCGGGTACGGAAATGTCTATTTCCTCTCCACCAACGCAATGGGTTCGAACGGTGCGGCCGCTATGGTTTGTTACAAGAGGGGAGCCCTGTTTGGAAACCCCTGTTATGTGCAGATTCACCCCACCTGTATCCCGGTGCATGGCGATTATCAGTCGAAATTAACCCTAATGTCGGAGTCGCTCCGCAATGACGGTCGTATCTGGGTTCCCAAAAAGAAGGAGGATGCAGAGGCTTTGCGCGCCGGTAAACTGAAACCCACCCAGATTCCTGCCGAAGATAGGGATTACTATCTGGAGCGTCGTTACCCCGCTTTCGGAAACCTGGTGCCGCGCGACGTGGCATCGCGAGCTGCTAAGGAGAGGTGCGATGCCGGTTTTGGTGTAAATGAGACCGGCCTGGCTGTTTACCTCGATTTTGCCGATTCCATTAAGCGGCTCGGACGTCCTGTGATTGAGGCCCGCTACGGCAATCTGTTCCAGATGTACGAAAAGATTACCGACGACAATCCATACGAAACGCCTATGATGATCTACCCTGCCATCCACTATTCCATGGGCGGTCTTTGGGTCGATTATGAGCTGCAAACCTCTATTCCCGGCCTTTTTGCAGCCGGAGAGGCCAACTTTAGCGATCATGGTGCCAACCGTCTTGGGGCTTCGGCTCTCATGCAGGGGCTGGCCGATGGCTATTTTGTGCTTCCCTACACCATTCAAAACTGCCTCGCCAACCAGATTCAGATACCGCGCTTCTCTGCCGATTTGCCCGAATTCGATGCGGCCGCAAAGGCTGTGGAGGCAAAGGTGAACCACATTATGGAGAACAAAGGCAAACATTCGGCCGATTATTTCCAAAGAAAGTTGGGGATCATCATGTGGGATCACGTAGGGATGGCACGTACCAAAAAGTCGCTCGAAGAGGCCATTGAGATGATTGCAAAACTGAAAGTGGAATTCGAGAGGGATATTTTTGTGCCCGGTTCTAAGAATGAGTTTAATCCCGAGCTGGAGAAGGCTTTACGTACCGCCGAACATATCGATTTGGGTGCGCTTATGGCAAAGGATGGGTTGTTGCGCGAGGAGTCGTGCGGCGGCCATTTCCGCGAAGAGTTCCAGACCCCCGAGGGCGAAGCGCTGCGTAACGATGAAGATATGATGTATGTGGCCTGCTGGGAGTACAAAGGGAGTAAAGAGAGTCCCGTTCTGCACAAGGAGCCGCTGGTTTACGAAAACATTAAGATCGCACAACGTAACTACAAGGAGTAATTCCGGTTAGGAGAGTTCCGGAACAATAAAGAATACAATTATGGAAAAACGCGGATTGAATATCACCCTCAAAATATGGCGTCAAGACAGCGCCAAGGTAAAAGGTCGGTTCGAAACCTACCCCATGCAGAACGTTTCGCCCGACTGCTCCTTCCTCGAGATGCTCGACTTGCTGAACGAATCGCTGGTTGACAAATTCGAGAAACCGGTCTGTTTCGACCACGACTGTCGCGAAGGAATTTGCGGAATGTGCAGCCTCTTTATCAACGGACGTCCGCATGGGAACGACAGTGGTATCACCACCTGCCAGTTGCACATGCGTCGTTTTAAGGATGGCGAAACCATCTGGATTGAACCCTGGCGTTCGAAGGCTTTCCCCATTATCAAGGATTTGGTGGTCGACAGATTGGCTTTCGACAAACTGATTCAGGAGGGAGGATACGTTTCGGTAAACACAGGCGGTATACCCGATGCAAATGCCATTCCCATCTCGAATGAGAGTGCCGAACTGGCCATGGATGCTGCTGCCTGCATTGGCTGCGGCGCCTGCGTGGCGGCCTGCAAGAATGCCTCGGCCATGCTTTTTGTCTCGGCCAAGATATCGCAGTTTGCCCTCCTGCCCCAAGGTGTGGTGGAGGCCAAAGAAAGGGCGCTCAGCATGGTGGCCAAGATGGACGAACTGGGCTTTGGAAATTGTACCAATACAAAAGCCTGCGAGGCTGAATGCCCCAAGGAGATTAAGGTAACCAACATTGCCCGTCTCAACCGGCAGTATCTATTGAGTGTGGCTCAACAGTAATTGCCTGTTCGCGGAATAGAAAAAGCCCGTTACCTCTTGGTTTCTTTGATTGAACCTTTGAGGCAACGGGCTGATTCTTGTTTACTATCCGCTATTTTACGCTGAACTTGTAGATAGTGGTGGTTTTATAGGTTTTTCCCGGATCTAACCGTGTGGAGGGGAAGGTCGGCTGATTTGGGGAGTCGGGGAAGTGTTGCGTTTCGAGGCAGAATCCCACATGTTTGGCATAGGGAGTTCCCTCTTTGCCCGAAAAAGTGCCTTCCATAAAGTTGCTGGTATAGAGCTGAACACCGGGTTCGGTGGTCCAGGTTTCCATTACCCGGCCGCTAGCCGGATCGGAGGCAACGGCTGCCAGAATCAACTCGCCAGGGGCATCGCGAAGCACATAGTTGTGGTCGTAACCGCCGCCAACAGGACCATCGGCACCTCCACCCAGAGCGGCAATATCTTTACCGAGGCTCTTGGGAGTGGTGAAATCGAAGGGAGTTCCTGCAACAGGAGCCAGTTGGCCGGTGGGAATCAAATTGGCATCAACCGGGGTGTAGCGGGCTGCATTAATCTGCATGATTTGATCCAGAATGCCCTTTTTCGGGTCGCCCGAAAGGTTAAAATAGAGATGGTTAGTTAGGTTACACACTGTCGATTTATCGGTAACCGCCGAATAGTCAATTTTCAGTTCGTTGTTGTTAGTCCAGGTGTAGAGAACCGTAATATCCAATTTGCCCGGATACCCCTCTTCGCCATCTGCGCTGGAGTAGGTAAGACGCAGTCCCACAGAGGTGGAATCGCTCACCTCTTCGGCGGCCCAAAATTTGTCGTTAAAGCCGCTTAACCCTCCATGAAGGTGGTTCGGGCCATTGTTGGTTGCCAGGGTGTAAGTGGTTTCGTCGATGGTGAACTTTCCTTTGCCAATCCGGTTTCCATAGCGGCCAATCAGGGCTCCGATATAACCATCTTTTGTTTTGTAGCCGTCAACATTTTCGAATCCAAGGGCCACATCGGCCATCACACCCTCCTTATCGGGCACAATGATAGATTGCACGATCCCTCCGAAGTCGGAGATATTTACAATGGCACCCTGTGCGTTGGTCAGGGTATAGAGAGAAGCCTCCTTACCGCCCGACACGCCGAAAGCCTGTTTTGTGATGGTGCCTTTCGAAGCCTCCTCCTGAGAGGCGGGCTTTGTTCCGCAGGCAGCGAATAATAGAGTAATCATAGCTAGAGAAGAGAGTTTTAGTGGCATAGTTTTCATAGTTCAGTAATTTAAACCCCTAAAGATATAGAATTTTGAAATATTCTAACCTATTCAAGTTTTTCAATCTGTTTGTATGCAACTAAAGCGTAGACACTTTAGTTGCATACAATGGCGAGATAGTTGAGGAAGGTCAATAACCTATTTTTTTTAAAACCATTTCCGAGATGGTTTTTCCGATAGAAAGAGAGGAGGTTGCCGCAGGCGAGGGGGCATTCAGTACGTTGATGATTCCCTCGTCTTCCTCAATAATGAAATCGTCGGGCAGCCGGCCGTCGCGGGTGCATATTTGTGCCCTTACTCCCGCTCCGCCGGGGGTAAGATGGTTTTTGCGTATTTCGGGGAGTAGTTTTTGCAACGCCTTGGTAAATGCTGCCTTATTGAAACTGCGCCAGAACTCTCCCAGGCCGGTAAGCATATATTTCCACATCACCTTTTGGAACCCCGGCCATGTAAGCGATTCGAAAGTATCGCGAAGAGAGATGTCGGACATTTTGTACCCCTCTCTTTTAAATGCGAATACTGCGTTGGGGCCTGCCTCAATTCCCCCTTTTACTCTTCGGGTGTAATGAACCCCCAAAAACGGGAAGGCGGGATCAGGCACCGGATAGATCAGGTTTTTTACAAGCGAGTGTTTTTCGGGGGCAAGCGTATAATATTCGCCTCGGAAGGGGATAATCCTGTAATTGAGGTCAGGCTTGTTAAACCGGGCTACCCGGTCGCACTGCAGCCCGGCAGTGTTTATCACCATTCGGGTTGCGAAGGTGCCTTTTGGGGTTACTACCTCCAGGCCGCCATTCACCTTATTGATTCCGGTAACCCGGTGCTCAAAGAGAATCTCGCCGTCATAGCGGGCGGTAAAGATTTCGGCATATTTTTCGGACACCTCCCTAAAATCGATGATTCCCGTGTAGGGCACATATATTCCGGCAAGCCCGGCCGCGTGGGGTTCTCTTTCGCGAATCTCTTCGGGCCCGATTTTCCTGATGTCGGTAAGCCCATTCTCAAGGCCTCTTTCGTAGATTGCATCCAGCCGCGGCAGTTCGGCGGGAGTTGTGGCCACAATAATCTTTCCACACATTTCGTAGGGGATGCCCTCTTTATTACAAAAATCGAGGAGCATCTCTCTCCCGATGCGGCAGTTGGTGGCCTTAAGGCTGCCCGGCTTGTAATAGATTCCGGAGTGGATAACTCCGCTGTTGTTTCCGGTTTGATGAGCGGCTACCACCTTCTCCTTTTCGAAGATGGCCACTTTCAAGGAGCCATGGACCTCTTTAATCCGCAGGCCCGTGGCAAGGCCTACAATGCCGCCCCCAATAATTATGATGTCGTACATAGGCTTTTGCAGTTTGACCAACAAGCGGCCGTTATTCTATTCTCAGCGTGATTGCCTCTTGCGATCGGTTTCGCTCAGCAGAATCTTTCGAATCCTCACGTAATGAGGGGTGACCTCCACATATTCGTCTTCTTGTATATACTCGAGCGACTCCTCGAGCGAAAACTTAACGGCAGGTGTAATTTTTGCCTTATCGTCCGTTCCGGAGGCACGCATGTTGGTGAGCTTTTTGGTTTTGGTGAGATTCAGTACCAGGTCGCCGGCACGCGTGTGTTCTCCAACCACCTGGCCCTCATAGATTTCGGTGCCAGGATCCACAAAGAAGCGACCTCTGTCTTGGAGTTTGTCGAGCGCATAGGCAATGGCCTGACCCGTTTCCATCGAGATGAGCGAACCGTTTATGCGCATCTCAATATCTCCCTTCAAGGGGGCAAATTCCAAGAAACGATGTGTCATAACAGCCTCGCCGGCAGTAGCCGTAAGCACCTGATTCCGAAGGCCGATAATGCCCCTCGAAGGGATTCTGAACTCAAGTTGAGTCCGCTCCTCTTTGTGATCCATCTTAATCAGTTCGCCGCGTCGACGGGTTGCCATCTCAATAGCTTTCCCGGCATACTCTTCGAGCACGTCGATGTTCAGTTCTTCAATGGGTTCGCATTTCACCCCGTCAATCTCTTTGATAATCACCTTGGGTTGGCCTACCTGAAGTTCGTACCCCTCGCGGCGCATGGTCTCAATCAGTATGGCGAGATGCAGAATACCACGACCGAAAACAATAAATGAGTCGGCCGCTCCACCCTCTTCTATCCTGAGCGCAATGTTCTTCTCTAATTCGCGGTCGAGCCGGTCCTTCAGGTGGCGTGAGGTGACGAATTTCCCGTCGCGTCCATAGAATGGAGAGGTATTGATGGTGAAAAGCATGCTCATCGTAGGTTCATCGATGGAGATGGTTCCCACCGATTCGGGATTCTCCAGATCGAGTATCGCGTCGCCGATGTTAAAGCCCTCAATACCTACCAAGGCGCAAATGTCGCCCGAAAGCACTTCGGGCACCTTGCGTTTGGTGAGACCTTCAAAGAGCAGTAACTCTTTAATGCGGGTCTTCACCATGGAGCCATCGCGTTTCATCAGCGTTGCCAGCATGCCCTCTTTCAGGGTGCCGCGGCGCAGCTTTCCGATGGCAATCCGCCCAACGTACGAAGAGTATTCGAGCGAGGTGATAAGCAACTGGGGGGTTCCTTCGTGTTGTTCGGCCGGGGGAATATGTTCGATGATTGCGTCCAGAAGCGGAGTGAGGTTGTCGCCCGGATTGCGCCAGTCGGTACTCATCCAGCCATGTTTGGCCGATCCGTAAATAGTGGGGAAATCGAGCTGCTCCTCGGTGGCATCAAGCCCGTACATCAGGTCGAACACCTCCTCCTGCACCTCTTCGGGGCGGCAATTGGGTTTGTCGACTTTATTAATCACCACGATGGGCTTCTTGCCCATATTGATGGCCTTTTGCAGTACGAAGCGGGTCTGGGGCATGGTACCCTCAAAGGCATCCACCAGCAGGAGAACCCCATCGGCCATATTTAGAACTCTTTCTACTTCGCCTCCGAAGTCGGCATGACCCGGCGTATCAATAATGTTTATCTTTACATCTTTATAGCGGACAGACACGTTCTTGGCAAGGATGGTAATACCTCTCTCTTTTTCAAGATCGTTGCTGTCCATTGTAAATTCCGACGAATTTTCGTGATCTTTGAAAACTTTGCAGGTAAGAATCAGTTTATCGACAAGGGTGGTTTTTCCATGGTCTACATGGGCTATAATCGCGATATTGCGGATTTCGGTCATTCGTGTATAAAAAAAAGTGAAGCCTGACAGCTGTTTGAATCGTCTTCGTTAGTCTGAAAAGCCTGCAAAAGTACAAAAACCATAGAGAATACCCGTTTGTTTGGTGCAGTTATTTTTTCTTTCTGCTGTCAAAGCCTGAGCTAAATTCTTGTGCAAAAGCGAAATAATGGGGTTAGCGCTGGTTTTGAAGGCTTTTTCTTTTTTATTCGCATTAATATATTTAGTTTTGCAGACCCGAAACGAGCCGAAAAAGTGATACAGAACAAGCAATTCGTGTTGAATCACAAGGGTTTAAAGCCTGGAATTTATCATTATGATTTTCAGGTCGACGACGCTTTCTTTGCTCAGGTAGAGGGATCCGAAATTGAGAAAGCCCATTTTTCTGTCCATTTGACGCTTCACAGGAAGAGCCAGTTCATGGAGTTGGAGTTTTTGCTCGACGGTGTAGTTGAAGTTCCTTGTGATCGTTGTCTGGAGTTGGTGTCGCTTCCTATCCATGGTTCTCACCTGCTGGTTGTAAAGTTTGGTGAAGAGAAAAATACTGAGGATGAGGTGATTGTGCTTTCGCAGTATGAAGAGACATTCGATGTGTCGCAATTCATCTACGAGTTTGCGCACTTTCGGTTGCCTTTGCGGCGGGTTCATCCCAACGACGCTGATGGAAACAGCACCTGCGATCCGGTGATGATTGCAGCCCTCGAGAAGTACCTTGTTTCGGAAGAGTTGACCGAATCAGATGAGGATCCCTTTTGGGATGATATAGAAAAGTAGTTTACTCACATTAATAATAATTACAGATATGCCTAATCCTAAACGCAGACACTCAAAAGAACGCAGAGATAAAAGACGCTCTCACGATCATGCGGTTGTCCCCACCGTCTCTAAATGTTCAAACTGTGGTACAACGGTTTTGTATCACAGAGTTTGCCCGGAATGCGGTTATTACCGTGGAAAGTTGGCTGTTGAAACAGCCGAAGCCAAGGCCTAAGGCCTTCAGGTAGGTAACCAGGGATAATCAGGAAAGGTATGAAGATAGGCCTGGATGTGATGGGTGGTGATTATGCTCCCCAACCGATGGTGGTTGGAGCAATACTCGCTTATTCGCAACTTCCCCCCGATGTACAGGTAGTATTGGTGGGGGACAAGAAGGTGATTTGGGAATTGTGCTCCAGGCACAATTTTGATGCTTCTGTTTTTCAAATTGAACATGCATCTCAGGTTATTGAGATGGGTGATCATCCCGCTAAGGCATTTGTGCATAAACCCGATTCCAGTATTGCAGTGGGCTACCGTCTCTTAAGCGAGGGGCGGATTGACTGTTTTGCCAGTGCTGGAAGCACCGGAGCCATGATGGTGGGTGCCATGCAAACGGTAAAGGCCATCCCTGGTATCACAAGGCCCTGTCTTGCTGGTTATATTCCCAAACCCGACGGTAGTTTCGGGGTTTTGGTCGATGTGGGTCTGAATGCCGACTGCAAACCCGAAGTCCTTTGTCAGTATGCTATTCTGGGCTCGTTGTTTGCCGAAAGCATGTTCAATATTGTGAAACCCCGGGTGGGGTTACTAAATATCGGGACCGAAGCCGAAAAGGGGAATCTACTAACCAAGGCCGCATATCAGATTATGCAGGAGAATGGCAACTTCCATTTTGTGGGAAATGTAGAAGGGAACCACATTTTCAGCAATGAGGTGGATGTTACGGTTTGCGACGGTTTCGTAGGGAATGTCGTACTCAAAGAGGCCGAAGGAATCTATCATGTAATGCGACAGAGAGGTATCTCGGACCCCTATTTTGAAAGATTTAACTACGAAAATTATGGAGGAATGCCGGTTCTTGGAATCGGTGCCAATGTAATTGTGGGCCACGGAATTTCGAACGAAATCGCCATAAAGAACATGATTTTGCAGTCTATGGCTTTTGTGAATGCATCGCTGCCTTCAAAGATAATGAGTGTTTTTCAGTAAGATGAGTAAAATCAGAGCTGCAATAACGGGTATAGATGTATATCTGCCCGAATACATTCTGACCAACGAAGAGTTGAGTCGTATGGTTGATACCTCCGATGCATGGATTATGCAGAGGGTAGGTATCAGGGAACGTCATATCCTAAAGGATCCCGACAAGGCAACCTCCTACATGCTTTCGAAGGCGGTTCTCTCTCTGTTTAAGAAAAAGGGCATCTCGCCCGACGAGATAGACCTGGTTATCTGTGCCACCACAACGCCTGATATGGTTTTCCCCAATACGGCATGTCTGGTGTGCGATGATGTGGGTATTAAGAAAGCCTGGGCTTTCGATTTGCAGGCGGCTTGCTCGGGTATGTTGTTTGCGCTCGAGACGGCTGCAAAGTTTGTAGAGTCGGGCCAGTACAAAAAGGTGCTTCTTTTGGCCGGCGATAAGATGTCGTCGATTGTTGACTATACCGATCGTACCACCTGTCCTCTTTTTGGCGATGCCGGAACCGCTATTTTGCTGGAGCCCACTACCGAAGAATTTGGTGTAATGGACCATCTTTTCGAATCGGACGGTGTAGGACGCGACTTTCTCTACATGAAGGCGGGTGGCTCACTGCACCCGGCCTCGGTTGAAACGGTGCAGAATCGCGAGCATTTTATCCATCAGGAGGGTCAGGTTGTGTTCAAATTTGCAGTGTCGAGAATGGCCGATGTCTCTGTGGCAATCATGGAGCGAAATCAGCTTACCCCCGAAACACTCGCCTGGCTCGTGCCTCATCAGGCCAACCTGCGCATTATCGATGCAGTCGGGCGCCGGATGGGACTTCCTGCAGAGAAGGTAATGATAAACATTGAACGTTTCGGGAATACCACTTCTGCCACCATTCCTCTATGCCTTTGGGAGTTGGAGAAAACCCTTAAAAAGGGCGATAATCTGATTCTCAGTGCGTTTGGCGGTGGGTTTACCTGGGGTGCTATTTATCTGAAATGGGCCTACGACTCGGAGTAGCCGGGTGGTTTCAGAATTTTGCCAGAATACCCGAAAAATAGAGCGCGGCAACAAGGGTCAACCCCACGATAGTACCAATTAGTAACCCGTATACCACTTGCGTTGCAGCCGAACGACTGCGGTAATTTTTAGATTTTGAGGGCTCCGGCACAGCCGGAGCCTCTTCTTTTTTCCCTGCCGGTTTCTCTGCGGCTTTTCCGTTGACCCTCTCTACGGCTTTGTGGATTGGTTGAGCATCGGCTAAAGGCCGGAGTTCGGGAAGGGTAACGGGGGCCAGTCCGTACAGCGCGTGAAGGGTTACAGCCTCTGCATTCACATGGAAATCGAGCTCTCCTCTGCTGTTGGTGGTAAAAACACCGAATCCCTCCAGTTCTACATCGCCCTTTTCCCACTCTTTTCGGATCAGGTAGGCAAACCGGGTTACCTCACCCAAAGCCGTTCCCTCCGAAATACCTTTTTTGGCAGCCAGCCAGGTTACCAACAAGGGGTCGGAAATACCCCCGTCGCGAACAAAAGTTATCGATGTTGAGGGTGGGGCAATTTGACGGTGGTTGCAAAGCCATTGGGAGGGAGCCTCTTCGGCTTGAAAAGAGCCCAATCCCGGAATAGCCACCTTGGCATTCCGGCCGAGCAGTTCTATGATGCACTCAACGATCTCTTGCTTCATTGTTGGCGAAAATGTTGGGTTAAAGATAGCACATTAATCTAACTGCCCGAATTTTGTTGTTTCTCAAATTTCGGATAACTTTACGTGGGCTTACGAATTTTTATGCCCTTCATAATTCATATCTTCCATGGAAAAACAAAAAGTATTGGTTACCGGCGGTGTCGGTTATATTGGGTCGCATACGGTTGTCGAACTCATTCAGAGTGGGTTTGAGGTTGTCATTATTGATAATCTTTCAAACTCCTCGGCCGACGTGCTGAATGGGATTGAAAAAATTACCGGTGTGCGTCCGCTGTTGGAGATATTCGACCTGCAAAATCAGCCTCTTGTCAACGACTTCTTTGCCCGCCATTCGCCCATCGACGCCGTGATTCATTTTGCTGCGTCTAAAGCAGTGGGCGAATCGGTCGAAAAACCCGAACTCTACTACCGAAACAACCTGATTTCACTTCTTAACATCCTTGAGGCACAAGACAAGTACAATGTGCCGAATATGGTTTTTTCCTCTTCGTGTACGGTGTACGGGCAGCCCGAAGAGCTGCCGGTTACCGAGAATGCACCGGTTCAGCCGGCCACCTCTCCCTATGGGAACACCAAGCAGATCAGCGAGGAGATGATTCGCGACTTCATTAATGCCCATCCGGGTGTTCAGGCTATCGCGCTCCGCTACTTTAACCCCATTGGAGCGCATGCCTCTGCCCAGATTGGAGAACTCCCCCGAGGTGTGCCGAATAACCTGGTTCCTTATATTACCCAAACCGGTATCGGGCTTCGTGAGGAGGTAAAGGTCTTTGGAGGCGACTACGACACTCCCGATGGGTCGTGTATTCGCGACTATATTCATGTAGTAGACCTTGCAAAGGCACACCTAATTGCTATTCAGCGACTTATGGATGGCAAAAGTAGGGACGGCTTCGAAATGTTTAATGTGGGAACCGGAAAGGGTGTGTCGGTGCTTGAGCTGATTTCCATTTTTATCCAGGTTTCGGGTGTGCCCCTCAGATACAGCATTGTTGACCGTCGGCCCGGCGATATTGAACAAATCTGGGCCGATCCTACGCTGGCAAATAGGGAGTTGGGATGGAAGGCGCAAAGTTCGCTCGAGGAGACCATTCTTTCGGCTTGGAAATGGGAGCTTCAGTACGAAATGGAACACCCCCGCCGTAAATGATTTAAGCCGTTTGCCCACTGATTTAAGCCGTTTGCCTCAAGGCCTCACTTAAGACTCGTTTGTGCATGATGGATTCAAAAACCTACTGTGTTATTTTGGCCGGTGGTATCGGCAGGCGCTTCTGGCCCCTGAGCCGAATTAACCGACCAAAACAGTTTCTCGATATTTTAGGTACCGGGAAAACACTTTTCAGGCAAACCTACGAACGGATGGCCAAAGTGTTTGACAGCCAAAATATTCTTGTGGTTACGCAGAGCCATTATGTGGCGCTGGTAAAGGAGCAGGTGCCCGAACTGGAGTGCAGCCAGATTATTGCGGAGCCCTATCAGCGCGATACGGCGCCCTGTATTGCTTTGGTAGCACACATCTTGCTCAAGAGAGATCCTAACGCAAGAATGATTGTGGCCCCTTCCGACCATCTGATACTTGATGAGCCGGCCTTCTTCGAGGTGCTCAAAAAAGGGGTTGATTTTATTACCGGGTGCGAGGATCTATTAACCATCGGCATCAAGCCCTATCGGCCCGAGACAGGCTACGGCTACATTCAGGTGTCGTCGTCTACCCCGGAGGAGCCGCTTCCGGAGGGTTTCGGAAAGGTGAAGATCTTTACTGAGAAGCCCGATATTGAGGTGGCAAGAATCTTTTTGGAAAGCGGCGACTTTTATTGGAATTCGGGTATCTTTTTTTGGTCGGCAAGTGCCATTCTCACGGCATTCACGTTGTGGTCGCCCGAAATCAGCGATCTGTTTGACCGATATTCCGGGCAGTTGGATACTCCCCGGCAGGAGGATGCGCTGGAGCAGCTCTACTCTCTCTGCAAGTACCAGTCGATAGACTACGCCATTATGGAAAAGGCCGACAATGTATATATGATTCAGGCGGAATTTGGCTGGAGCGACCTGGGTACATGGAGTGCCATGTACGAAAGGCTTCCGCACGACGAACAGCAAAATGCTCTTTCGGGCGATAAGGTCTTCTCGTTCAACAACAGCAACTGTCTTATCAGGGTCGACGACGACAAGATTGCCATTGTGGAGGGAATGGACAACCATATTGTGGTGCTATCGGGCGATACGCTGCTCATTTGCCGACAAAGCGAGGAACAGGCCATCAAAGGGTTTGTAAAGGATGTTAAACTTAAACTCGGGAAAGAGTGGCTCTAAACGGGCCTGTTTTGTTCTTGGCCTCTCGCTCCTTTTTCTCTTTCTTTTGGTTGTATCGGCGCCCGCTCAGTTTACTCTGCCCGGCCAGTTGCCTGCACGCCTCTCTTTGCGCCAACAGCAGTCGGATCACTTTAAAGTAGTCTATCCTGAGGGGCTTGTACAGCTGCCCTCCGGGTTGCTCCATTCGCTCGAGCGGGCCTTTCAGCTCGATTCCCCATCGCTTGTCGGCCCTTTTCGGAAGATTCCCGTTTGGTTGAATTCTCGTGAGATTCGGTCGAATGGCCGGGTCGTGTGGGCTCCTCGTCGAATCGAACTCTTTTCGACACCTCCTCAAAGCCAGGAACCGGGGAGCTGGATAGAACATCTAGCTGTGCATGAGTTTCGACATGTGGTTCAGATGGAGCGGCTCAATCGGGGGCCTATCAGGGTGCTTTCGCTGCTCACCGGGCAACAGGCCGTTGGCCTGGCGGCCTCGCTTCTGCCCTTGTGGTATTTAGAGGGCGACGCGGTAGCGGCCGAAACGGCTCTCTTTCCTTCGGCGCGAGGATTCCTTCCCTCTTTTCGGCGGGTAGCCCACACGGCTTGGCTCTCAGACCATACGAAGCCACCCGGATACTTTGCCTCCATGCTGGGTTCTTATCGGGTACCCACCCCCGGCCCTTACGCTATGGGTTACTCCATGGTGGCTGCAATCAGCGATTCGTTTGGTGCAAGGGTGCTGGCTGACGCTGCACTCTTTGCCGCTCGCCGACCCTATCTGCTTACCCCTTTCTCGAATGCCCTCCGCCGGTCGACCGGGATGTCGGCTCCCCAATGGCATGACGCTGTAGGCTCCGATTTTCGGAAGAGGTGGCTCACACCTTCCGATTCGCTTCTCACACCGTTTCTCCGAAAAAACCATCGCTCGGGCAGGGAGTATCTCAACTTCACCAATCCTCTTTGGGTAAGCGACTCTCTGCTTATTGTGCAGCAGGAGGGGATTGGTCGACTGCGCGAATTTCTGCTGCTTGACGGATCCGGTGCCCCAAAGATGCTGCTTAAGCCTTCGCCTGTGGGGGGTGAGCGGATCAGTTTTGGCGGAACCCTCTTAGCCTATACCGAGTTTCTGACCCATCCCCGGTGGCAGGGTCAAAGTAGGTCGGTGGTTGGCCTCTTTGATGTAAGCACCCGTACAAAACTCGCCTTATCGCACCCTCTCCCGCTGTTTTCTCCCGCTTTGTCGGCCGACGGGAGCCGTATGGTGGCAGTCGAAACCAACCCTGACAACCGCCATTCGCTGGTGCTCTTTTCGCTTCGCGGAGGGGGTGAATATGTCCGTTTTCCGGCACCCGACAATAAGCAGATTCAATGGCCGGTATGGTACGGCAATGAGAAGTATATTGCAGCGGTTCTGAACGATTCAAAGGGGGCATGTGTGGCATGGCTCGATCCGGAAACCGGCCGGTGGGAAACCCTTTATGATTTGGGGTTTCGGCGGATTGCCGATTTGGCGTCGCACGGGTTCTCACTCTTTTTTACCGGCGATTTTGGTGATGTAACCAATATTTATCTCTATCAAAAGGGATGGAGCAGCTACCGGCAGATTACCCGGTCGCGCTACGGGGCTGCCTCTCCCATGCCCGACCCCACCGGCAGGCGGCTGCTTTATGCCGATTACACCCCGCTGGGGTTCGATATTGCCGAGATTTTGCTCGATTCAGTACCACCCGCTCTCCCCGAAGACACCGACTGGGTGCAGCATCAGGCTCTGCAGCTCCAATCGACGGTACCCTTCCATCCTGTGCCCTCCGTGCCGCTCTCCGTACCCCGCCAATACCGTAAGGGTACTCATCTCTTCCAACTGCACAGTTGGGCGCCCTTCTATTACGATTACCACGAAATGAACTCGTCCGATCCGGAACTGTTGCCCGGTTTTGTGCTGGTTTCACAAAATCTCACCGGCTCCCTCACCTCAATGATGGGGATGTCGTTCCATACAGATCCGGTGTTTCATGCTCGCTTCACCTATCGGGGCTGGTTTCCTGTGGTTGAGGTGGAAGTGGATGCAGGAGGATTGCAGCGGTTCTCACGGGTGCCAATCGCCTCTGTTCCCGAAGTGGGAACCCGTTACCGTTTCTCCTCGCGTCTCTATGTACCTCTGTTATTTCCTTCGGGCCGTGGCGCTTTCCAGTGGATCCCCTCGGCCGAAATATCCTATTCGAACGACCTGCTCAGGCTGCAAAGCGGCGCCTTTCACGAGGGCGTTGCCTACATGAAAGGGAGCATGCAGGCTGCCTACTTCCGTTATGCTTCGGATGCCCACCTGGCTCCACCGTTCGGGGTTTTGGCACGGGTGAGGTGGCTCGATTCTCCCTTTCTCGATGAGGGTGCGGGCACCTTGTGGGCGGTTGATTCGCGGTTTTGGCTTCCCGGGATGGCTCGTCTGCACAGCACACAACTCACCCTGGGCTGGCAGAGGCAATCCATTAACAGCACGC
Organism: uncultured Bacteroidales bacterium; assembly: GCA_964349835.1. GTDB lineage: Bacteria > Bacteroidota > Bacteroidia > Bacteroidales > UBA4181 > JAQVSH01. The sequence continues at coordinate 18,007 of CAYGID010000009.1, read as the reverse complement.
TCTTTTCGTCGGAGATCGATTTTCCCAGGGGGTATCCCGAGTACCCTTCGGTGCAGCTGACCCGTTTTCTGCTGGAGTATGCCTTTCCCTGGGCCTATCCCGATCTGGAGGTTGGCGCTTTTCTCTTTGTCAAGAGGCTACGATCGGCATTTTTTGGTGATTTTGCCCGAAATAAGAGTTTTACCTTTGGGAGCCTTTGGTTCAAGCAGCAGCATATGGCCTCTCTGGGGGTTGATCTGGTGGCCGATTGGCATCTTTTGGGCTTGCCGATTCCGCTCTCTACCGGTGCGCGGATGATGTTCCTTCCCAATGAAAGCCGTTGGGGCTTTGAACTCATATTTGCAGCCGATCTCACAGGTTTTTAGCGGATATCGGTTACCTTTGCGCCACACATTGTGCTGATTATCATACACAGGTTTCATGAATCGCCTCTCCTCATTTATGCGATATATTCACCAGTTTCTCCACCTTGTTGCTGAACACCAGAACGGAATTCTTGCAACGGTAGTGGTTCATATGCTGATTGTTACCTGTTTTCTTATCATCAAGATTCAAACTTCCGAAATTCCCGACCGGGGCATTGTAATCGATTTTTCGCAGATTACCCAGGCCGAGGCCGAACAACCTGCTCCGGTTCAGGAGCAGGAGAATCGCAGCGAACCTGCCGAAAGGTTGCGGAATCTTCCCGTAAACAGTGATCCCTCCATGGCTTCTCCAACCACTTCGGACCAAGCCGACAAAGCAGCCGAAGAGAGTATTCGCGATATGGTGGATGCCATTAAGGAGGAGCTCGAAATTGACGATACCCCCCCAACCCGTGAGTACAGTGCCGAGGGAACGATTGAACCCCCTTCGACACCGGTTGCAACCGCTGCTAAGGAAGATCGTTCGCAAGGCCCCTCGCCGCTTACCAAGGGCGACACCTCCGTGTCGTACGAGTTGGCCAACCGATGGCATATTTACATGCACATTCCCGTTTACAAGTGTCCCGGTGGTGCTGCCGTAACTCTCGATATTACTGTGAATCGCTCGGGGTACGTTACCGAAGTTTCACGCCGTAAAAGCGCATCGGCTTTTATTGACGACTGTTTTTGGGAGGCTGCCGAGAAGGCGGCAAGGGTATCGCGTTTCAACGCAGATGTAAATGCTCCCGAAAAGCAGAAGGGGAGTGTCACCTATCGGTTTGTTGCTCAATAGCCTTATATTTTCTTAATTTTCAGCAACATCCCCGCAATGAGTTTCGACGAGGAGGTGAGAGCGTTCCATGTCATTAAATCCTGAATGGAGACCCCTTCGAAGGCGTTGGCAATCTTCCAGAGCGAATCGCCGGCTCTTACGGTATAGCTGATAAATTCGCCGCTGCCTGATGCGGATGCGGATGCCGTCGAACTCTTCGCAGCGGTAGAGGTAACAGGGCTTTTGGTTTCCTGTTTGGGCGCCGCAGCGGCGGTAGTTGTCGCTTTGCCGTATATCAGCAGTTTTTGTCCAATAGAGAGCATAGATCCGGAGATGCCATTCCATGCCCTCAGGTTGTTAAGCGTCACTTTGTAGCGTGCGGCAATGGCACCCAGAGTCTCCCCTTTTTTTACTACATGTGTAATAGACGAACCTGCGGGAATTGCCTGCGTTCCCACAACAGCGGTACCCCTGCCCGCCGGAGTTCTTGCCTTGTAGCTGTGGCTCAGGTAGAGGTCGGCCTTATAGTTGGCAATGGAATCTTCCAGTTCGATGAAACGGGTGGCAAGGAGCGAAGGGAGGCGCACCGGATAGGGTTTCGAAAGACCCGGAATCACGTTCCTGCGGTATTGGGGGTTTAACTCTTCGAGGCGGTAGAGGGGGATGTTGAGTACTTCGGCAATTTGCGAAAGGTGCATTTCGCGGCGGGTCATAACTGAGTCGCTGAGAACAGGCACATCGGCATACTTGGGTTGTAACAGATGCTCCTTGTGGTAGTAGAACGAATACATAGCCCCGATAAAGGCCGGCACATATCCGCGAGTCTCTTTGGGCAGATAGGGGTAGATATCCCAGTAATTGGTCTTGCCGCCCGATCTTTTGATGGCCTTGTTTACATTCCCGGGTCCGCAGTTATAGGCCGCCATGGCCAGTGTCCAATCGCCATAGATTGAGTAAAGGTCTTTCAGGAAGGTTGCTGCCGCATAGGTCGACTTTACGGGGTCGAGCCTTTCGTCGACAAAGGTGGAGATTTCTAGTTTGTATTGCCTGCCTGTGCCCAACATGATTTGCCACAGCCCCGAGGCGCCGGCCCGCGAAACGGCCCTGGGATTAAGAGCCGATTCAATGATAACAAGGTACTTCAGCTCCAGCGGCAGACAGTAGTAGTCGAATATCTCTTCGATCATGGGGAAGTAGTAGTCGGCCAGACCCAGAATGTATTCCATTTTTGAGCGCTGACGCTGGGTATAAACCTCAATAAAGCTGCGTACAATGTCGTTGTAGGTTAGCTGAAAGGGGCATTGCATCTTCGAAATCCTCTCAATGTAGATTGAGTCGCCCACAAGGGGAACATATTTGGGTTCGCCCGGTGCAATGAAGAAAGAGCTATCTACATTCACAGCCTCCTGAATATACCAGATGCTCATCAGGCTGTCGAGATTCCTTTCGAAGGGAGCCTCAATCTCCTCCGAAAGCGCAATGTCGGGGTTGGTATTGTTGCCGTTGTTCTGCGCCATAACAGGCTTACAGAGTGCTGCGGAGAGGCAGTAGAGAGTAAGGATAATTACGTAGCGCATAAGTTGGGGATTGTTAGAAGCGGATGCCTACCGAAAATCCATAGACGGGTGTTAATGAATAGGTTGCAATCATGGGAGATATCTGCGGAACAATCTGCATGGTGATATCTTCCGACACACTGAAACTGGCCAGATGGGCATCGACAGCAGCATCGATCATATTTAGTACATAGGCTCCGAGGGTAACCATAAGCATCATGTCGCGATATCTACGGTAATAGTCTTTGTAGTACACCAGTTGCCTTTCAACCAGGGGTGCATTGATTACGGTGCCTGTTCTTTTGTCGACGCCGGCCAATGAGAGGGAAAGGTAGTGATTTGTGCCCGGATCTTTATCGAAATAGTGCACATATCCTTTCCGGTAGTCGTCGTACTTGTTCTTGTTCCAGATAAAGGCGTATCCACAGCCCCCAATGGCTCCGTAAACTATGGGGAGTTTCCACCATTTTCGGTTGTAAATTTGTCCCAATCCGGGCAGTACGGCCGAATAGACCGAGGCTTTTACGGGAGAGTGTTTAAAGTAGATGGTGTCGAGCGGTTTGTTTTTCTCTTCGGGAGGTTCAATATAATCTTCGTCTTGGTTGGAATAGCCCTCTTGGAAACCTGTTCCCTCCTGATAGCCCGATTCAAGCGGATCGTTGTTCCAGTTTTTGACGCCCCCTTCGCGCGAACGATCCTGTGCTGCCGACGGATCGCAGAGAAAAAGGCCGGCGCAGAAGCAAACAACAAATCCCAACTTTCCGATTGCCACGATCTAGCGGTTTATTATTCGCATGATTTGTGCAAGCTCCTCTTCCGATGCGAAAGGGATGGAGAGTTTGCCGGAGCCTTTTGCCGAGACTTTAATCTCTACTCTGGCCGAGAGGAGCCGGCTCAACGACTCTTTTGCCGCGGAAACAGCCTCTGGAAGGGGCATGGCGGCTTTGGTGGAGCCTTTTGCCGGGAGGGTAGCTACCTCTGAGGGCTCTTCGGAGAAAGCCCGTGCCAGCTCCTCCACCTTTCTTACTGAATGGCTCTCCTCAAGGATGCTGCGATACACGTTAATCTGCATTTCGGGGTCGTCGAAACTCAGCAGCGCTCTTGCATGGCCCATGCTGATTTCACGGTCGCGAATGCCCAGCTGAATTTCTGAGGGCAGACGAAGGAGCCGGATATAGTTGGCAACCGTGGCCCTGTTTTTTCCTACCCTCTCGCTCAACTGCTCCTGGGTTAAATGGAAATGGTCTAGCAGTTGCTGAAAACTGAGTGCAATTTCGATGGCATTTAAATCGTCGCGCTGGATGTTCTCAACCAGTGCCATCTCCATCATGGCCTGGTCGGTGGCGACCCGCACGTAAGCAGGGATCCGGCTGAGCCCGGCAAGTTTTGATGCTCTGACCCGCCTCTCGCCGGCCACAATCTGGAAGGTGCCGTCGTTGCTCCTGCGAACGGTAATAGGTTGAATCACACCGAGTTTTCGGATAGAAGCGGTTAGCTCCTCCAACGCCTCTTCGGCGAAATCCTTTCGCGGTTGGTAAGGGTTCACCACAATACGATCAATCTCTATTTCGGCAAAGAGATCGATTCCTTCGGGACGGCTTCTCGAGGTGGTATCGGCATCCTCAATCAGTGCACCCAGACCGCGTCCCAGTGTGAACTTCTTTGTTGTCATAACTTCTTAGCCGAGTTGGAGATTTTGGTCATGTCGTTGTTCTGGAGAATCTCACGTGCAAGATTCAGGTAGTTGAGCGATCCCTGGCAGTTGGCATCGTACAAGATAACAGGCTTTCCAAAACTGGGGGCTTCGCTCAGCCTTACATTCCGCTGGATGATCGTTTTGAACACCATGGTCTGGAAGTGTTTGCGCACCTCCTCAACCACCTGATTGCACTGCCGTTGCCGGCTGTCGTACATGGTAAGCAGGAAGCCTTCGATAGCCAGATCGGGGTTTAACCGACCCTGCACCAGTTTAATCGTGTTTAAAAGTTTGCCCAGCCCCTCCAGAGCAAAATATTCGCACTGAACCGGGATAATCACCGAATCGGCGGCCGTAAGGGCGTTGAGGGTGATGAGTCCCAGCGAAGGGGAGCAGTCTATCAGTATGAAATCGAAATCGTTGCGTAGGTACTCCATCATGGCCCGCATGCGCATTTCTCGATTGGGCATATTTACCATTTCCAGTTCGGCCCCTACCAGGTCGATATGCGAAGGAATGAGTGAGAGATGTTTGATAGCGGTTTGCACGAGAGCCTCGCGCGGGTCGGCCTGATCAATCAGGCATTCGTAAACCGTCTTCCCAACCGTACGGATATCGGTTCCCAATCCCGAGCTGGCATTCGCCTGGGGGTCGGCATCGATAAGCAGAACTTTCTTTTCAAGGACAGCCAGACTGGCAGCCAGATTCATGGATGTTGTTGTTTTTCCAACACCACCTTTCTGGTTTGCCATTGCAATTACTTTTGCCATTTGGGGAGAGGAGTTAATCATAACATAACCGCAAAGGTAAGAAATATTAGTGACAGGCCGTTGCGATCTACTTTTCTATCACCTCGATTTCGAAAACTTTGGGCCAGTTTTTCCCCGTAACAAAAATGCGGTCACGCACAGGATCCCAGGCAATTCCGTTGAGCACATCGGTGTTTTCGTCTCTTTGGGAGAGTGGCAATAGTCCGGCCAAATCAACGTAGCCGATTACACTTCCTGTTGAAATGTCGATTCGGGCAATTATATCGGTGGTGTAAATGTTGGCCCAAAGCTCACCCTTAATTATCTCCAACTCATTCATGAAGTTAATAGCCTGCTTGTTATCGCATATAATCATGCGTTTTTCCTCCTGCAGAGTGGTGCGATTCAGGAAATAGAGATTCGAAGAGCCGTCGCTCATGATGAATTGTTCGTTATGGTAGGTCAGGCCCCAACCCTCTTCGCGTCGGATGGGCCTCTTTTCGATGAGCGAGAGATCGGTTTTCTTGTATACAAAAGCCATCCGCTCTTTCCAAGAGAGCTGGTAGATTTTTTCGCCTACAACGGTCATCCCTTCACCGAAGATATCGTCGGGGAGGGCTGTCGATTGCAGCACTTTCCCGGTGGCGAGTTCTACCTTCCTCAGGGTGGAGAGGCCATATTGCCCGGTGCTTTCGTAGAGAATTCCCGGATCCTCATAAAAGAGCCCCTGTGTGTAGGCGCTTTTATCGTGAGGATAACTGTTTCGTACCTTGTAAGTGTAAATGCGAGGGGGCGTTTCGGAAATAAGTAGCAGGGCAATGGACTTCTGTTCGGTTCGCCCCCTGTCGTAATAAGCCTTAGCAGTTAACTGTACTACGCCGGTCTGCTTTTCATTCGCTTTCCAGGTGGCTTTGGGCGCACTGCCCGGAACCGATGCGATGCGACGGCCGTTTACCTCGATGGTAATTGAGTCGGGGAGATCGTTGGCATCGCGGAAGGTAAAATGAATGGGAATTTCGGAAGATAGTTTGTGAACCTCTTGGTTTATAGGCATGTGGAACGAGATATTCCCTCCTGGAACAGGCCTGTTGGTATTGTGGCACGACCCTCCCGAAAGGAGAAGAAGCATAGCGGCAACCGGGGCTAAGAGATCTCTGCAGTACATTTAGGCAGGTTTTTTAACAGATGAGGCAATGGACAGGAGAATGTAAAGGAGCATAATCAACGTGAGCGAACGCATCCCGAAATAGGCTGCCAAAGGGAGCGAGAGGCCAAGGAAAAGGTAGCGTACACGGTTTTCTCTCCAGGCAAGCGACTTTACTTTTAACGAGAACATGGGGATTTCGGAGACCAGCAGCGCCGAAAAGAGCAGGGCTGTTGCCGGGTAGATCCAGGCCGAAATGCCCGGAATGGTTCCGGTTTCGGGTTGAACCCAAAATACCAGAGAGAGGAGAAAAAAGGCGTTGGCCGGCGTGGGTAAGCCCAGAAAGGAGCTCGATTGCCGGGTGTCGATGTTGAATTTGGCCAGGCGGAGCGCCGAAAAAACGGCAACTGAGAATACCGCGAAGAGCAGAATCTTCTGGGTGGCAGGTGCGCTTTCCCATGCGAAGTCGGGATATTGGGCAATGAGGCTGTTTTCGGCCAACGCAAAGAGGATTGCCGAAGGCGCTACTCCAAAGCTCACCACATCGGCCAGAGAGTCGAGTTGTTTTCCCAATTCGGAATAGGCGTTAAATAATCGTGCTGCCATACCGTCTAAAAAGTCGAACACTCCTGCCGCAAGGATAAGCCAGGCTGCGACTTCGAGATGGCCCCGGAAGGCCGAAAGTACGGCTAAACAGCCGCAGAATAGGTTCAGGCAGGTGATGGTATTGGGTAGATGCTTTAACAGGGCCATGGCATGATTTTTCACAAAGATACATTTGGTTTTGAAAAGTTCGCCCCATCTTTGCCCCATGTTTAATCCTAAAACCAAATCGTATGTTTAGCAAAACGGACGAAAAGGTCGGGGTCGTGCTGTTCAAACGGTGGGCTAACAGGGGTTATGCAGTGTTCAATAGTTTGCACCGTGTGGTGCGGATAGGGGTGCTCAGCTGCTCCTATTCGCTGCTGGCGCCTCCTTCGGGGGTGTATGCACTTACCGAACCCGATTCAACTGCCTTGAAACTGCAGCTCCATGAGGTCACCGTACATGGACAACGAGCGCCTCGTCTCTTTTCGCAAACCGGCAGAATCATTTCGGTGGTTCCCCGGTCGGAAATTGTGTCGGCTCCCGCGCAAAACCTTCAGGACATTCTGGAGTATCTTCCCAATGTTGACGTTCGCCAGCGCGGTGCGAACGGGGTTCAGGCCGATCTCTCCATTCGCGGCGGAACCACCGACCAAACCCTTGTTCTTTTGAATGGAGTCAATTTTAACGATCCGCAAACGGGTCACTACAGTTTAAACCTTCCTCTTGAACCCGACGCCGTTGAGCGGATCGAGGTAGTTGAGGGAGGGGCTTCGCGGGTTTTTGGCCCGAATGCATTTGCAGGAGCTGTCAATTTCATCACATCTGCCGCCGATACTTTCTCTTTGCGTTCGCTCCTTTCGGGCGGCGATTTCGGCTATTTTAAAGGCTCTCTCTCGGCCCACCTTCCGGCAGGAAAAACCCGCCACTTCTTTTCGGTTGGCAAAGCCCGTTCGGGGGGATACATCCCCGCCACCGATTTCGAAACGGGAAATCTGTTTTATCACGGGAAGGCCCAGGTAGGCTCGCTCCTTTTGGAGTGGCAGGGGGGCTATTCAGATAAAGCCTATGGCGCCGCCAACTTTTACGGGGTTCGTTATAGCAACCAATTTGAACATACTAAAACCTGGTTCTCTTCGCTGAAAGGAAGAGTGGGCAATCGCCTTACATTTTCGCCCCTCTTCTATTGGCGCCGAAATACCGACCACTATATTCTGGAGCGATCCAACCCCGCCATGTATCAGAACTTTCACCGTACCGATGCGGCCGGGATGAACCTCTCGCAATCGTTATCCTGGGCACTCGGGCAGTCGTCGTGGGGGGGCGATTTTCGGATCGAACATCTTGCCAGTAGCAGTTTAGGAAATCCCCGGCGTTATCGGCTCAAGGTGCCTGGCCAATCGGAGGCCTTTTATACCAGGGGCGACACCCGCCGTAACTGGAGCCTTTATGCCGAGCACAACTTCACCCTCGGTCGCCTTTCGGGTTCGGCGGGGCTGATGGCCAACCACTTCTCGGTTCTCGACGGATGGAGTGTCTTTCCCGGACTTGACCTCCACTATAAGCTAACCCGGGTTCTCAGCTATTACGCATCGGTTAATGCTTCGCTTCGGCTGCCCACCTTTACCGATCTCTACTATCAGGGGCGCGAGAATGTAGGGAATCCTCTGCTCAAACCCGAAAAGAGTGTGGCTTGGGAAACCGGGTTCAAGGCGTTGGCTCCCGGTTTACAGGGACACCTTGCCTACTTTGAAAGAAGGGGGCGGAACCTCATTGATTGGATCTGGCACGATTCCGACCAGAAGTGGCATACCGAAAACCTCACCCGGCTCAACACGCGAGGGGTGACCTTGGCGGTACGGATCGATCCCCGTGCGTGGTTGGGAACGCGGTTTCCTCTCCACAGGATTTCGACCTCCTATTCGTACACCACACTGAGTAAAGAGGAGAGTGGCTCCATTTCGTACTATCTGCTCGACCACCTGAAACATAAGGCCGACCTTGCTCTTTCGCACCGCATTATTGGCCGGGTTTCGGCCGACTGGCGATTCTCATGGCAAGACCGGAACGGCTCCTTTCTGAAGTACAACCCCGAAACAGCCACCGCAGCGCCACAGGCGTATCGCCCTTTTGGCTTGCTCGACGCGCGTGTGGTATGGCAAAAGGGGGTCATTGAGCTCTTTGCCGAGGCCACCAACCTGCTCAACAGGGAGTATTACGATTTGGGAAATATTGTACAGCCTCCCCGCTGGTTTAAATCGGGAATCGTATTATCGCTTTAACAGTAGCAATCTTACAGCGCCATAGATGGGGGATGCTTCGAAACCGACAGGTGAGAGGCATCCCCTTTCTTTAGTATTTATGCGACTCTTTTTCGAGCTCCTCGTGCGAAACTGCCTGTTTGTTCATGGAGCGCCAGGCATACCAGATATAGGCCAATACAAAGGGAATCATCAGCGAAACCCACGACATAGCCATGAGGGTATAGTAGCTCGACGAGCTGTTTTGGATGGTGAGCGAGCTGTTGATATCGGCGAGTGAGGGGTAGTAGGCGGTCTGGTTTAAACCTGCACAGAGCAGCAGCGAGAAAACCGTACAAAAGGTTCCCGCACCGGCAACCCAGATGGCCTTGTTGACTCTCCCTATAAAGGGCATCACAAAACCCGTGAGAACGGAAACCACTCCTGCCAGAAAAAGGATGCCTGCGGCAGGGATCTCCAGCATATTCCGAAAATATTTGTAGGGAATCATCGAGACTACACCGGTTTCGGGTTGGTAACCAAAGCCGTTGCGGGTAAAGAGAAGGGCCAGAAAAGCCAGAAAAGCAGCCACGAAGGGTATTCCGTTCGACAGAATCATCTTGCGTGCTCTGCCATGCCATCCGAAATCGGCAGTGGCATTCATCAGATAGAGCGTACCAGTTACCCGTGCCAGAAAGAAGAGAGAGAGTCCCAGTAACAGATTCATCGGATCGGCCAGTGCTTCAAGCCCTTTCCAACTCCCCTCCCATCGGGGTTGATTGAGGTCGTTAATAGAGAAGGGGGCTCCACTGAAGAAGGTGGCTACCGCCACGCCCGGTAGGAGGGAACCCAAAAAGCCATTAAACCAGAGAAAGCTTTCGTAGACCCGTTTCCCGTAGATATTGCCGGGCTTTGAGCGGTACTCGTACGAAACCGCCTGTACCACAAAGCAAAAGAGTATAGATATCCAAACCAGATAAGCCCCGCTGAAGCTGGTGGCATAAAAGAGTGGAAACGAGGCGAAAAAGGCGCCGCCAAAGGTGACCAGGGTGGTAAAGGTGAACTCCCATTTCCGGCCCAGAGCGTTCAGAAAGACGGTTTTGTCGGCGTCGGACGAGGAGAGGCTTCCGGCCACCATTTGACCGCCCTGCACAAAGGTTAAAAAGACAAACAGGCTTCCCAGCACGGAAACCAGTATCCACCAATATTGCTGAAGTATAAGATGTGTAATCATAGCAGACTGGTTTTTAGGCGATCAATGCGTTTCGGGCCCTTTCGAGATCTGCCGGCACAAGATGGAAATCTCTGCAACGAGCAGCCCGGTAAAGAGGATGGCGAATAGGAAAAAGGTGATTTGCACCGAAGTGGCATCGAGTTGCGATACCGCTGCCAGCGTGGTGAGATAATCCTGCACCACCCAAGGCTGACGACCCACCTCGGCCACTACCCATCCACTCTGGCTGGCCAGATAGGACAGGAAGATGGAGCCCAGGGTAATTTTCAGGAGAAGCCGATTTGGTTCCAGCTTTTTCTTTTGGTTTAGCCACCATAACAGCGGAAACAGCAGCAGGAGGAAAAATCCGGTGCCCACCATAATGCGAAAGCTCCAGAAAGTAAGGGGAATGTTGGGTATCATTCCATCGGGATTGTTTAAAAATCCATAACCGAAATAGCGGAAGTTCGATTCGTGGTACTCAGGGCTCACCAATACCCGATAGAGAGAGTCGGCTCGGGCAGCGTCTCCCGCTTTTTTGGCCTCTTTAAACTGACCCAACAGAGCTCGCGCGGCCTTGCCCCGTGCAATTTTCTCGGCGGCCGGCATCAGACTGTATTGTGGGTTGCCCTCGGTTAAATCTTTTACTCCCGGTACAAAAGCCTCTGTGGTACCATAACTCATCCAAGAGAGAAGTCCCGGAATTTCGAAGGCATATTTTGTCTCTGCGGTCTGCGAAGGCCATCCCAGCACAGTAAGGCCTGCATGGGTACTGCCCTCTTGCAGCCCCTCCATGGCAGCCAGCTTCATGGGTTGGATCCGGGCAATCTGACGCGACGAGGTATCGCCTGTGTAAATGGTGATGGCGGTTGCAACCAAGCCGGTGAGGGAGGCAATCCGGATGCTCTTTGAAGCCAGATCGCTATGCCTGCCCCGCAGCAGAAACCAGGCACTGATGCCGCACACAAAGGCGGCACCCAGCATCCAGCCGGAGGTTACCGTATGAAAAAACTTTACGAGTGCCACGGGCGAGAAGGCTACGGCAAAGAAGTCGACCATTTCGTGGCGGGCGGTTTCGGGGTTGAAGACCATCCCCACCGGATACTGCATCCAGGCATTGGCCACCAGAATCCAAAATGCCGAGAGGTGTACCCCTAAGGCCACTAGCCAGGTGGAGATGAGATGAAACCGGGGGCTCACCTTATTCCAGCCAAAAAACATCACCGCCACAAAGGTGCTTTCCAGAAAGAAGGCCATAATCCCCTCTATGGCAAGCGGCGCCCCGAAAATATCGCCCACAAACCAGGAGTAGTTCGACCAGTTTGTGCCAAACTGAAATTCCAGAATGAGGCCGGTGGCCACGCCAATGGCAAAGTTGATCCCAAACAGTTTCATCCAGAAGTGGGTCATCTGCTTATAGACGGGATTTCCGCTTCGGTACCAGAGGCTCTCCATAATGCCCAGGATGAGCGAAAGCCCCACCGTAAGTGGAACAAATAGCCAGTGGTACATGGCGGTGAGGGCAAACTGCGCTCTCGACCAGTCGACGGTTTGCAGCAGGGATGTCTCCATAGTTCGGTTCAGGGTTGCGTAAGTTGTTCCAGCACATGTTGCGAACGCTCCCGGTCGTTGCTGAAACGCGATTTCAGATAGTTCGGGAAGAAGAAAAGGCGGAGTATCAGAAACATCACAGCCAGTTTGATCAGAATAATTTTCCACAGGGTTTTACCCAGCACCATGCCGCGGAAACCGTCGACATAAAAGCGGAAAACCCTTGATGCAGTCTGAGAAATTGTTCTGAAAAACATCCCCAAAATTTGTGTTACGGCCTCTTTGGGTAAAGGTAGGAATTTAGGCTATTGCTTCAACCCCTCTTGATAAAATAGATTACCGAGCTCGATGCGGTGCAGCGGCTCCACGATTTGACCCAACCCTTTAGGCCGCAGATCACCCCGTCGAGTATCGGGAACGGCCTCTTTGCATAGCGGCTGCTGAGCATCGACACATAAAAGGCATCGAAGGGCATCGGTTTTTGCGCAACCACACGAAAGCCGTGTTGTTGTGCCAAACGGTTCACCGATTCGGGCGAAAAGTGCCACAGGTGGCGGGGAACATCCCAGGCAGCCCACGCTTTTCCCCAACGCTTCGCGTCGTAGCTCTCGGGATTGGGGAGGGCCAGCACCAGGAGTCCGTCGGGAGCCATCATCTTAGAGATCTGCGCCATATACTCATGTAAGGTGTGCACATGTTCCAGCACATGCCACAAAGTGATCACGGTAAAGTGGTTGTGCGGCAATGAAAAGAGCTGTTCCGGATGAGAGAGCTCGAGCCGGTGTTTGTTATGCGCCACCTTTCGGGCGTCGGCATCGGGCTCAAGCCCTGTAACCTCCCATCCGTGTTGCTGCATATGGTGCAGGAAAGAGCCGGTGCCGCAGCCGATATCGAGCAGTGAGCCGCTTTTCCGGCCTGCCAGGGCCGAAACCATAGCCCTTTTTCGGTTCAGCATCACCACCCGTACTGCATGATAGAGTTTGCTGATCAGGCCCTTACGGGTATCGGAGTGCGATATATACGATTCGGCCTTATAATAGCGGCCTATCTGCGAGGGCGCGGGAGGCGAGGCGGTACGCAAAAAACCGCAGCTTCCACATTTTTCAATGGCAAACGGCTCGCCGCTTACCGTGTAGTCGATGCAGGTGATAAAAGGCTCTGGTTGAGCCGAACAGATAGGGCAGGGGTTCATGGGTATCTCAATTTGTTATCAATGACAAGTCTATCTAAAGTCTATCTAAAGTCTATCTGGAACGACTTTTAGTCAAACTCTTCTTTTCCAACTCGGCTTTCTGTTAGTTCCTTGATTAATAATGGTTTGATCTCTTTTCGACATGTCATAAACCAGGTTTCTAACCTTATTTTCCTTTTGTTTGTCGCTTAAAACCAGAGGAAGTATATCTAATAATAGTGTGCTGATATCACTTTTCGAGGCAGAACCATATTTCTCAATGTACTCGAGGATCATCTCCTTGTAGTGGTGGTCTTTAAATCCGCGGTTTTTAATGTATTCAGCCTTCTGGTCTGTCTTTTCAGCCACTTTTTGAGATATATGGAAGTTGGGTTTTCTGCCTTCGACCAAACCCTTTTCTTTGAGGCGGTCAACCTCCTCTTTAGTAATAGCCCTCTTTTTTTGAACTTTATCGAGCAGAATGATTTCCTCTAAGGTAAGGTCGGGATTCTTAGCCAAGATTCGTGCATAGTTAAGATCCAGCACCTTTCCGGTGATCGTAACTTTTACTCTGCAGCCAGTTAAGTCGTATTCGGGCATCGGGAAACACCTTTTTCGCTGATAGGTAAACATCCGCCTGATTCCGCTGCCTAAGGTGTCCACCATTTTCAGGTTGAACATAGCTGTGGCAAGAAACGGATTGCGATACATTTCTTCCGGAGCATCGTCACGAATCACATTGTCGACAGTGCCCGGAATAAAACTGCCCACATTGCTAAAAATGAGTTCGTCATCCTTTTCTATCACATTTATCCTGCCCCCGCAGGTATAGTCTTGGTGGGCAATACAATTGTTGATGGCTTCGCGTATCACATAGGGCTCGTATTGATCCAATTCTTCGGGGAACAAAGATTCGTCGCGTATGTAACGATATGTAAGGTTTCTGATTTTATTGTATACCTCCTCTACATTCAGGAGGAAGGGACAACTGAAGATGGCATAGTCTTTTTCGTTACCATCCTTCTCTTTTAAAATCCATCTGATTTTCGCTTCGGAGGGACTTATGAAATGTTCGGACTCGGGTTTTCCCAATAAAATGATCGCTGCCTTTGTGATTTTACCTTTGATGATAACCCGGGCTTTGTTTAAAAATGTAGTGTCGTTCCACGTATCCACATCAGCGGCATGTTCCGGATATTTGTTTTTGTAGTTCTCTCTTGCTTTTGCAATGGCAATTGGATCTAAATCATCCAGAGTAGCTCCTTTGCATATGGCAGCGCTCCAATCCGTTTGCGTAGCTTGTTTGCGGATGCGTTCGTATTCTTCAGTGTTGAGTGGCGACAGTTCTTCGCCCTCTCTGCCATAGTAATGCCCATCCCATGCAACGGGAATACCTTTGGGCGCTGCAGGGATTTGAAGCATAACCACTCTGCCTTCAGGAAGGTTGAGTTCATATATTTCAATAAACGTGATACGGTTAGTGGTTTTGTTGGCAATCTCACCTTTTAAGTTGTCTAAGGATGGCCGATTGTTGGCACGGTAAGCGGAGCCAACGATCAAGTGCTTTGCATTCTCAACGCCAAACACCAGCCACGCATCCGCTATGCCTTTTAGGTTAGCCTCGTTACACAATGCAGAAAAGTACTTTCCCAACTTGGAAAAATCATATTGGCTTTTGGCCTCTTTAAATTCTACCACTTCAGTTTCGGAAGGAAGTGAGCGAAGGTCTTTGAGTTTCTGTATGAGCTGTGCTTCTGTCATTATTTTCTCAATTGCATTATCGCTGTTACGGCTTCCGCATTAATGGCCTCATATTCTTTGCCCGGCGTATTCCCATTCAGCAAAGTGCCCAAACTTACATAGGAATCACAAGTATAAATAGGAGGATTGTCAAAATTACAGTTTTAATGGTTTCCGCGATGGTAGTTTGGTGCACTGTTGCCCAATTTTACTATCCTTTTTTGGCAGGAAAAGTGCGGTCGGAGGGGCTTGTTGAGCTTTAGAAAATGAAAAAACCACAGTAGATCGATGTCGTACTGCGGTTTTGTAATGCCAGAATAGTGGATTGTGACGGAAATTATTTCACCTCTTCAAAGTCGACATATTCGCCCTCTTTTTCCGAAAAGGCCTTCGATTCGTCCTGCACACGGTCAACGGTGACCCTTCCTACCGGTTTTTCGGCCTGTTTGCGGCTGGCCTTTTGCTGTTGCTCAAATTGCTGACGGGTCTGCTCCTGTACTTTCCCCAGATAACTGCCAATCACTAACCGGAACACGATTTTAAGCAGGTAATATGCGCAGAATGCAATCAGCAAAAATTTAAAAAGCGGGGCCATGGCAAAAAGATTTAAAGCGTCTCTCTATCAAGAGAGAGCACAAAGGTAAGGTTTTTTTGCCTACATGGAAAGTCTCTTCAGGAAATGGTTATCTTTGATTTAGCCAAAATATCTGCCTCAAACTTCGGGCGAACCTTAACCGAAAAACCCTTTCTTCATGAAGAAATTTACATTGTTCCTGATCCTGTTTTTCGGCATCTCGCTGCAAGCTGCCGAAGAAACCCGCCTGCTCCGCTTTCCCGCCACCAATGGCCAGACGGTGGTATTTACCTATGCGGGCGACCTTTACAAGGTTCCCGTTTCGGGGGGTATTGCGCAAAAACTCACTAATCATGTGGGATTTGAGATGTTTGCCAAATTCTCGCCCAATGGAGAAGCCTTGGCATTTACCGGACAGTACGACGGCAATACCGAGGTTTATACCCTTCCTCTGGCAGGTGGCGAACCTAAGCGGATTACCTATACCGCCACGCTCGACCGCGACGATGTTTCCGACAGAATGGGCCCCAATAACATTGTGATGGCATGGACCCCCGACGGTAGAGAGGTGGTATTCCGTTCGCGAATGCACAGTTTTGGTTTCAGAGGCTATCTCTACAAAGCCCCGGCCGAGGGAGGACTCTTCACGCAGGTTCCGTTGCCCGAAGGGGGCTTTTGCTCCTATTCGCCCAACGGGCAGCAACTTGCCTACAACCGGGTGTTTCGGGAGTTCCGTACCTGGAAATATTATCAGGGCGGCATGGCCGACGATGTGTGGATTCATGACTTCTCTACCCGGAAAACGGTTAACGTAACCAACCATAAAGCACAGGATATCTTTCCCATGTGGATTGGCAAGGAGATCTTCTTTCTCTCCGATCGCGATCGCACCATGAATCTCTTTGTGTACAACACCGAGACCCAAAAAACCGAAAAGATTACCCAATATACCGATTTCGACATCAAGTTTCCTTCGCATCACGGCACCACCATTGTCTTTGAGAAGGGGGGAAGTCTGTTTGTATTCGATGCTGTTAGCCGTTCGGTGAAACCGGTGCCTGTTACCATTAAGGAGGATTTCATTTATGCCCGTCACACCTGGAAGGATGTTTCGGGGCAGGTTAGCAGCGCTGCCCTTTCGCCCAATGGCGAGCGGGCTCTCCTTACTGCAAGAGGAGATGTCTTTTCGGTTCCCTCGGTTTCGGGGGTTACCCGAAACATCACTAACACCTCGGGTGCGCACGAACGTTCGGCGCAATGGTCGCCCAACGGCGAGTGGATTGCCTATATCTCCGACCTAACGGGCGAAACCGAACTCTATCTCCAGCCCAACGATCTGTCGAAAAGGCCGATAGTTATCACCTCGAAAAACGACACCTACATCTCTTCGTTTAAGTGGTCGCCCGATTCAAAACAGATTCTCTATACCGACCGGAAAAATCGGTTGCAGGTGATAGATATTAAAAGCCGAAAAACGCGCCTGATACTCACCGGCGAGATCGGTGGCCCCGGGAGCCCTGTCTGGTCGCCCGACAGCCGTTGGCTGGCCTATTCGCTTACCGAACGCAATCAGATGGATGTGATCTATCTGTACCATCTGGAATCGGGCAAGCAGTACCCGGTTACCGACAAATGGTACAATTCGGGCGAACCTGCCTTCTCGCAGGACGGGAAATACCTCTTCTTTATTTCGGAACGCGATTTTAACCCCACCTATGGGAGTACCGAATGGAACCATGTATACAACAACATGGACAAACTCTATATGGCCATCCTTTCGAACGAGACCCCTTCGCCCTTCGCCATTAAGGACGATGAAGTGAAGGTGACTTCCGAAGCCCCCGCCGATTCCGCAGCGAAAGCCGCCACCCCTTCGGGCAAAAGTGCGGCGAGTGGTGCAAAGAGCGAAAAGGAGGCAACCAAAGCCATTGTGGTTCATCCTGAGGGAATCCTCGACCGCATTCTGGCTCTTCCGGTTGAAGCGGGTGGATACCGCTCGCTGTACGGGGCTTCCGACAAACTCTATTATGTACAGAAGGGCAGCGTAAAAGTGTTTGATCTTACCAAAAAGGCCGAGACGGTGGTGGTAGAGGGAGGCTCCTATGCCGTGTCGCCCAATGGAAAAAAGATGCTGGTAATCCGGGGTCGCAACTTCTCGGTGGTGGATATGCCCTCAGGAAAGGTTTCGCCCGACAAGAATCTCGATCTCTCCGATCTGAAAGTGCTCACTGATTACCGTGAGGAGTGGGGTCAGATTTTCGATGCCAGCTGGCGCTATATGCGCGACGGCTTTTATGTGACCAATATGCATGGGGTCGACTGGCCGGCCATGAAGAAGAAGTATATCGCGTTGTTGCCTTATGTGCGCCATCGTGCCGACCTCACCTACCTCATTGGTGAGATGATTAGCGAACTCAATGTGGGTCATGCCTATGTGAATAGTGGCGAAATGCCCAAACCGGAGCGGATTCAAACCGGCCTTCTGGGGGCGCGGCTCGATGCCGATCCTTCGGGTTATCCCAAAATAGGTAAGATTTACCGTGGAGTTAACTGGAGCGCCGAACTTCGTTCGCCCCTTACCGAGCCGGGCATCAACGGCAAAGAGGGTGAGT
>CAYGID010000008.1:14323-50830 GCA_964349835.1 uncultured Bacteroidales bacterium | reverse complement strand
GCCGAAAGCGGATTGGATGCACGATATTGCAAAATATTCTTGCGCGACTCATAGGCAAGTTCCATATACTCCTTCTGATTGACCCGCTCATAGTTGGGGAAGGAGCGACTGGCAACTCCATAAGTGGCTTTAAAACTGATATTCCCCAAACCGGGAGTTCCCTTCTTAGTAGAGATGATGACCACCCCATTTGCACCCCTGGCACCGTACAGTGAGGAGGCAGAGGCATCTTTCAGGATGGAGATCGAAGAAACATCGTTGGGATTCAGTGAGTTAATATTCCCATCGAAGGGAATACCATCTACCACATAGAGGGGGGCCGAAGAGGCATAGAGCGATCCGAATCCCCTGATACGTATGGCGTTACCCGAACCAGGCTGACCGCCGCCCGAGGTGGTCTGCACACCGGCTACCGTACCTTCGATGGCTTTGGTAACCGAGGCCACTGTGCGGCTTTGCAGCTGCTTTTCGCGGACAATACCGGCCGAACCGGTGTACGAAGCCTTTTTTGCGGTTCCATAGGCAACCACCATCGCCTCATCGAGCGAGTAGGCTTCGACCTTCATAGCCACTCGAATCACCTTGCGGTTGTTCACATCCACATCCTGCGCTTCCATCCCCACATAGGAGAAAGTCAAGGTAGCCGTGGCAGGCACCGTAATAGAAAAATGGCCATCGATATCGGAGAGCACCCCCTGAGAGGTACCCTTCAGATAGACTGAGGCACCGGGTAGCGGTTCACCGTCATCGGCCGTAGTAACTGTCCCCGTTACAGAGACACTCTGCGCCAGCAATAACTGTAAGCCCGAAAAACCCACTGCTAGCAAAAGAAGTAAGACTTTTTTCATAGGTAAGAATTAAGAATGAATAATCGCATTCGCCGGTAGCAGTGAATGCTCAGTCCAAATTAACATTAATTAACAGGATTTGTTTCATATTCCCTTCAATAAATGTTAAAAAAGCAAAAAAAACTTCCGGTTTCGATTCAACAAAAAACTCAATACCTTTATAACGATAATAAACTCTCAAAAAATGGCGCAAAACAGCCTCCATCCGGATGCAAATAAGAGTGTGGTGATCGTGGGTGCCGGACCGGCAGGCCTTACGGCAGCTCTCGAAATCATCCGAAAAACCGATTATAAACCGCTTATTATTGAATCGGAAAAGCAGGTGGGTGGCATCTCAAAAACCATTTTATACAAAGGCAATCGAATGGATTTGGGAGGGCACCGCTTCTTTACCAAGTCGGAAAGGGTTATGGAGTGGTGGCTGCAGATGATGCCCCTTGCCCCCGAAGAGCTGCTGACTCAACCCGAAGAACAGAACCCTGCCCTTCCTAAGCGCGCAACGAACCCCGAAGAGGCTAACGCAAACGAAGAGAAGAGGGGTGCGCCGAATCATTTTCTGGTTAGGCACCGACTGTCGCGTATCTACTTTTTACGGAAATTTTTTGACTACCCCATCTCGCTCTCTATCCGAACCATGCGGAATCTGGGGCTGGTTCGGCTTGTGAGAGCCGGGTTCAGCTACCTCTATAGCCGCATAAGTGTAAGAAAAGAGGAATCGCTCGAAGATTTTTATATAAATCGGTTTGGGAAGGAGCTATACGAAACCTTCTTTAAGGGGTATACGCGCAAAGTATGGGGAGTCGACCCCTCACTCATCAGCCCTGAGTGGGGAGCCCAAAGGGTTAAGGGGCTTTCGGTGGCAAAAGCACTGTTACATGCGCTAAAATCAAGCACCAAATTACGGGGTTCCGACCTCCGCCAAAAAGAGGTAGAAACCTCTCTGATTGAGCGCTTCCTCTATCCCCCACACGGACCCGGGCAGTTATGGGAAAGGGTGGCCGAAGAGATTGTTTCGGGCGGGGGCACGATTCTCACATCGACAACCGTCACGGGTGTGGAGGTGGCGAATAACCGTATTGGGGCTGTTCTCGCCATCGATGCCTCAGGACTCACCTGTCGATTTGAGGCAGACTTCCTCTTTTCGACCATGCCGGTGCGCGATTTGATTGAGGCTATGATGTGCGAAGTTCCTCCGGCAGTGAGAATGGTTGCTCAAGGGCTGGTGTACCGCGACTTTATGACAGTGGGTCTATTGGTCTCCAAAATGAAGATTGCACAAAACGAACCCAACGGCAGAGTGCCCGACACATGGATCTATATTCAGGAGCCGGAGGTTGCCATTGGGCGACTTCAAATCTTTAACAATTGGAGTCCCTATATGGTAAAGGATCCTGACACGGTTTGGCTGGGACTTGAGTATTTTGTAGATGAAGGCGACAACCTCTGGAGTATGAGTGATCCGGAGTTCAAAAAATTGGCAGTAGCTGAGTTAGAAAAGATTGGCATGATTGAGCGTGGTCACGTACTCGATTCAACGGTTGTGCGGGTCAGAAAAGCCTATCCGGCCTATTTCGGAACCTACAGCCAATTTAATGATGTGCGAAATTACCTCGACACATTTCCGAATCTCTTCCTGATAGGCAGGAACGGTATGCATAAATATAATAACCAGGATCACTCTATGCTCACGGCCATGGCTGCGGTCGACCACCTTATTTCAGGCTCCACACAGCGCAGCATTATCTGGGAAATCAACACCGAAGAGGAGTATCACGAAACTAAAGCAACTTCATAGCAAAGCCTTCAGGTCGGTTACAAAGGCAAGCACATCCTTTTCGGAGGTGGCATAGGAGGTCATTAACCGAACCTCCCCGGTGGCGATGTTCCAGGTATGAAAGTGGTGCTTCTGCCGCAAAGGTTCTACCGTATGAGGTGGAAGAATCACAAACACTGCGTTAGTCTCCGTCTTTTGGGTAAAAGTAACGCCCTCCACCTTCATCAGAGCACGAGCCAAGAGGCTGGCCATACGATTGGCGTGACCAGCGGGAATTTTCCAGAAATCATCATTGAAAAATGCCTCAAACTGCGCCGAAATAAATCGCATCTTAGAAAAAAGCTGCGATGCCTGTTTGCGAATATATTGGAAAGGGGGTACTAACTCCTCACGGAGCAACACCACCGCATCGCCAAACATCATTCCGCACTTGGTTCCCCCAAAAGAGAGCACATCGACCCCGGCATCGGTTACAAATGCGCGGAAAGGTAGCTCTAGGGCAACGGCGGCATTCGCAATGCGCGAACCATCCATGTGCAGGTAGAGACCACGGGAATGAGCAAGATGAGCCAACGCCTCCACCTCGGCAGGCGTATAGAGCGTTCCCAACTCGGTAGGTTGCGAAATGGAAATTACACCTGGCTGAGCATGGTGTTGAACGCCAAAACCCTGAAGGTGGGGTTGAACCAATCGAGGTGTCAACTTTCCGTCGGGAGTGGCTACCGTTAACAGTTTACAATGGGTAAATCGCTCCGGCGCTCCACATTCATCCGCGTGTATATGTGCCGTTTCGGCACATATACACGCGTGAAAGGGACGGGTTACCGACTGAAGCGCCAGAATATTGGCTCCGGTTCCGTTGAAAACGGGAAACAGATGCGCTTCGGGACCAAACTCCCGCCGACAAAGCAGCTCCAGCCTTCGCGTAAAATCATCATCGCCATAGGGAAGGTCAAAATCACAGTTCGCTTTCTGTAGCGCCTCCATAAATCGTGGATGCACCCCGGCATGATTATCGCTTCCAAAACTATGTTGACTGGCCACGGATCAGACAAATTTTTCGCGTTTCTGCAAATTGAGCAACCCAAAGAGTAAGAACACGATACTTCCGATTACAAGGAACATCCGATTTTTCACAATTGTCTGTTCCCAAATAAGAGAGTGGATATTTTGTGGGGTATCGAACGGATTCAACATTACATCCCACAAGGTATTGTTCAGGAATTGGCCGAGAATCATAAGAAACACGCCCAGAATCACTAAAACCACAGCCGTTCCGTTTCCACTTCTGATCTGCGTAGAGAGGTAGAAAGCCAAATTCCCAACAAACAACAGAGGAAAAAAGAGCTGTCCGGCCATCTCAAACGGGTGAATCGGATAGAGGAGTAACGAGGCAATCAGCCCAAAGAGGAGAAGAAGCACAAAAACAATGACATAAACCATGCAAAGGCGGGTAAGCCACACCTTGTAGCGGTAATTGGGTATCCCGAACAAAATTTCGAGAATCCGCATATCATCATCATTTTGAATACCATACACGGTAGGATAAAAGATCAGCAGGAATGCGGGAAAAATCATCAACCCGTAAACCAACCCCTCACCCATCACATCGGCCTGGAGGACGCTGCTAACCATGTTAAAGCCGAAAAAACCGAGAGATGCCAACACAAACCAAACAAACTTATTGGCAAATATAATCTTCATGTTGTATCGCGAAAGAAGAAGGGTATTCCTCAATAGTCTTCTCAAATGCATGGCAAAATGGTTTTAGCTTTCATATTCTTCAGTAGACAGAGATAGGCATCCTCAAGCAATGGCTCAACCGAAACCGCATCCTCAGCCGGCTTCTCTTCCGAGAGATACCGCACCTTAATCATGCTCCCCTCTTGCATATGGTGTACCACCCGTTGCGGTTCAAGCTGGTCGAAATCTTTCATCGGGAGGGTAAACTGCCATACAAGTCCTTCGGCAAACTGAATCATCTCGCTGGGCGAACCGTAATATCTCAAATCGCCTTTGTTAATGACTACCACCTGGTTACACGAACTGGCAATATCTTCGATAATGTGAGTGGAGAAGACTACAATCCGTTCCCGGCTCAATTCCACCAGAAGATTCCTGAAACGGATTCTTTCGCGGGGATCCAAACCTGCGGTTGGCTCATCCACAATAAGGATACGAGGCAGATGGAGCAGAATCAGGGCAATCCCGATTCGTTGCTTCATACCTCCCGAGAAAGAACCGATATTTTCATCCTTGTGGTCGAACATATGAACGGCCTTCAGCACATACTCCAAACGCTGGTGACGAATTGCAGGATCGGCTAAACCCTTAAGCATAGCCTGGTAATCGAGGAATTCCCATGAGGTCATATTCTCGTATGTGCCAAACTCCTGAGGGAGGAAACCAATCAGACTCTGCAACTCTTCGCGGTATTGCTGGGTATCAATGCCGTTAATAAAGATCTTCCCGTAACTCTGGGTAAGAATACCGCAAAGAATCCGCATAAAGGTCGATTTTCCGGCGCCATTGGGTCCGAGCAAACCGAACATACCGGTTTGGATCTCAAAAGAGACTCCTTTTAAAGCCTTGAAGGGAACCTTCCGCTTTCCAAAGATGGGTATACTCTTAACCATACGGTAGAATCCCCGCTTGATGGCACTGTTACGGCCAATTATGCGCTCAATATTGATTCCTTTTTCGTAAAGATAGGCCGATACCCTGTAAACCATCATGATAAAGAGCCAGAAGATACCTACAAAGGCAACCAACCCGAAACTTTCCCAACGGACATAGAAGGCGTAAAGCAGTACAAAAGGAAGAGACCACCAAAGGATTTTTTCGACTCGCTCCATCCAGCGTTTATGACCCGAAATATGGGTTCTCCATGACTTAAAGATGTGCCAGAAACCCAACGTCGAGAAGTAGAGAATGTGGCTGAGCGAAAACATCCACAGTTTGTTTTCCAGATAGAAGAATACAAAGTAGATAAGGAAAGCGTACAGGGGTATTTGCCAGATCAGCTCCTTAAAATCAGAGATGGTTTTGTAGGTTTTACCCAAGCCCAAACGGCGACGCAGTAAAACGCCACTGCTCCATTCGCGCGAGAAACGACCCGATCTTTCATATACCTTCACCAAATTGCGAACCGAAATCTTCAGCGGTTCCGAAGGATCAATCAGGCGGGCATCGGCCCTGCGCAGACTGGTATGGAAGAAGTAGGTTACACCTGGGATCAGCGCTGTGAGAAGGATAAGGTCGAGAACCATCCAAACCCCGTCGACCTTGATGTAGATATAGATTACACCTGCAACGAATACGATGGCATGCCCCAGGTAGAAACGCCAGCTCAGGGTACGGTACCACTCAATGGCATTTTCGAGCGCCATATAGACCGTGGGAATGAACACCAGCGTCAGAAGGGTCGAACAAGACAAACCTCCGATTACAGTAATGGCAAAAGGCGCCCCGATGGCTCCGGCATACTCGGAGGTACCCATGGCCATAGGGAACATGGCTACGATAGTGGTGATGGAGGTAATCAAGATAGGACGGAGACGCGAAAGACCTGCCATCATAAGCGACCGATTGCGTCGATATCCTCTGGAACGAAGAATAGTGGAGTAATCGATTAATATAATCCCGTTATTCACCACAACGCCCAACAGAATCAGGAATCCTATCATGGTATTGGCGTTTAACAGAGAGTTATTCGAAAAGACCAGGGCGGCCAACGACCCAATCCCGGCAAGGGGAATGGCAAACATCAGCACCAGCGGGGTGAGGAGCGATTCAAACACAGAGGCCAGAATCATAAAAATTAAGAGGAAAGCCGCCAGAATGAGGAAGTAAAAATCTTCCAGTTCATCTTCCTGATGGAAAACCTGCAGAGCCACACCCGAAGGCATGTTATAACCTGCTATCAAATTATCAATCTCCAGACGGTAGCTTTCGAGAAGTTCTTTCGATTCGTTGGCTTCGGACGAGAAGTTGTAATAGACTTGTATCTGCTTTTCCTGATCGACACGACGAATATTCGACATACCGCTAGAATAGGCAACTCCGGCAATGTCTTGTACCTGATAGAGACCTCCCTGCGAACCGGGCACCTGAAGCGTCCGAAGGTCGGCTACCGAAGGAGCCTGCGGTTGATCGGCCTCATTCTCGTCGGGTTCTCCCTCACGAATTAGAATATCATACTCTTCTGTTCCGAAGGTCATCTGAGTTCCCGAGGTAACCTGACGACTCAGCGAATTGAGTTCCGAAGAGACACTGTTAACTGAGAGGCCATACTCTAACATAAGGATTGGGTCGAAACTGAGACGAATCTCGGGCCGATTGCCCGTCGAAGAGACCGAAGCATTCGAAATACACTCCAATTCGCTAATATAGTAGCGGAGATCTTCGGCTACCAACTGCATGAGTTCGTAGTCGCGTCCCTTGATCAGCACACGCTCGCGATTTTCGCCAATACCCATCATGCGCATCAGATTCTCCATCCCGGCAGTAGCACCTCCTCCGAAGGATCCCCCCGAAGTAGCCTGCGACAAGGTAACCTGCGCAGTCGAAATCTCCTTAAGGCGGTTTTCTACATCCGAGCGGACCTCGGCCATAGTGCGCTTGTTAATCTTCTTGAAATTTTCCTTCAGAGTTAAGGTAACCATACCCTCCTGCTCCTGAATTTTGGAAATTACATCCTGCTTCTCTGCTACCTCGTTGAGCATCTCTTCCACCGAAGTCACCACCTCATCGGTCGACTCCAGGGTGCTACCCTGAGGCATGGTTATGTAGATATTAAACCGGTCGGTGTCGACCTGCCGCAAAGTTTGGGTTTGCACCGCCAGAGCGGCAAAGAGGGTAACAAAGAAGAGAGCCATCCCCCCGATGATTAAGACACCGGGACGACGGAAACTCATTTTAAGAAGAGCCATATAAATCTGCACCGGACGTTGACGGATCTCAACCTTCTGATAAAAGAGCGACTTGGAATTTTTGCGCGTAAGCACAAAATAGGCCGCCATCGGAATCAGAAGCAGAGCTACCATCAGCGACACAAAGAGGGTCGCGATAATGGAAACCCCGATATTGGAGCCCAACAATCGGATGATGTAATTGTCGGCAAAAATAAAGGGTAAAAAAACCGTTACCACACAGAGCGTTGAAGCCACAATGGATCGCCACACCTCCGAAGCACCCTGCAAAACAGCCTGTCGGGGAGGAAGCCCTCTCGACGAAAGCCGATATATATTCTCCAGCACCACAACGCTATTGTCGAGAAGCATTCCCACAGCAAGTGCCATACCGATAAGGGTAAAGCTATTGAGGGTAATATTGTAAGCGTAGAAGAAGTTGAAAGCGGCAAATATGGAGATGGGAATGGCAAGCGAAATGAAGAAAACCAGCCGAATATTCTGCAGGAAGATAAAGAGAATAAAGATGGCCAGCAGACCGCCGGTAAGGGCCAGGTTGCCAATCTCCTTGAGGTTGGTCTCCATGGGCGCGGCATAGTTCTGCATCACCACCAGCTCGAGTCCAAAGGGCAGCATCTTTTCGTTCAGGGCCTCCACCTCAGCAATTGTCTTTTTGGCCAAATCAATCTGGTTGGCCTGGGCATCACTCACCAATGTGACTGAAACCGACTCCTTACCGTTTACACGGCTGATGGTGGTCTCATCTTTCACATCGAAATAGACGGTGGCAATATCCTTCAGCAAAATAGGTCCAGGGGCTACAACAATACTTTCGATATCTGTGACCTGGCCATAATCCGACTCTGCATGCACAAAAAAGCGCTGGCTTCCGTCGTTGACATTCCCTACGTAGGTGCGGTTCAACTTGTTCGAAGAGAGCAGGGAGCTGATTCGCGCAGAGGTCAGATCGAGAGCCTTACAGGCCTCTTTATCGAGGCGGATCTCTACGGTTTTCTGCTGTCCGCCAAAAACGGAGACAGAAGCAATTCCATCTACATTCTCAAGTTGCGGAACAATTTCCTGATCAACCAGATTGCGAATCCGATTTACCCCCCCGTCACCACGCACCTGCACATCGAGGAGTGTATTCGACAATGAAGCGGTGTTGGCACGGGTAACCGAAACAGTGAAGGCATCGTCCAAAGTTCCCACAACCTGATTGATCTTCTCCTCAAGCCGGAGCGCAATGTACTTTAAGGGCACATTCTGCTTGAATCCAACGGTAATGGTGGCCTGCCTGGCGTTAACCGACGAAGTAATAGACTCCACCCCTTCGACGGTTCCGATAGCCCCCTCAATGGGGATAACGGCCTGCGATTCCATGTATTTGGGGTCGAGATCGGTACGCGCAGAGACCTGGACATACAATTCAGGCAACTCGGCATTCGGCGTAAGTTCCATCTTGAGCTGGTTATAGGAGATTACCCCCAAAAGGGTAATCGCCAGAAAAACCATGCTGATGGTAACCTTCCTGTCTAAGATGAAGTTCATACTCAGGAGTTGATTTTTGTTGATTGAGGAGCGTCAGACGCCTGGCTCTTCGAAGAACCAAACCAACGCTCAGTAGCAGAATCTACCACGTCGTAAACACAGGGAATCAAAACAAGGGTCAGAATGGTTGCGGTAATCATACCTCCTACCACTGCAATGGCCATCGGGGCACGCAAGGCCGAACTCGTTCCAAAGCCGAAGGCAAGGGGCAGCAAAGCCAAAATGGTGGTTGAGACGGTCATCAGGATGGGACGAATCCTTTGCCGACCGGCCAACGCGATGGCTTCGTGACGGTTAAGTCCTGTCTGTTTGAGCTGGTTGATGCGGTCGACCAGAATAATAGAGCTGTTTACCGCAATACCCACCAGCATCACAATCCCGATTACCCCCATAATATTGATGGAAATACCGGTAACCAGGAAGCCCAGCAGAGCACCTACCACTGCCAGTGGCAGGGTGAAGAGCACCGTGAAGGGATGCGAAAGCGACTCAAACTGAGCAGCCATAACCATATAGACCAAAACAACCGAAAGAATCAGAGCCCAACCCAGGCTCGACATAGCCTCCTGCCGTTTTTCCTCCTCACCGGTAACCGTTACGGTATAATTTGGGGGGAGTTGAATATCGGCCACAGCCGCACGGATCTCTCTGGCCACATTGTCGAGCGTCTTATCGCTCTCAATGTTTGCGGTCACCTTGCCGATACGCGATTGGTTCCTGCGGAAAATTTCGCGGGGAGCGGTCGAGGTTCTCAGTTCGGCTAGTTCGTGGAGGCGGAACTCCAACTGTCCGCTTGTAACAGGCAGCATGGAGAGCTCACTAAGGCTGATTTCGGGAACCTTCAATATGATAGGCCGCATTTCGCCAGCATTTTCGACCTCACCGGCCTCATTGCCTTCGAGTTGCTGCCGTATTTGGGTTACAATATTACTGGCATTGAGGCTGTACATTCCGGTACGCACCCTGTCGAGCAAAATCTCTACCTCGGGGGCTCCGTCTTCCGACGAGGAGACCACGTTATAGAGGCCGGTAAGGCTCTCCATGCGCAACTTTACCTGCTCGGTAAGAAGGGCAAGATCATCAAGGTCGTCGCCTTTAATCTCCACCACAACGGGAGCCCCTTCGGAGCCAAGCAGACTGCTAAGCGAACTCTCATCCTGACTGAATGCCAGTTCGAGACCCTCAATATTCTCGGTATTCAGCACCAAATCGTTCATCATCTGATCGGTAGAGGGGTGATGCGGCTCCAAAAGAACCCGCATCTGCCCGGTATGCTCACCCTCAAAGACATCGGTCTGCAACCCGGCACCTGGACCTGCATGAGAATAGACCTTACAGAGCGTATCGCCTGCCAGTTCTCTTACCATCTCCTCAATACTGGCCATGGTGGCAGAGGTCCTCTCTAAACGGGTTCCTTCGGGCATCTTTACCTCCATAACAAAAGAACGGCTCTCGGGCTTAGGCATAAAGTCGATTCCGATATGGGGAATCATAATTGCGGTAAAACCCAGTAGAAGAAAAGAGACCAAAATGACCAGCCATTTGTAGGGGAGCAAGCCGGTAAGAAACCTGCCATAACCGGCAAAATGCGAGGTTCTGACAGTTTTCAGGCTCTTTCGGCCATAAATTTGGTTGTATAACATGGGAATGACCATAATCGCCACAAACAACGAACAGAGCAGCGAAAAGGTCACAGTGAGGGCCTGATCTTTGAATAGCTCACCCGAAGCCCCATGCAGGAAGACAATTGGGAGGAACACCACAACAGTCGTCAGCGTAGAGGAGGTGATAGCCCCTCCCACTTCGGAGGTTCCCTTCACAGCAGCATCGGAAGCCGACATCCCCTCTTCATGATTCCTGAAGATATTTTCAATCACCACAATGGCATTATCCACCAACATACCGGCACCCAAAGCGAGTCCGCCAAGGGTCATAATGTTAAGGGTTAGTCCATTGTAATACATCAAGTTAAAAGTAGCTATAATAGAAATGGGGAAGGCAGCGCTCACCAATAGTGTGAGTCCGATTCTACGCAAGAAAAGGAAGAGCACAACAATGGCCAGCAGAATACCCATTAAGGCGGTACCCTTCACCTCTTCGATGGCAGTCTGAATAAACTGTCCCTGATTGCTCACCACCTCCAGTTTGTAGCCGGGCAGAGCCTTCTCAATAGTTGCCAATGCCTTGAACACCTCCTCCACGGTAGTAACCGTGTTGAAGCGGGTCTCCTTATAAACCGCAAGCCCCATACTGCGTTGACCATTCATCCGAACAATATTCTCGGGTCGGCGGTTTTTGAACTCTACCGTGGCCAAATCCTTCAGAAAGACCGGAGCCTTGGACGAAACAGCACCTCCTGCGGCAGACGATGTGGCTGCATCGACGTTTCGGTAGCCCACAATCAGATTTCGGAAATCCTCCTCATTATGAAGCGTCGAAACACCTTTTACAATATACTGCAGACCCAGTTCAGTAACCCGGCCTCCGGAGAGACTCTGGTTACTGGCCGAAATCCTGGATGCGATATCATCGAGAGTAATGTTAAAGGCACTCAATTTGTACAGATCGGTCTGAATCACCAACTCGGTAATCTCTTCGCCCGAGAGCTGTACATCGGCAACCCCTTCCTGGCGGATCAGTTCATTGCGAACGTAGCTCTCGGCCACCTTACGCAACTCCGACATATCGGTAATGGTACGGTGCGTAAAAGAGAGCAGGAGAACCGGCTCGGTATTGGGGTCATGCTGCGTGATACGGAGCTCCTCTATGGCACTGTTCTGCGAGTAGCTGCTCAATGCCTTCTGGAGATCGAGAAATGCCTCATCCATATCTTTTCTCCAGGAGTACTCTACGATCATCTGGGCCGATCCGGCACGCACCACCGACGAAACACGAATTACATCGCGCTGCCGTATGGCCATAGACTCCATACTTTCGATAAACTGCTTTTCGATCTCCTCAGGGGGTTTTTCGCCTGAAGTGAGCTCTACGAAAAGCTTCGGACTATTCAGATTCGGGAGAAGGTCAACGCCCAACTGATCGTAGGAAATCTTTCCCAGCAAGAGAAGCGCCATCACCATCATAAGAATGGTGACAGGCTGCCCGACTGCAAATTGGAGTAGTTTTTTCATAGATGTGATTATTTCAGCACTTTGACTTTTGCATTGTCGCGAAGCGTCTCATACCCTTTGATAACCAACTGGTCGCCCACGGTCAACCCGCTGAGGATCTCAATATTCTCCTGATCTTCGAGTCCGGTTTGAATCTGACGCATTCTGGCAGTACTCTGCTCAACAACGTAGACGAACTTGCGCCCGCGATTACTGATAACCAACGACTTTTCGATGATAATAGTTCCTTCGGCGCTGGCCACAACAATATCGGCCTTCACAAACATGCCGGGACGGATTAACAGTTTGGGGTTCTCAACAACCAGCTTCGACTTGAACGTGCGGGTCTCGCTGCTGATGGCTGGCGACAATTCGGAGATTTTACCAATCAGCGTATCGCCGGGAAGGGTGTAGTGGGTAATCAGCACATTCTGTCCTTTGGTAACCGACAGAATAGCACTCTCGGGCAGATTAATCTCCATATACATCTTCGAGTAATCCATGACCGAAAAAAGAGGACTCCCAGAAGAAAGCCGGGCATTCTGCGTATAGTGAGGCAGTTCGGTAATGACTCCGTCGAAGGGAGCCTTCACCTCCATCTTGTCGAGACGCAACTGACCATTCTCGAAGTCGATTTGGGAGCTTGCAAGTTTCACCTCCGAATTACGCACATCTGTCTGCGTGACGCCCCCCTTTTCGTATAACGACTTCTGCTTTTCCACATCGGATGCAGCGATCTCTAAGTTGAGTTTTTTTGTCTCAATGGAGATTCCGTTCAGATACTCCTGGTCGGAAAAACGCACAATCACAGAGCCTTTTTTCACACGGTCGCCCATTTTGTAAAGGGTTCCTGTGGCGGGATTCACCTGCAACTGGTAATCTCCGGTCATTTCAGAGCTGATAGCAAGTTCGGAGGCCGACATGGCCGTACCATTGGCACTCAGATAGGTCTGAATAGAACCGGGAACCACTTCCAAAACAGACACGGGGGCGGCAATCTCGGTAGATGCATTTTGAGTAGTTTGCTGACAGGCCGTCATACTTCCCAGAATCAACAGGGAGGCCAGGGTTTTAAGGCAAGATTTCATAGATAGAGGTATTTACAGAGGATGAGGTTATTATCTGATTTTATAAAATTATTCAACATTTGCAGGATAGAGTTCGGAGGGGATCACCGGCTCGTTCTTTTCAAAATCGTAGAGCGACTGAACCTTGAGGTTGAGAAGCTCAATGCGGTAATTGATCAGCGCCTGTGAGTAGCTTACCTTTCTGGAGGAGAGCTGCTGCTGATACTGATTCATGCTCATACCGGTAATATCGCCGCTTCTGTAACGCTCCTGATTCAAATCGTAGGTAAGCTGGGCATTCCGTACGCTCTGTTCGGCAATACTAATCTGATTCAACTGGTTTTGAAGATTCCTGTACACTTTGCGCAAATCGAGCTCAATGCTCTTTTTCTCCTCTTCGAAATCAATTTCGTTCGACTCCATGGAGGCCTCCTGAGCTTTGATACGGGCCTTCTTTTCGCCGAAATCGAACAGAGGAATATTGAAACCCACCGAAACGGAAGGGCTTTGGGTCTGATTCTTGAAAATCTGGTCGATATCCTCGTTGTCGCCGGTGATACCCATCGAAACGTTCAAGGTTCCTGAGAACTCATTAAGCGCTTTGGTTCGAATCATCGAGAATTCAGCGTTCTGGAGCGTAATTTCACGCTGGCGAAGTTCCATTCGTGAAGCCAGCGCATTCTCTACGGCCTTCTTCAGGTCAACGGCAACAGAGTCGTATTTAACCTCTGCCAACACCACAAAATCGGCGTCGATATCCATTCCGAGACTCTGCTTAAAATCGTCTTTCGAGTTGGCCAGGGAAACCTCCCTGTCTTGAACCGACGAAATAGCGGAGGCGTAGTTCACCTCGGCCTGATAAAGCTCCTCCCGGGCCGACAGGTCGGCATCGACTTTAT
Organism: uncultured Bacteroidales bacterium; assembly: GCA_964349835.1. GTDB lineage: Bacteria > Bacteroidota > Bacteroidia > Bacteroidales > UBA4181 > JAQVSH01. The sequence goes on along the minus strand of CAYGID010000008.1, from coordinate 36,671 downwards.
TCTTGATAATGTCATAACTCAACTTTGCGTTGGTCAACTCATCCTTGGCAATATCGAGTTGCATCTGAGCCATATAGACCGAGTAGAACTGCTGGGTAAGGCTTCTTTCGAGGCTCAATCGCTGCATGGCGTAGCTAATGCCTGCATTTTCATACTCAAGCTCAATGGTCTTTAGCTCCATTTTTCGCCGGTTGTAAGTAAAGAGGGGCTGGCTAAGGCGAAGATTGAGGTTGTTCTGAAACACCTGGTTCGTATTATCGATTCCGTTTACCGTCGACTTACTATCTTGCCAGCTGAAGGTGTTCGACAGGGAGATAGTACCGTCGGTAAGCAAGATAGGCTGTGATACGGAGAAGGTTCCGTTAGATCCGTACGATTCATTGGTATACCACTGCGAAACACGGTCGTCGAACTTACGACTCCTGGAGAAGGTAGCCGGATTGACACTCAGGTTGAACTGCGACTTCAACGAAGCCCGCTGCGCAATCACGTTTTGCGAAGAGCGCTGAAGATTGAGCATCGATTTGCGAAGCACAGGGCTGTTGGTCGCAGCAATTTCGAGCGCGTCATCAATCGTTAGCGTGGTTTGTGCATTCGCCGACATCGCTGCAAACCCCAACGAAATCAAGACAAAAAGGAATATCCGGTTCCTGGTTTTCATACTGTAATAATTTGTGTTTTAATGGTAGTATGGAGTTATATATTACTAATAATTAACCTTATACATCTGCTCGTTATTACACAATACGTACGGTTAATTATAAAAGGTGAGGGTTAGAGTTGCTTTCTTACAAATTTTATGGCGTCGGCATTCACTGTACGCAATTCCGTTTTATTGCTGAGGATTACACGAACCGAATCGGAAGGCAGATCGTAAGTTCCCAAGGGGTTCCAACCATCTTCGGCCTCTTCTATGTCGAGGAAGGCATCTTCAGAGAGCTCTCCGTAAAGCACCTTAAAGGCATACTCTCCATCTTGATAATCGCTGCCACGCTGCTGGCCGCCACGCTGCTGACCCTGACCACCCTGAGCCTGACCACCTCTGCCCCGATTCTGGCGTAACGACTCATCACGGTACACATGATAGAAAAGATCGTACCTTCCCGATTCGGGTATGAAGGCAGTCCAAGTGGCCGTTTGATTTCCGCTGCCCGATTTTACTATAGAGGAGGAGCGGATAAACAGACCGTAACAGCCCGAGTTGGTAATGGGGGTCCAGTAGAAAGGGGGTCTCCAAGGAGTGTACCCTTTAAATTTGATTCCGTCGTCGAGCGGATCTTCCTTGAGCAGCCAACGCTGCAACAATCCAGAAAGTTCGGGCGCCGATACGGAGAATCCCGGATCCTCGTTGTCGACAATAATTTCGCCAGGCAGTGCGGTATTCAAACTTTGTGTTACCACATATTCGGCTTCGTTCTTCAAAGAACGCGACACCTGCTCGGCTCGGCCCATTGCCATGGAAACACTAACGGGCAGATTCTGCGAGATCATGGTGTTGAGGGTGATATTGCGGGGTGCGGCCAAGAAGTGGTACACCACCTCGAGCGACTCACGCGCACCGGCAAAGATGACACGACTCTCCGTTTCGGACCCGAACATGGCCATTCGGCCGCCTCCGCCGCCTCCGCCGGAAAAACCGCCGCCAAAGGAGACATTTACCTTAACCATACCATCAACATCGGAGGCATTCTCCAACCGGATGGTAAGTTCATAAAGATCCTCATCTAATCCGCTAATGCGATAAATCTCAGACGTTCCGATAAAGTAGTAGGGTACCTTTGTTGAAGTATACCAATCCTTAAGCACCGGCAGTAAATCGGCACCGCAATACTCGCGCAACCGATTCAGGAACGATTCAAAGGGAACGTTTTGAAAACGGTTTTCGTCGAGAATGGCATAAATCACCTTCTTAAGCGTGTCGACTCCTACCGCCCGTTCGCCGTGCGCAAAGAGCTGCTCCGACTTCATACCCACCAGAACGGGCACAAGCGAACGTTTCGAAGTGTCGTTCAGCAGTTCGGCCATAGATTGTTTCTTCAACAACACGTTTACCTTCTCTTCGTCGGTAATACCGTTCGCGTTGCGCATGAATTCCATGGGGCTGAAGGCTGTTCCCCGCTGCAGGTAGGATTCGAGCAGATAGTTGGCAATGGGCCATTCGGCCGAGGCTATATTGTACTTGAAGGAGTAGAACTGCGGATAGATGTAGTAGGGATTCTGCTGTATTGAAGCTCCCATGGTGCGGGTATTACCCCCTCCGAAAAACATCCGGCTGTTTGAATTGGCAAACATTTCAATGACATTGCGGAAGATCCGCAACTGGTAATCCTTTTCTGTAAGCGATTCGCCAAACCTTTGTGCCATCTTCATCGAGCGAGCCAATTCCCCTTTAAGGTCGCTTTGGCGAACAGAGAACCCCTTCTCAGGGAAGAGGACCATCTCGGGCTGCATGCACTCCTGCGCCATGGTCCATGTGCGGGCGTAAAAGGTATAATGAGCAGGCACCTCCACAATCGAAAAGCGAGGATAGCAGTAATCCAGTTTGATGTTTCTCGAAAGGTCGGCCATCCGTTCGCCGATAATCACCGAAAGGGTGTCTTTCAGCTGATCGAGTGCCCCGCTATAGGTATCATGCCCCTTTATGGAGAAAATAGAGAACTCCAGAGAATCGACCGTAAGCGAACGCTTTTCGTAATTTCCCACGGCAAGAGTGAGGCCTGGCATCGGATGCGAAGGGGTGAAACGAACCCAACCATCGGCAATCTCCTCGGAGGCCCCCTGCGAAACGGGCATCAGCCCCGGGCGCGGCTTTACCTCCAGTTGGAAGCGGCTGAAATAGACATGGTTCCAGTCGGAGTTTTGATCGCTGTAGGAGGTACCCGAGCGGGGATACCAGTAGAGCTCAGGGGTAAACAAAACATAGTCGGGCTCCTGAAAAGCATAGCGCTTATCGTGGTTAATCATCATCATGTTAACTGCGCGCCGGTCGCGCAGCACCGTAGTGGGCTGATCAAGGTATGCCAGACTCTCATCGATAGTCCCCTCGTAAGCAATGTCGAACGAAAGGGTATCGCCGGCCTGCACGGTGCGTCCCGGCTTCACCTCAAGAATTTGCGATTCGCGCTTGAACTGCACGTCGGTACTGCCCGACTTCACAGAGGTAACGGTGAGCCCCGGATTCAGCGTGAAAACCAGAAAATCGGTGGCTCCAGCGGCAACTCCGGTCAAACGGGCAGTTGCACTCACTTGGTTTGGCAACTGCTCCACTTTAAGTAGCAGGTCGGTAACCTGGAAGAGCGGGGCGTCCACATATTTATTGTTAATGCTTACCATTTCGGCTCGAAACGACTCTTTCCCCTTGGCATCGGCCACAAAGAGCACACCGCAGCCCAATCCCGCAAAGGCGAGCAGGGTACCGATAAACATCCATATGGGTCGCTCTGCCGGATTGTTTGGCAGACGTTTAAAGAGCCCGATGGTATAGGCGATGCCTCCCAGTCCGAGAAAGAGATAGAGCCCCCGATGGAGGAGCAACTCCCTCACATGCCCGAATCCGGTAATATCCGACTTGAACATCGGAAATTGAAAGGCAGCAAAGTCGAAAATGCCATAAAATTTGCTCTTCACATAAAAGAGCATCATGCCGGTATACCCCAGCATGAGAACAAATGTAAGCGCTTGATTATTAAGCAATAGCATTAAAACGAAGGCGAGCCCCATGATAAAAAGCAGGGTCGGAAGGCTGAGCAACAGGAAATATTGCAAATAGGCAATCGGCTCAACATACGAATCTTGCGCCACCAGATTAAATATCAGCGTAAGCACAAGAGAGATAAAAATCAGACCAAGAAATACAGTGAGATTACCCCAGGTTTTTCCGAGGATATACTCCGCATTGCTGGGAGGCCTTACATAAAACACCACCGAGGTATCCAGCTTTTTGTCGCGCCGCAAAAACTCCGACGAAAGAAAGATGGCAATAATCGACTGGGTTATGTTAAGGAAAAGGAGGTTCAGGTAAGGAATAGATGAAGGAATGGCACGAAAACTCCACTCATTGCCGCCCACCTCCGAGATGGTATTCATGTTGATACCAAAGAGGAAGAGAACCGACAAAATAGCGAAGATCCTGAAGAACCAACTCCTGGCCAAAATACGACTTTCATATTTTGCTACAGAAAGGATTGAATGGGGAGATAACATAGTGTTTGTCCTTTTTGAATAAGAATCAAGCGTTCGACCAGTGATTTAACTTATGTTCCATAAAATAGACGTAGGCATGCTCCAGATTGGGGGGATAGGGCTCGGCGCGAAATGATCCGGGGTTGTCGGCCACAATCTGCATCTCCCAGCCCGATGCCACAGGAACGGTGGTAATCACCGGAAAGGTCTCGTTAATAATGGTAAATTCCTCTTGGGTGGCCTTGATGAGCCAAACTTTACCCTCAACCTCCCGGAGCATAGCCTCAGGCGACCCCAAAAAGGCGAGCCTTCCCATATGCAACAACGCCATACGGCTGCAAGTACTTGATATATCGCCTACGATATGGGTCGAAAGGATAATGGTAACATCCTGGCCGCTGATGGTAGAAAGCAGGTTTCTGAACCGGATTCGCTCCTCAGGATCAAGACCGGTGGTGGGTTCGTCAACAATAATGAGCTTGGGCTTATGGATAAGCGCCTGCGCAATACCCAGTCGACGCTTCATACCCCCCGAAAGCCTCTCGGCAAATCGCTCGCGCACTTCAAACAGGCCCACCTGCTCCAACATGGCATCGACTGCCTCTTTACGCTGCCTGCGGTCTTTGATTCCGGATACACACGCGGCATAATCGAGAAACTCGTAGGTGCGGAGTTTCGAAAAAAAGCGAAAATCCTGGGGAAGGTAACCCAAAATGCTACGAATCTCTTTCATTTGGGTTTTTAAGTCGTACCCACAAATGGTAACCTTCCCGCTTGTAGGCTTAAGCTGTGCCACCAGAATTTTCATCAGGGTAGATTTCCCGGCACCGTTAGGCCCAAGCAAACCAAACATGCCCGAGGGAATTTCAAAACTCACATCCCTGAGGGCATGCTTTCCTCCTGGATAGACTTGATTCAGATGCTCAATAACAACACTCACTTTGATTCAGGTATTAAGGCTGACGAAGAATAGGGGCAAAAGCCCGAATATCTTCAAATATGGGTTTATGACGGGCAAAAGAGGCAAAGGTTTATTCGAACCTAAAAAAAAGTAAAAGAAAGTAGAGTGAGGCTCTTTTACCAAACCACAAAAAAAACGAAAAAAAACAACTCATTTGCATTTTTTGGGTGTATATTTCGAAACACGCTAAACCCAAATGGTCATGAATGCATTTCATTTCGCTGCATCTGGCCGAATTGGAGGCCAGGGGGCGGGCCGGCTTAGCCGGTCGGAATCGGGCAGAGGTGGAAGAGTTATCGGCAACCTCTCGCCCGAGGGATATCTCCAGCCGTTGGGAGAAGATTATCCCTCCAGTGCCGGGTGTGACTGTTGTAATCATTTCCCCGAATGGTCGGGCACAAAGGCGTCCGGGCGTAACGACAGTCTTACCTTTCAACGGAATCATCCCACCGATTGGTTCGGATGACGGATTAAAATAGCGACCTGCCCCCTCCCGGAGGCGGGTCGTTATTTTTATTGACTGATTTTTGAGATTTTTTTGCTTTTCATTTGGAGCAACAAAAAAACTTTCTACTTTTGCAACGCTTTTGAAGGCAACAAGGGAGCATAGCTCAGCTGGTTCAGAGCATCTGCCTTACAAGCAGAGGGTCACAGGTTCGAATCCTGTTGCTCCCACAAAAAGAGGCACCTGAAGGATCAAACCGACAGGTGCTTTTTTTGTGGATTTCCCACGACATTTTTCCGAGCAATACATTAAAGCATCAGCGCATTAGAGCATTAGAGCACTGTTACACTTGCGCGCCAGCGCACTATTTATTTCTGCATCAGAGACACACTCACACTCCTGTTCACAGTAAGATCTAACTCCAGAGTAACGGGCTCGTACGAAATCATTTCGACTGTCAGATCATATTTGCCCGGCTTAACACCCGCGATGGTAAAATTGCCGTCGAGATCCGAATAATATTTTTTTCCGTCAACCACAACCTTTGCACCTGCGAGGGTCTCTTTGTTCTTTTGATCAACAACTAATCCTTTTATTTGTAACGCATTACCGGTTTCAATACGGGTAACCGATGGGGAATTATTTGCCTTTTTCGTTTCATTGGAATCCGAATTTGCATAGGTACTTGCGGATATCAATAAAGAAGCTGCGAGAAGTAAAACAGATTTCATCCGAACAAAATTCATTTTTAAAGGTCGGATGGAGCTCGCATGTTGATTTTGTTCATGCAAGTTTGCGTTTTGAGAAGCACATGCTCGGTTCATAATTATCTTTTTTTATCGGTTTAACTCGCACAAATGTAGGCATATAATAACCGCAGCCTGTTACGGTTCGGTGAAGCTATTGTTAAGTTATGGTGAAGAAAAGAAGGCTTAAAAGCGCTTCTCTTCCACCAGTTCACCCTTTTCATTCCACATACGCCAGATTCCGCTCTTTTTTCCTTCATGATAGTTCATCTCATAGCGTTGAGTGCCCAACTCATCCCAAACACGCCACGTTCCATGTTTGTTGCCGTTTTTGTATTCGGCCTCAGAGATTAATTGTCCGGAGATATCATAGTTTCGCCACAAGCCATGGTATTTTCCATCTTTGTACGAACGAATCTCCCGGGGCTTGCGGTTTTCGAAATAGATAATATAAGTCCCTTCGGGCATACCGTCGCGAATTTGCATTTCGAGTTTCACCGTACCGTTTGGGTAATATTCACGGTAGTCGCCCGTATAGAATTTGGTTTGGGCTTTGTCGACATAATAAAAGCCGTTACTATAATAGACAACCTGACTCTGCGGTTTCTCCTCCTGTGCCGGAAGGAGAAAAAAGGCCCATAACAACAAGGATGTGATTAGAAGATTGTTCATGCTGATAGAATTTGAATTAATGTGGTAGCATGGAGCTCCATGCTGCTAAAGAATCAGGATATCCCGTGTTGAATGCAACTACGGGATACCCTGATAGGAATGGAAACATGAAAGAGAGAGATTATTGGAACCAGGTCCAGCTGGAAATATTTAGCTTACCCTGTAGATAAGGACCTGTAAGGGTAGCAACTGCACCATCAATAAGCACATTAGCCAGAGGACCGCCGTTCGGCATATCGACCAATGTGGAGTAACCCTCCAGGTAAACATTGGTCATGGTTGCCCCCGACTGTTTCTTAAACTGTAATGCGATACCAACGGGAGCCGATGCGTGTGTGTTAACTGCAGTGAGATTGATAATTGCCGGATTGTTGTTTACCCCGTCGGCTTCTACAACAGTCGAAAAGCCGTCTATCGTATGTTTTACATAGGCATTGGTAACGGTACCATTCCAGCCTTCTGTCCAGTCGATAGCGTCATCTTCGTTATTCTCAAGGTACAAGTTTTCGGCCGAAACGGTACCGCCAAAGAACTCTACTCCGTCGTCGGCGCCATTGATTACCGCTATGTTCCTAATGATTGTTCCGGAACCCACTGCATAAAGGGTCAAACCATTGTATTCCGATTCGGTATTGATTTTAGCGCCTGAACCTTTAATCACCAAATAGTTGATGCTTCCGGAGTTATCGGCTACGTCGGTTCCGCCGTATTTGAAGTTACCCACCTCGGCAGTCGCGTTAACACCGGCTGTGGTGACAGATTTTCCACAGATGGTTAATCCACCCCAATCCTGAGGCCGGCCATTCGGAGAGGTCATGATTACAGGCTGGGCTGAAGTTCCCAGAATATCAATCTTAGCTCCCATCATGACTGCGATATAGGTTTCGGTCTCCTGTCCCTGCGAAGCAACAGCTAAAATGCGGGTTCCGGCAGGAATGGTTAATTTTCCGGTTTCAACAATATAAGATCCCGTCAATCGGTAAGCCTTAGCCGGATTTAACGTGACATTGCCATTCTGCGTTCCATTTAACTCCACAACCTCCACTACACTGGCCTCGGCCCATGTCCACGAAGAGGGATCAACAGTAGGTGCTGCATCATACGCGTTATCCATACTGGCACTCTCTCCTTCGATAATAACATTGGCTAAAGGACCGTCATTGGCCATATCCAAAATCGTATCGTAACCTAACAGTGACAGACCAGTGATAGTAGCGCCCGACTCTTTTTTGAACTGCAAAGCTATCCCGCCTGTAGTAGAAACCGCGGTAAGGTTGACAATTCTTGGATTGTTGTTTACCCCGTCGGCTTCTAACGCAGTCGAAAAGCCTTCTATCGTATGTTTGATATAGGCATTGGTAACGGTACCATTCCATCCTTCAGTCCAGTCGATAGCGTCATCTTCGTTATTCTCAAGGTAGAGATTTTGCACCGAAACCGTACCGCCAAAGAACTCTATGCCATCGTCGGCTCCATTGATAATGGCCACATTGCTGATAGAGGTTGCTGTACCCACGGCATAGAGGGTTAATCCATTGTATTCCGATTCGGTATTGATTTTTGCCCCCGAACCTTTAATCACCAAATAATTGATGTTTCCGGAATTGTCGGCATTATCGGTTCCGCCATATTTGAAGTTCCCAACTTCGGCAGTTGCATTTACACCGGCCGAGGTCGTGGATTTTCCACAGATGGTTAATCCACCCCAATCCTGAGGCTGTGCATTCGGCGAGGTCATCACAACGGGGGCATTGGCAGTACCATTAATTCTGATTTTGCTCCCCATCATAACCGCGATATAGGTCTCCGTTTCCTGTCCCTGCGATGCCGTAGCAATAATTTGGGTTCCGGCAGGAATCGTTAAGGTAGCGCCTCCATCAACCACGAATTGACCCGTTAACACATAACTAACAGCCGCGTCCAGAGTGTAGCTCTCTGTCAGCACGCCCTTCAATTCACCCCTTTCAATCAGTTTCATAACCTGCTCCTGCTCGGGAGAGGCGTCATCGCTTTCACAACCGGGAAAAAAGGCCAGTGATGCTATCATCACCATAATTCCAAATAATAGATCGAATTTTCTCATTGTTTCAATGTTTAAAATAGTTTTCAATTAGGTAATTTTCTTAAAATGTATATGTCAGTGATAATTGCAGTTTCATCCCTTTTTTATAAGACTCCACCACATAGTTTGTCTCTTCTCGACTATTCAGATCTCTCAGATTCTGGGTCATTTTAATTTCGGGGTTTAACAGGTTACGTGCAACCAGCTTCAAAGAGAAATGCTCATTAAAATCCTTATTCAGAACGGCATCCAATGTGACGAACCCTTTCTCAATAATCTCATCGTTATACAGGTAATCTCTATTAGCGGCATCCTTCGGGCTACCCAAGGCAAAAATTCTATCCGAAGCGTAAGCCCCCGACACGCTTGCCAGAAAGTTATACTTTTTGTTTTCGTAACTCACTGTCAGATTGCTCATAACCTCCGAGGCGCCCTGCAGCCCCGAGGTTGTTTTATTGTTATATCTATAGGCTTCGAGTAAATCTTGTTTGACCCACATTTTGGTTCCGTTCACAATCATGCGAACCACATTTACGTCCGTTTTATAGAGATTCAGTCGCGCCTCAGTTTCTAAGCCAAATACATTTGCCTCTTCGCCCGTGTTCGCGTAAACCAAATAGCCTGCTCCCCCTGTTAAAGAGGTAATGTTAATCGGATCCTTAATCAGCTTATAAAACGCTGCTAAAGAGATTAATTCATCGGGTGCCTTAAAATACTCCCACTTCAGGTCGGCATTGAAATTCTCGGATATTTTAAGTTCGGGGCTACCCTGTATAAGGGTGCTGTTTGGCGAGGTATAGGCAAACGGAGCTATTTCCTTGAACTCAGGTAAGGTAATGGTTTGACTCCCCGATAACCGGAGCATATGTTTATCGTTCACACTATATCTAAAGTTCACACTCGGATAGAGCCGACGATGCGATTTGCTGATCTCAGGCTCGCGCAAAGGGTCGTCGTTATTGATATCCCATGCCACATCTATCTGGTCGTACTCGTACCTTAACCCAATGTTCCCGTTGAGTGTGCCATAATCGAAGTCGAACGTGGCAAATCCGGCGATGGCATTTAATGTTCCATCATACACATCGGCGGGAATCGTTTTAATCTTTTGGCGATCGAAAGAGGGCGACGCAAAGATCGATGTAAGATCATCAACGTTATCATCCTCTTTCCTAAACCCCATTAGCTGCACGCCAACAAACTGATTGCTGAAATCTCTCTTCTTATTTCGATAGTTTAAACCGAAATTCAAATGGTAAGAACCCTCGCCAACCGAAAAATCGATGCGATTCCTCAAAAATCCATTCACCTCTGTATCATCAATCTCCTGGCTCGATATTCGGTTATCGAAATCGGAAATCCTGTAAGAGAAGTAGAGACTATTATTATCGAAACCTGTGTAGCTCCTGATCCTGTTTGGCTCGTCGGAGGCCACTCTATTATAGCCAAGCCCCCATTCCACCCGATAGCCATCCGATAGATAGTGATCGCCCAGCAATTGGTTAACGATAAGTCGGGTGGTTCGGGTGTTCATATCGCGCGAAAAAAAGGAGTCGGAAATTTCATCCATATCGAACTTATATCCCTTTCGGTTCCGGCCCTGCTCATAAACATCATCCGTCAATTTATTAATAACTAATAATTAATTTTATGGTTGGCATTTAATCGATAGGCGAGATTCATCAACCCCGTAAGATTTTCGTTACTGCTCCACGACTCGGTATCAGAAAAGTGGGAGTAGACAGTGTTCGAATTAAACCTCCGGTACATTCCGGTAGAGTGCGAGAAATCGGTTTTGTATGATAGGGTGTAAAAGAGAGAGACCGCTCCTTCCGATAGCTCCCACTCACGACCCCCTATGGTTGCGACTCCGAAATCCATGGGCAATTTCCTCCTGCCCGGATCCCAAGATTGCTTTGTTATGGCATCTACCAGCTGATTCTTGCGATCATAAAAGCTCAAAAAGGAGTTCTTCATATTGGGAGAGCCCTTGAAATGGCCGAAAACACCCTCCGATAAGAGACTGGTATTTATGCCGCTCTGCAGCTCAATCGAGAATTGATCTACAAATTCTTTCGAAATAATATTGATATTGCCCCCCGATTGGTCGATATATCCTTCCGAATTGTACGATTTGCTGATACCCACATTTTGGATTACCTGCGTGCCGAAAAGCCCCAGATCGATATTCTTTTTGTCAATATCATCCGAAGGAATAGGCAAATCATTCATAGTGGTAGATAAGTAACGGTCGCCCAATCCGCGAACAAACACCTCGCCCGATCCCTCACTTTTTGCCACACCCGTTATCTTGGTTGTGGCCGTTGCAATATCAGACACACCCTGAATCGATAGTTGCCGGGCTCCCACACTCTCTCTGATGACCGAGGCATTTCTCTGATCCATCAACAAGATTCGTTCGGATTCCTTACGGGCGGTTGCCAAAACCACAACCTCCTGTAAACTCACATCATCAGGCTCGAGCGAGATATTCAGAATCGTCTCTTTTCCACTCTCCACGCGCACGTTTTGAACCACTAAAGGAAGATAACCCACGTAAGAGGCACGCAGGGAATAACTCCCCACCGCCACATTCTTTATAATAAAATTGCCATCCAGATCGGCAACAGCACCGATGGGGGTTCCTGCTATCATCACTGAGGCCGCAACCAACGTCTCTTTGGTTTTGGCATCCGAAATGATTCCTTTAATTTCGCCTGTTTGCGAAAAACCGGCCAAGAAAAAGAATATAAAGAGCGAAGTAAAAGATAGCCGTAACAATTTGCTGATAGTATTCATTTGTATGAGAGGTTCATGTTTGATGTGATTCTCTATTTTGTTTCCGTGGCAAAGATCCTCGATCTATATTACAAGCCTGTTAAGCAGCAATTAGGATATTGTTAAGATTGGGGCACCCAATCTATCTGGTGTTAACATAAACCTAACCCACCTCCCCAAGGACTCATACAGCCACACGAAAAAGGGGCTACCGTAACCGGTAGCCCCTTCCTGATGCACAAAAGAAAACAGCAATTATAACCCTTCTATCTTTTTAAATCTTGGCACAAGTGCCTTCATGATGACCCACGCCGTAACATAGGCCAACGCACAAACCGCAAACATTATGGTATAGGCTTCGGTCATTTGCGTGTGCACCAAACCGGCCTGAAGCTCCTTCATTTTTGCAAAAGAGGCGGCGTCAACCAACTGAAGAGACTCCACAATCTCTTTGGGAAGGCTTCCGAGTTCAACTTTGTTCAGATCGACCACGCTGTCGTATTTGTTTACCAGTGTCATGGAGCGAATAGAATCTACAAAGCTGCCCAAATGTGCTGCTTTCGCCTCAGTCCAGGCTTGGGCAATCCCCGCCTGCCGGTAGGCATCAAAGAGCCAACCTCCCGCTTTGTTCACCACAATACCTCCAAGGCCACCAAACATGCCCCCGATACCCACAACCGAAGCCACTGCCTTTTTCGGAAACATATCGGATACCGTAGTAAAAATATTGGCCGACCACGCCTGATGTGCCGAAGCACCAATCCCGATAAGCAGTACGGGAACCCAGTAACTGATGTGACCCAAAGGCTGGGCCAAAAGAACCACCAGAGGGAAAACGGCAATCACAATCATTGCTCGCATACGGGCTGTATAGGGCTCGTAACCTTTGTTTATAAAGTAGACGGGGAACCACCCCCCACCAACACTGCCCACGCAGGTCATGGTGTAGAGAACCGCTATGGGGAGCGCAACATCCATTTGGGTCATGCCGTACTGCGCCTTCAGATAGGCTGGCAACCAGAAGAGGAAGAACCACCAGATACCATCGGTTAGAAACTTACCGGTAGCAAATGACCAGGTTTGACGATAAGTCAGCAACTTTGCCCACTCTTTGAACCAAGGCAGAGAAACCCTTTCCGGAGTGTCGTTAATCGGATCCGTACCTGATGCCGCAGCAGCAGTAGCGGTACGAACCGCCTTTCTGGCCTTGGCTTCAGCTTCGGCGGCTGCTTCTGCTGCATCATCACTATGAATATAGTCGTACTCGGCCTTACCCAATCGCTTCTGCTTTTCGGGCAACTCGTAGAGCCAGTACCAGAAGATGAGCCAGAAAAATCCGACACCTCCAATAATTAGGAAAGCGGCCTGCCATCCCAAGTGCATGGCTATCCAGGGTACGGTAATAGGAGCAAGAATGGCCCCCACATTGGTACCCGAGTTAAAAATACCGGTTGCCAGCGCACGCTCCTTCTTGGGGAACCACTCGGCCATCGTTTTAATGGCAGCAGGAAAGTTGCCGGCCTCACCGAAGCCCAAAACACCACGGGCAATCATGAATCCGCCCGTACCTTTGGCAAGCGCATGAAGCATAGCGCCCACCGACCACACAATCAAAGACCAGGCATACCCGGATTTGGTTCCCATCCAGTCGACAAACCTTCCGGCAAACAACATGGAGATAGCGTACACAAACTGAAAAACAGCCACGATATTCGCATAATCCGTGTCGGTCCAGTTGAACTCCATCTCGAGTTGATCTTTCAAAAGACTCAGAACCTGCCGGTCCATGTAATTGATCGTTGTTGCAAAGAAAACCAGCCCACAGATTGTCCAGCGGTATTTCCCGATTTTTTCGTTCACTGCATTGAGACCACTCATATTCTACTACGTAATAGGGTTAGCGTATCAACATAAAAATATGCAAAAAAAACCCCTCCCCGAGGGCATCCTGAATGGGCTGCAAGAGGGAGAGAAAAGATTTTCTCAGATGTATCGGACGATAAAAATAAACATTATCTGCTGTGAATCGTTTAATCTGTTGAGAAAAAGCATTTTTTTTTGCCTCTGCCACCGAAATCGACTGGTTGCGTGGCAAGGGATGCTCCTCCCAACATGACTCCGAATCAAAACACAGATTATGGACTCTCCAATTATACACCACCCCGACCAATGCCGCTTTGAATTCACGCAAAACGGAGCAACTGCATATGTAGAATACATGGAAGAGAGCCAATCGCTCACCATTCTCCACACGTTAGTTCCCAAACCCCTCGAAGGGCAAGGCATAGCGAGCCGGCTGGTACAAACCAGCTTCGACTATGCGCTGAGAAAAGGATTGCGGCCAAAAGCCACCTGCTGGTATGCCAAAGTATGGCTGCAACGGCACCCCGGGTACAACGGCAAAAAGTTAGACTAACTCAGGTCGAACACGTCGCCGCTGTTAAGCAGATCGTCGACACAACGGATAGCGGAGGCTGAACGGGTAGAGACAATCTGCTCCTCAAGTAACTCCTCGTAGGTGGGCTCTTCGACCGACCGGATAATTCCGGCCACCACAGGTCCGTTGGGCAATCCCATTTCGACCAGTTGGAAATGGTAAGCAGTATCCTTAGCGTGGATGTCATGAACCACAATATCATCGAGGGTGACGCCATCTTTACCCAATTCCACCACCTCGAGCGAAAAACCGTTCCTGCGCAGACCCTTATCCCTGTTCTTGCCAAACAGAAGCGGTTTCCCGTGTTCGGCCACCAACATATTGTCGTCGCGGGTTTCGCGCGAGGTGACCTGAGCATGGGTTTTGTCGGCAAAGATGACGCAATTCTGCAACACCTCCACCACAGCAGTTCCCTTGTGCGCCACCGCAGCATTCAAGGCTTCGAGGAGCAACTTAGCATTATTATCGGGCACACGGGCATAAAAAGTGCCGCCGGCTCCCAGCAGCAGTGTGGCGGGATTAAACGGCTTCTCTATAGTGCCGAAGGGAGAACTTTTGGTAATACTCCCCATGGGAGTAGTGGGCGAAAACTGACCCTTGGTTAATCCGTAGATCTGGTTGTTAAAAAGCACCACATTGATATCGATATTGCGGCGAACCAGATGTATAAAATGGTTCCCGCCAATGGCAGTGCAGTCGCCATCGCCCGTAGCCATCCAGACACACAATTCGGGGTTGGCCAGTTTGGCACCCGATGCAATGGCGGCTGCCCGACCGTGAATACCATGAAAACCATAGGTATTCATGTAATAGGGAATTCTGGAAGAGCAACCAATCCCCGAAATCAACAACACATTCTCCTTCTTGATTCCCGATTGAGCCATCGACTGAGCCATAGAACTAAGAATGGTGTAATTACCGCAACCAGGACACCATTTTACCAACTGATCGGTAAGAAAATCCGACTTCGACAACTCCGTAGCGTTCAAAGGCATTGTTATTTTATTCATAGCATCAGCCATTTTGAAGATTCAACTTAATTGCACCCAACACCTCCGAAACCATAAATGGCTGTCCCTGAATCTTATTGAAAGGCTCAAATCGGAACCCGGGAAACATCATTCGGAGATAACCCATAAACTGTCCGCCATTCAATTCACAAACCAGGCAATGTTTGTATCGCGACAGCACCTCAGCACTATTTTTGGGTAGAGGCATAAGGTGACTAAAGTGGGCGTGACCCACAGAAAGAGCTTGAGCAGAAGCCTCCTCAACAGCAGCATGGATAGCTCCGTAAGTGCCCCCCCAACTGATTACAAGCAGGTCGCCCTCTTCGCACCCGGTAGTGGCAAGGAGAGGAAGCTTTTCGGCAATTTTTTGCACCTTTTCGGCACGGAAAGCCACCATTTTTTGGTGATTCAAAGGATCAGTCGATCCCACTCCGGCACCGTCGGTCTTCTCCAGCCCGCCAATCCTGTGGCGTAACCCCTCAGTACCAGGCAGGGCCCACTTACGCACCAACGTTTCGGCATCACGACGGTAAGGCATAAAATCGGGATCGTTGGGTTGGGCCAAAGGCGGATGAATGGAAGGCAGATCGGCAACAGAAGGAATCCGGAACAACTGCGATCCGTTTCCGATATAGCCGTCGGTTAGCAGCACAACAGGCGTCATATGTTCCAGGGCAAGCTTTGCAGCCTCGTAAGCGGCATAAAAACAGTCGGAGGGCGAAGAGGCCGCTGTAACCACCAGAGGAGCCTCTCCATTCCGGCCATAGAGCGCCTGAAGCAGGTCGGCCTGCTCCGATTTGGTGGGCATACCGGTTGAGGGACCTGCCCGCTGCACATTCACCACCACCAAAGGAAGCTCGGCGATTACCGCAAGACCCAAAGCCTCGCTTTTGAGCGAAAACCCGGGACCTGAGGTAGAGGTTGCCGCAAGGGCTCCGGTCAGGCTGGCGCCAATAGACGAGGTTATACCGGCAATCTCATCTTCGGCTTGAAACGTTTTGACCCCCAAAGCCCGAAGGGCCGAAAGTTCAATCAAAATTTCGGTGGCCGGAGTAATGGGGTACGAACCCAGAAAAAGCGGCCGTCCCGAACGTTCGGCTGCAGCCGCAAGGCCCCAGGCAACCGCTACATTTCCGGTAATATTTCTGTATTTTCCCTTTTCCAGAACCGCTTGCCCTACGTGAAACACCGAGGTTACAATCTCGGCACTGTCGGCAAAGACCCAGCCGGCTTTCAGAACCTGCTTATTGGCTTCAATCAGAACGGGTTTCTTGCGGAACTTCTCTTCCAAAAGGGTAAAAGCGACATCGGGTTCGTGGTTAAACAGGTAGAGCAAAAGGCCCAATGCAAACATATTTCGGCACTTCTCTATCGACTTGGGGTCAAGTTCACTCCCTGTCAGGGCCTCCTTGGTTAACTGAGTCATAGGAGCCGCCACCACATGGTACGACGAAAGCGTATCGTCGGTGAGGGGATTGACTTGATATCCGGCCATCTGCAGCTGTTTCTCCTGAAAAGTATCGGCATTCAGAATAAGCGTGGCGCCGATTTTTGCCCATTTCAGATTTGCTTTGAGCGAGGCGGGGTTCATGGCAATCAACACATCGCAAAGATCGCCCGATGAGAGAATTTTCTTTTTTCCGATGTGCACCTGATAACCCGAAACGCCAGCCACCGTATTTTGCGGGGCACGAATCTCGGCAGGATAATCGGGAAATGTGGAAAGGTCGTTTCCACAATGTGCAGCCATTTCCGAGAAGAACGACCCAATTAACTGCATACCATCGCCTGAATCGCCGGCAAATTTCACTACCAGCTGATCACACTCTATTACAGACTTACAAGCCATACCAAATTCACTTAAGGGATATTTCAATTCTGGAATGCAAAGTTACAAAAAAGAAGCAAGAAATGGGAATTCGTTTACAAAAACATCACAAATCCGCGGCTTTCCATATCTGTTTCTTACCAAAACCAAATCGGTTGTCGGTCATCTTAACATATTGCAAATGCAGAATCCACATGGTGCTTTTTGCCAGAATGGCATAGGGGAACCTTTTCAAGTAAGAGAGGGTGGCCTGTGTTGCGATTTTGCCCGATGCAGCCTCAAGAATACCGGTGAGTTGAATTCCCTGAAGCGTTCCAATAGTCTCTGTTTCAAGAAGAATCGATGCAGCCACAGCCGGATTCCTAAGTGCCTCGAGCGAATGCCGGGTTTCGCGGTCGGAGGTAAAAACCAAACTCCTCCATTGGGCCTCGTATACATAAAAACACTGGGCACACCAGGGCTTACCTCCGTCGGAGGTAGCCAGGGTTAATACATGGTGGCTTTTAAGAAATGCCGCCATCTCAGGGGTAAGGTCATCGGAAATATCCATTGCACTAGTCGGGATGTTTGTTGGTTCGCAACCAGGGAGAACCGCGGCAAAAATAGGGCTTCTTTACAGATTATACTATCTTTGCCATGAGTACAATACAACTAATACACACTACAGATGTTCTCGGGAATCATAGAAGCCACCGGAAAAGTTCTCCGAATCGAGAAAGAACAGGAGAATCTCCATTTCACACTTTCGTCGCCCTTTGTCGACCAGTTAAAGATAGATCAAAGCATTGCGCACAACGGCGTCTGTTTAACCGTTGTAAAAAAAGAGAGCGCCTCTTACACGGTCACCGCCATTTGGGAAACACTGCAAAAATCGAATCTGGGAATAGTAAAAGAGGGTGATTTGATTAATCTGGAACGGAGCATGATGCTGAACGAACGGCTCGACGGACACATCGTTCAGGGGCATGTCGACCAGACCGCTGTCTGCACCTCGGTGAAAGAGGCCGACGGCAGCTGGTACTACACCTTCGCTTACGACACCACCCCGGGTCACGTTACTGTTGAGAAGGGCTCCATAGCCGTAAACGGGGTTAGCCTCACGGTGGTCAATTCATTGGCCGGTTCGTTTCAAGTGGCCATCATCCCCTACACCTACCAATTTACCAATTTTCACGCGCTCCGCGAAGGCTCCATTGTGAACCTGGAATTCGACATCATAGGAAAATACGTTGCCCGCCTGATGAACCGATGAGCCGATGAGTCGTTTACGCACAACCCAAAAGGCCGCATTAAGCACCGCATCTGTGGTTGCTCTGCTGTCGCTACTCCCTCTGACAGCCATCTGGTATTATGCGGGAAATCTCCCACTGTGGCCCGGAACGGCTACCGTGGTGCTCCTGTTTATGGTCACCTACGGGGTCTCAAAACACTTTCTTTCGGACGCGCTCTACAAAAAACTCAACCCCGTTTACCGCTTTCTGTTCAATACCGATTACAAAAAAAGGCCTTCGCGCAGCGAGCGACACATCCTGGTGGAAGAGGTGGAAGAGAATGTAAAAGAGTGGGCGCAGACCCGTTCGAAAGAGATCTCCGAACTCAAGCAGACCGAAAAATACAGGAAAGAGTTTCTGGGTAATGTTTCGCACGAACTCAAAACGCCCATCTTCAATATGCAGGGCTACGTACTCACACTGCTCGATGGAGGGCTCGACGATCCATCTATTAACCGGCTCTATCTTGAACGGTGCGAAAAGAGCATTAACCGCATGATCAACATCGTTGAAGATCTTGAGTCGATTTCGCGGCTGGAGTCGGGCGAGCTACAACTGGTGTACGAAACATTTAACCTTGTTGCTCTGGTCCGTGAATCGTTCGAAATACAGGAGATGCAGGCAAGCAGCCGAGAAATCAGTCTGACTCTTGAGGTGGAGCGCGACTTTGTGCCCATGGTGAGAGCAGACAGAAAACGGATTATGGAGGTAGTTAACAATCTGTTAATCAATTCTATAAAATACGGAAAGCGGAAAGGGAAAACAGTGGTCTCCTTTGTGAACACCGAAGATAAAATTATTGTACAAATTGCCGACAACGGGATGGGAATTGCCGAGAAGGATCAGACCCGAATCTTTGAAAGATTCTACCGTACCGACAAGAGCCGCTCACGCGACCAGGGAGGTACGGGACTGGGCCTCTCGATTGTGAAACACATCATTATGGCACACAACCAGAACATTCAGGTCCAGTCGAAACCCGATCAGGGGAGTGTGTTCAGCTTTAGCCTCGATAAAGGATAATCAAGTGGCCACAGTAGCCGGGATGCCATGCCTGCGTATGCGATTGGCTATTTGCTCCAACTCGGCGGGCAAAACTTTTTGTAGCCCCTCAGCGGGGGTATCGCGGTCGAGCGAGTAGATCATAACCGAAGCCGGCTTCACCTTCACGATCCAAGCTTCCCAAGCATCGAGCTCTTCAGGGCTGGTGTTGTTGAATATTTGCCCCTGCCAGGATCCCCGCAGAAACATAGTTTGAATAATCTGCTTCCCGTCGAAAGCCTTCATCTGCTCAGCCAATGTATCGGGATCGACCTCCTTTACAGGCTGATTTACGGCACGAACCGTGGCCTCAATTGCGCTGTCGAATTTTAGAATATTGTTGTCGACCCGCTTGAGTGCAGCAATCACCGCAGGGCGATCAATCATGGAGCCGTTCGAAAGAACCGAGACCTTGGCAGTGGGCACGTATTTATCGCGTAATGCCAGCGTATCGTCAACAATGGCGGCAAACTGATGATGCATGGTGGGCTCTCCATTTCCTGCAAAGGTAATTACATCAGGGGTTTGCCCCTTTGCGGTCATCTCAATGAGCTTCTTCTCGAGTGCCTTTCGCACAGCGCCCCTCGAAGGCAGAATCTTTGAAAGTGCAGGGCTCTGATTATTCCATCCACACTCACAATAGACGCAATCGAAATTACACCACTTGTTGTTATCGGGAAGCAGGTTGACGCCTAGCGAAAGGCCCAGACGACGACTATGAATAGGCCCAAAAATAATCTCCGAAAATAAAAATGTTGCCATAGCAATAGGAGTTATTCAAATATTAAAGCGTTCCATGACCGGTGAGACCGCGGAACACCGATTCCATATAATCGTCGGGCTGACGTACAGAGAGAAGCGTAAGCCCCTCATCTACAGCAAATCGAAATAAAATGGGGCGCAGATCAGCCTCACCCGATCCCGACACCACCATCACGGTAGCACTTTGCTCTATAACCTGTTCAACACCGGCCAGCATAAGAAGTTTAGCCCGCTCCACAGGTCTGTCAAATTCAACCAGCACACGTTGTTGGCCCGACAGGGCCCTTGAGGCAAAATCCGAAACCGACTCATCGGCCACCAGAACGCCCCCCTTCAACAGAAGAATCCGATGACAAATGGCCTCCACCTCCTGCAGAATATGGGTAGAAAGCAGCACAGTACGGGTTTTCCCCACCTCTCTTATCAGATTCCGGACCTCCTCCAACTGATTCGGGTCGAGCCCCGTAGCGGGTTCATCCAGAATCAGCACCTTGGGATCGTGAAGGAGAGCCTGAGCCAACCCCACCCTTTGGCGGTAACCCTTAGAAAGCACACCCAGCAATTTCCGTTTCTCGGGGCCTAACTGCACCATCTCCACACACTCCTTCACCCGACCTGCCGACCTTCGACCCAATCCAAGCATCCGAGCGGCAAAGAGAAGAAACTCCTCAACATACATATCGGGATAAAGCGGGTTGTTTTCGGGTAAGTAGCCTACCAGGGCCCTCACCTGTTCGGGCGATGTCGAAACATCACAGCCACAAATAACAGCCGTGCCCGATGAAGGCAACAAAGATCCCGAAAGAATTTTTAAGAGGGTCGATTTACCGGCGCCGTTGGGTCCTGTAAGCCCGGTGATTTGACCCGGGAGAAGCGAAAAGGAGATGCCCGACAAGGCTCTTTGTTGTCCGTAGCACTTAACGAGTTGATCTGCCTGCAGTGAGGGAAGCATAACGTAAAGATTAGCCTGCCAAAGTTACCACAATTTAACAACATGCCGGGCCAGCCAGTTCGCGAAAAGAAAAAAGGAGGGTTTGGAAAGTATCTCGATTATTCTATATTTGTATCTGGAAACAGCAGAGTTCCGAATTCGGACTTTGTCTTCAGGGATTCGTAAATGGACCCCGTTTTTTTTAACCTATGCGGTTCGCATACAGGCTTTTGTAAAATAAAAATGATAACAATGAAAAAAAGATTTTGGATTGCAGCAGTTGCACTCATGATGGGAAGTGCCGCTCTGATGGGACAGACAAAAGATGAGGCCGCCACTAGCTTCAACGAAGGGGCGGGAATGGTTCAGGATAATCCTGCAGGGGCCATTACAGCACTCGAAAAAGCGGTACAGATTGCCACCGCAGTAGGGGCCGACGCTGATGAGATCAAGAAGCAGGCCGTAGAGGTTTTACCCAACCTCTACTACCAGGTTGCCAACAACCTCTTGAAAAACAAAGATTACCCGGCTGCTATCAAAGCATTCGAGACCACAGTCAAGGCTGGCGAAAAATATGCGAACAACGATGTAATCAGCAAATCGAACGACGCCGTTTCGCAAATCTATTTTTCACAGGCCGTTGCTGCTATGAAAGAGAAAAAGTTTGACGAAACCGTTGCCCTGTTTGATAAA
Source organism: uncultured Bacteroidales bacterium (assembly GCA_964349835.1). Taxonomy (GTDB): domain Bacteria; phylum Bacteroidota; class Bacteroidia; order Bacteroidales; family UBA4181; genus JAQVSH01. The sequence goes on along the minus strand of CAYGID010000008.1, from coordinate 14,852 downwards.
GTGCTCGCACTCGACAAAGAGAATACCGATGCAGCGCTTTACAAAGCCGAAGCATTCCGTGCTCTCGGAAAATTTGACGAGAGCACTGCTGTCTCGGAGGCGCTCATCAAATCGGCAACCGAAAAGGGCGACAGCCTTTTAGCCGGCAAAGTAAAAAAATCGGCCTGTGCAGCCTATCTGGCAAAAGGATTCGGACTCTATAAAGAGAAAAAATTAACCGAAGCTGTGGTTGCTCTCGAAAAAAGTCTGGAATACGGCGAAACTGTAGATGCCTACAATGCACTTGCTCCGATTTGCAATGCTGCCAAACAGTACGACAAAACCATTGCTGCCGCCACTAAGGCACTGGTTCTTATGGCATCGGCCACCCCGCAGAATAAAGCCGCTATGAACTACCAGTTGGCAGTAGCGTGGCAGGCCAAAGGCAACGTTGCCAAAGCTTGCGAAGCCTATAAAAACGCCATGTATGGTGCCTATGCCGAACAGGCTAAATACCAGTGCGAAACCGTTCTGAAATGCAACTAACCCC
>CAYGID010000008.1:0-14223 GCA_964349835.1 uncultured Bacteroidales bacterium | reverse complement strand
GCCACCTGCTCGGGGGTATCTGAAGAGAGCACCTCGCAACGGGCCTGAAACAAAATTTCACCTTCGTCGTAACAGTCGTTCACCTTGTGGATGGTAATACCGGTTTCTGTGTCGCGGTTTTCGACCACTGCTTTGTGCACATGGTTGCCAAACATCCCCTTGCCTCCATACTTAGGAAGGAGGGCCGGATGGATGTTAAGAATGCGGTTTGGATAGGCCTCCAGTAATGAATCAGGGAGCTTCCACAAGAAGCCTGCGAGAACAATAAAAGTGGCAGAATAGGCCTGAAGAAGCCCGCTAACCCGTTCGGAATCATAGAGATCGGCACGCGAAAAGAGTTCAGAGGGGATACCCAGCATGCGAGCTCTCTCCAACACAAAGGCGTCGGCACGATTCGAGAGGATGCAAGCCACCTCAACATGGGGGTTATCTTTGAAATACTCGGCAATACGCTGGGCATTCGAACCTGACCCCGATGCAAAAATAGCAAGCTTATTCATGGATTACAGTGAATAACGGAAAGTGCAAAGGATGCTAAAAAATACAAAACCTCCAAGAATATTCCAAATAGTTTGATAATTTTGGAATTAATCTTTTTCTTTGCAGCACCTAAAGAAAGGAACTATTTTGTATTCATTAAAAAACTAAAAGTATGTCTGACATTACCTCAAGAGTAAAAGCGATTATCGTAGACAAACTGGGTGTTGACGAAAGTGAAGTAACCCCGGATGCAAGCTTTACTAATGATTTGGGAGCCGATTCTCTTGACACCGTTGAATTAATCATGGAGTTCGAAAAAGAATTCAACATTGGAATTCCCGATGACCAGGCTGAAAACATCTCGACCGTGGGTGCTGCCATCAAGTACATCGAAGAAAACATCAACAAGTAGTTTTTTGTTACCCAGTAAATTATGCAGTTAAAACGGGTTGTTGTTACCGGTCTTGGGGCCATAACCCCAATCGGCAATACCGTAGAAGAGTTTTGGAATGGATTGGCTAACGGTGCTTCTGGCGCCTGTGAGATTACTCGCTTCGATACCTCGAAATTTAAAACGCGGTTTGCCTGTGAGATCAAAAATTACGATTCCCTCTCATTCTTTGAAAGGAAGGAGGCTCGTAAGTATGACCTTTACTCGCAATATGCCCTCGTTGCAGGGGATCAAGCTATTAAAGATTCAGGTCTCGACCTGAAGGCGATTGATCTTGATCGCGCCGGCGTAATTTGGGGCTCCGGAATCGGTGGCCTTATAAGTTTCTATGAGGAGGTTTCGGCGTTTGCAAAAGGCGACGGAACGCCCAGATTCAGCCCCTTCTTCATCACCAAAATGATCTCCGACATCGCAGCCGGCCATCTTTCTATCCGTTATGGATTCAAGGGGCCCAATTACGCTACCGTTTCTGCCTGCGCCTCCTCTACTCATGCTCTGATTGACGCCTTTAACTATATCCGTATGGGAAAGGCAGATATCTTCATTTCAGGGGGGTCAGAGGCAGCCGTAAACGAAGGTGGCGTTGGAGGGTTTAATGCCATGCAGGCCTTATCGACCAACAATGAAAATTTCGCCACGGCCTCTCGTCCTTTCGATAAAGACCGTGATGGTTTTGTAATTGGTGAAGGAGCAGGCGCCCTGATTCTCGAAGAGTACGAACATGCGAAAGCCAGAGGTGCCCGAATCTATGCAGAGGTTGTGGGAGGTGGCATGACTGCCGATGCAAGTCATATGACCGCCCCGCATCCCGAGGGCGATGGAGCTTTCAGCGCCATGCGTCTTGCTCTTCTCGACGGAAATCTAAATCCTGAAGCAGTGGACTATATCAATGTTCACGGAACTTCTACGCCACTTGGCGACGTTGCCGAACTAAAAGCCATTGGGCGACTTTTCGGCGAACATGCCTACAAACTGAACATCAGTGCAACCAAGTCGATGACAGGCCACCTTTTGGGCGCAACAGGTGCCGTTGAGGCCATTGCATCCATCAAAGCCTTGGAGCACAATATGGTTCCCCCAACCATCAACCATTTTACAGACGATCCCGAAATTGACAGCGGGTTAAACCTGACCTTCTGGAAAGCACAACCCCGACCCATACATTGCGTGGTTAGCAACACTTTCGGATTTGGTGGCCATAACTCCTCAATAGTCTTTAAAAAAATGGAATAGCTTTGTTCAGGAAACTGGTACATACAATGAAACTCCTTATTGTCAAGAACAATAGGGAGTTTTATTGTTTTTTACGCAAAGAGTTGAAAATAAAAACCCGCAATCCGGGACTCTACGAACAGGCCTTCCTACACCGTTCGGCATCGATTACCCATGCCCAACATGTGATGATAAATAACGAAAGGCTTGAGTATTTGGGCGATGCCGTGCTGGACGCGATCATAGCCGATTATCTCTTCAAAAAGTTTCCGTCGCGTAACGAGGGGTTTCTCACCCAGATGCGCTCCAAAATCGTAAAACGTGCCCATCTCGAAAGCGTTGCGCAACAAATGGGCCTCGATCGTGCCATCGTGTGCCACTCAAACCTACAGCCCAACAAAAGGAGAATCTTTGGCGACGCACTCGAAGCGCTGATAGGTGCCATGTACCTCGATAAGGGGTACAACAAAACACGAAAATATGTTGTTCGGTTTGTTATGAAAAATTATGTAAACCTGAACGACCTGATGACCCACGATACCGACTTTAAAAGCCGTCTCATTGAGTGGGGTCAGAAACAGAAAATCTTTCTCCTGTTCGATACCCAGGAAAACGAAAGCATTGCCGACAGAAGATCGCCACTATACACCACCATGGTGAAAGTGCGCGGAAATTTTATTCTGGGCCGTGGAATCGGCTCATCCAAAAAAGAGGCCGAACAGAGTGCTGCCGAACATTCACTTGAGTTCATCGCTTCGGGAAAGATGATTCCGGAGCAGTTTTACGAAAATCCCGCAACAACCCCTGCCCCGTCGGACAGCACACCCTCTGCTGCCGAAAGTGTAGAAACGCTTGCAACACAATGCTAATGTTTAGAATATGACCCGTCGAAGCCGAACCTCATTGTCTATTCCCATCGAAGAGGAGGTCAGAGTGGCAGGCATCTCCTCGCCGGTAACTCACCCCCGAGTAGTATGGCTACTGCAGCAGGAGTTTGGCTGGCGCTTTTCCGATTGGAACCACCCCCAATCCACAACTCTCGGCACCTACTGGGCTCACTACCGTGCCGAAACAGAAAGCGGTCATACATTGTTGCTTACAGCCTTGCGAACCGGCACCGCCCTACCCGGAACCGGCCTCAAAAACCTCGATTATCTGTTGGCAATAAGGGGCGATTCTCTGGCTCCCTTCTGCGAAGAGGTAGTGCGACGCCTAAAAAAGGTGGAATCGGTGGTTTTTGCGCTGGAGATTCCTTCTGCCCAGCTGAAAAGTATTCCGCCATCGATACTTCTCTTCTGATATACGCCCTTTAGATCGCTTCGCGCGACTCCTTATAGTGTCGTACCCACATTACGTCGTTGCACTGTTCCAGTAACTGCTTCACGGTGATGCCCAACACCGGATGCGTTTCGGCCGGAATCAGTTCGGCAAGCGGAACCAGAACAAATTTTCGCGAAGCCATACGGGGATGGGGAATCACCAGGGAGGGGGTCGACACCACAAGATGGTCATAAAAGAGAATATCGATATCGACCGTGCGCGAAGCAAAAGACGAAGCCGCATCTCCCAAACGCACCCGACCCAGACGTTCTTCGATTGAGAGAGCCTTCTCCATTGCCTCCTGAGGCGAAAGCAGGGTCTCTAAAAAGAGAACCCGGTTCAGAAAAGGGGGTGCGTCGGTCGAAAAGCCCCAAGCCTCCGACTCGTAGAACGAGGAGGCTCCCTTACAGCAACCCACCTCACGGGTCAACAACAAAAATGCCTCCCGGAGAAGCCGGGCACGCGGACCCTGATTTCCTCCGAGAAGCATCACTACAGAATGGAGCCCCCCACCACGATATCGCAAAGAAAGCGTTGGCTCATTCATAGAACAAGCAAAATAGGATTACGACACCAAAACCTTACCCGTCATTGCGGGAGGAACAGGAATCCCCATCAGGGAGAGGATTGTAGGGGCAATATCGGCCAGAATACCGTTATTAACCCTCTTTATCTCCTTATCTACCACAATGAAGGGTACAGGATTCAGAGAATGGGCTGTATTGGGCGATCCGTCATCGTTCAATGCGTAATCGGCATTGCCATGGTCGGCAGTAATCAGTACCGTGTAGCCGTTATCACGGGCGGTCGAAACCACTTCGTCGACACAAGCATCAACAGCCTTTACAGCTTTACTGATGGCCTCATAAACCCCTGTGTGGCCCACCATGTCGCCATTGGCAAAGTTGAGAACTACGAGATCGAATTTCTGCTTTTTCAGCTCATCGACCAGCGCATCTTTAATCTCGAACACGCTCATTTCGGGCTTCATGTCGTAGGTGGGAACCTTGGGCGAAGGAATCAGAACACGCTCCTCCCCTTCGAAGGTCTCTTCACGCCCCCCGGAAAAGAAGAAGGTAACATGGGCATATTTTTCAGTTTCGGCAATACGCAACTGCCGTTTTCCGGCTGCTGCAACCGTCTCACCCAGCGTGTCGGTTACGTTGTCCTTATCGAAGAGAATATGCAGCCCATGAAAAGAGGTATCATAAGGGGTCATAGTACAAAAATGCAGAGGAAGAGTTTTCATGCCCTGTTCGGGCATATCTTTCTGCGTCAGCACTGAGGTAAGCTCGCGGGCCCTGTCGTTCCTGAAATTAAAGAAGATGACTACATCACCGGGGACGATGGTTCCCACACGATTTCCTGCTGCATCGACACGCACAATGGGCTTTACAAACTCGTCGGTTACCCCCTCATCGTACGACTCTTGCATGGCAGTAAGTACATTGGTAACAGGCTTTCCAACACCTGCCACAAGCAGGTCGTAAGCACTCTTTACCCTTTCCCACCGCTTATCACGATCCATTGCATAAAACCTGCCAATCACCGAGGCTATGGTTCCGGTTGAATGGGCAAGATGGTCCTCTAATTGAGTCAAAAAGCCTTTCCCGCTTCTAGGATCTGTATCACGGCCATCCATAAAACAGTGCACATAAGTGTGGGCAATGCCGTACGACTTTGCCACATCCGTCAACTTAAAAAGGTGATCCATGGAGCTGTGTACCCCTCCATCGGAAACAAGCCCCATTAAGTGAACCTTTTTCGCCTTTTCGCGGGCATAGGTAAAGGCCTCTTTTACAGCCGGCACATCGACTATTGAATTATCGCGGCAGGCGATATTAATTTTTACCAAATCCTGGTACACAACTCTACCGGCACCAATATTCAGATGGCCCACTTCCGAATTGCCCATCTGCCCGTCGGGAAGACCCACATTCTCGCCGCTTGTGAGAAGTTGCGCATGAGGATATTCACGCGCCAGCTTCTCTATTTTAGGAGCGCCTGCGGTGGCAATTACATCAGATTTGTCGTGTTTCCCAATTCCCCAACCATCGAGGATCATTAATAGAACCCGTTTGTTCATCGTCATGTTTTGTATGATAAAGCGTTACAAATAATTCTGCAAATAGAACACCCTGCGGGCAGAATAGTTTACATCGGGTGCGAAAATAGCGAAAAAATACGGGCCGCTAAAGAAATGGCTCGTTTCTTGCACAGTGAGAAACAGAGAAGATTCGGAGAAGATCCGGAGAAGTTCAGAAGAAGTTCTGGAGATGCAAATTTTGACACAGAATAGGCTGTTTCAGGAACAATCGCTATATTTGCCCCACGTTTCGGGCAACATACTCCGAGTGTTTCACGGGCCTATAGTTCAAGGGATAGAACGAGCGTTTCCTAAACTCTAGATACAGGTTCGAGTCCTGTTGGGCCTACAAAATTTACATAATCACAATTCTCCCGAGTATTGATTTTAACCATTAAAATGATGATTATGAAAAAGTTTTTCAATGTTTTAACAGTGGGCGTTTTAGGCGTTGCCCTCCTGACCTCGGGTTGTGCCAATATGAACAGCTCCACTAAAGGCACTTTGATTGGAGCAGGCGGTGGTGCAGGTCTGGGTGCAGGAATCGGCGCATTGGCCGGCGGCGGCAAAGGTGCTGCGATAGGAGCCGGTGTGGGTGCAATAGTTGGTGCTGCTGCCGGATCCATAATCGGCAGAAAAATGGACAAGCAGAAAGCCGAACTTGAAAAAATTGAAGGAGCAAGCGTTGCCACTGTGACCGACGAAAACAACCTGCAGGCTATCAAGGTTACTTTCGATGCCGGTATTTTGTTTGCTACCGGCAAAAGCGATTTGAACCAGACCTCTATTAATGCTTTGACCGAATTTTCCAAAACATTGACCAGTAACCCCGACACCGATCTTATTATTCAGGGTCATACCGACAACACCGGTTCACGCTCTTTAAACGAACAGCTTTCGTTCGACAGAGCCAATTCCGTGAAGAGTTTTCTGGTTGGCAAAAATGTGGCCGGCTCACGCATGGTTACCGAAGGCAAAGCCTTTGATGTTCCTGTTGCCGACAATAACACCGCCGATGGTCGTGCAAAGAATCGCCGTGTAGAGATCTTGATTAAGGCCAACGAGAAGATGATTCAAGATGCACAGAAGGCAGCCAATTAAGATTCAGCCCTGCTTTGGCAGAAGAGCATAACACGCCTGGCTAACCAAGCTTGGCAAAAACAAGAGAGGCGGTTCCGATTGGAACCGCCTCTCTTGTTTTTGCCTCCTTATGAAACCGGAAGGTTACTGAGCAATAAGAATCCAGGCATCGGAAAATTCGGGAAAAGCCGACTTAACCTTCTGAATCTGGAGACGCGCCTCAGCCTCCTGGTCGAACGATATGATATTTACACGATACATCATCTTGGCTTCGTTGAAGAGAATGGTGGGTTGATAACCTTGCCCGCCCAATTTGGTTTTCAGATTCTGAGCATTGAGCTGACTCTGGAAACTTCCCACAATGATGTTGAATTTTTTCAGCAACCCACCACCCTGTACACGAACACTCTCGGTACGTGATATTACAGAACCGCCAGCATCGGCCGAAACAGGCGTCTGAGGCTGTACAACAGGTTGCGAAACAGAAACAGTACTCCCGGCAGCAGGTTCATATGCCGATTTGGGCAACGATTTCTTTTGCGAACAGGAGGAGAACCCAATGGCAAGAGCCGTCAAAAAAAACAAAACTTTCTTCATGCTGAAATAATTTGATTATTAAGTGGGAATATGGCGCACACTTCGATTACACAAAGATGAGCATTCTTTCGTACTAGCAAAAACCTTTCCAAAAAATGAGGGCAGAAAAAATCTGCCCTCATAAAAGTTTCCGACTATCAGGCCTCAGCAGCCTTAAGCAGAATCTGTATCAACTGTCTGCCGCACTCCGAAATCTTTGAGCCGGGACCAAACACCGCTACAACTCCTGCATCATAGAGGGTTTGGTAATCCTGAGCAGGAATAACTCCACCGGCAATCACCATAATATCCTCGCGACCCAGTTTTTTTAACTCTTCAATGACTTGGGGCACCAGGGTTTTATGTCCGGCAGCCAGCGAAGAGACCCCGAGAATGTGCACATCGTTCTCTACCGCCTGACGAGCGGCTTCGGCCGGGGTCTGGAAAAGCGGACCCATATCCACATCAAAGCCGAGGTCGGCATATCCTGTAGCCACCACTTTGGCTCCACGGTCGTGACCATCCTGACCCATTTTTGCAACCATAATACGGGGCTGGCGTCCCGTTTTCCTGGCAAACTCTTCAACCAGCAGCCTTGCCTCGCGGAAAGCGGGATCATCCTGGCTCTCAGCCGAATAAACCCCTGAAATAGTACGAATCACAGCTTTATACCTCCCTGATACTTTTTCAATTGCGTTAGAAATTTCACCCAGAGTTGCTCTGTTCTTTGCCGCCTCAACGGCCAGAGCCAACAGATTTCCTGTACCAGATGCAGCCGACTCCTCAAGAGCAACGATCGAGGCATCTACAGCAGCCTGGTTGCGGGTTGCCTTAAGTCGGGTCAGACGCTCTATCTGCTGACGTCGTACAGCCGTGTTGTCGACTTCGAGAATTTCGAGGGGATCCTCCTTCTCAAGGCGATACTTGTTGACCCCCACAATGGTATCCTTACCGGCATCGATACGCCCCTGCTTGCGGGCAGCTGCCTCCTCGATTCGTAACTTAGGAACGCCACTTTCAATGGCTTTCGCCATTCCCCCCAGACTCTCCACCTCTTCGATTAGTGCCCATGCCTTTTCGGCCAGGCTCTTGGTAAGCGATTCCACATAATACGAACCGGCCCACGGGTCGACCGAACGACAAATCTCGGTCTCTTCCTGCAGATAAATTTGGGTGTTGCGGGCAATACGGGCTGAGAAGTCGGTTGGCAGAGCAATAGCCTCATCGAGTGCGTTGGTGTGCAACGACTGGGTGTGGCCAAGTGCAGAAGCCATCGCTTCTATACAGGTACGAGCCACATTATTATAAGGATCCTGTTCGGTAAGGCTCCAGCCGGAGGTCTGCGAGTGGGTACGAAGCGCCATCGACTTGCTGCTTTTCGGCTCGAACTGTTTAACAATCCTGGCCCAGAGCATACGAGCTGCCCGCATTTTTGCTATCTCCATAAAGTGATTCATCCCGATGGCCCAGAAAAACGACAAACGGGGAGCAAACTGATCGACGGTGAGACCCGAACGGATACCGGTACGAAGATATTCTAAGCCGTCGGCCAGTGTATAGGCCATCTCAATATCGGCCGTTGCACCCGCTTCCTGCATGTGGTAACCCGAAATAGAGATGGAGTTGAACTTAGGCATATTCTTCGAGGCAAACGAAAAGATATCGCCAATGATGCGCATACTCATTTCAGGAGGATAGATGTAGGTATTCCGCACCATAAACTCTTTCAGGATGTCGTTCTGAATGGTACCGGCCAGCTCCTCCAGTTTGGCCCCCTGCTCGAGGGCAGCCACAATATAGAAGGCCATAATTGGCAGAACCGCCCCGTTCATGGTCATAGAAACCGACATTTGGTTGAGGGGAATCTGATTGAAGAGAATCTTCATATCCTCGACCGAACAGATGGAGACCCCGGCCTTCCCTACATCACCCACAACCCTTTCGTGGTCGGCGTCATACCCGCGGTGAGTTGCCAGGTCGAAGGCTACCGAAAGCCCCTTCTGGCCAGCAGCCAGATTACGACGGTAAAAAGCGTTCGACTCCTCGGCTGTTGAAAATCCGGCATATTGACGAACCGTCCAGGGCCTTTGCACATACATAGTAGAATAGGGCCCGCGCAGAAAGGGAGCCACACCTGCAGCATAATGGAGGTGCTCCATCCCTTCAAGATCGCGTTCGGTATAAACCGGCTTAAGAGGAATCTGTTCGGCAGTAGTCCAACTGCCAAGGCCCTCCTCACCCTTTGGGAGCTTAGATCCAGGGATAACAGAAGAGGCTTTTGTGATATCGATATTTTTAAAATCTGGTTTCATCAGAGATAATTTATTTTTCGGGTAAAGGGAATGGCACCGGAAATCAAAGTGCGAGCATGGATTGATACGACTCAAGGGCTGAAAGCACATTCTGTCCGGCAAAAATAAAGTTTTCGACACCGGCCGCTTTTAAGCTCTCAACAAGCTCTTTCGGGTAACCGGCCAGAACAAAGATTGCCTTACCCTTAAGTGCCTCAACCGCCTGAGGTGCATAAACTGCATACTCCTCATCGCTACTACAGAGAACCACTAAATCGGCACCTGCCTTAAGAGCTGCATTCACACCCTCATCAATGGTGTTGAATCCGTTATTATCTATCACTTCGAAACCCGCAACGGCAAAAAAGTTCGTTGCAAAGCCGGCTCTTGCTTTTCGCATGGCCAGATTGCCAATGGTAAGCAAAAATACCTTGGGGCGCTTGGCCGCACGCTCACTCTTCAACCGAAGCGATTCGAACGACTCAGCTAAACGGAAGGTGCGAATCGGTTTTACAAGAGCCTCTTCGCTGAAGGTACAACAAACACCCATGGCAGGCATCTCCAACTTGGAGGCTACCGTTTCGTTGGTGTTTGCATATTGATTGGTACCCAAAAGAATAGCCCTCCGCTTAGCTAGTGCCTCACGCTTGGCAGCAGCCGATTCCTCAACAACTCCCTGAATATATCCCTCTTTCAGCGCCATTAGGAAACCGCCCATCTCTTCAATCTTGCAGAAAAGAGGCCAGGCTGCCTGAACCATGGAGTGGGTAAGATTTTCAATATAGTAAGAACCGGCAGCGGGATCAGCCACCTTATCGAGCCAAGCCTCTTCTTTGAGAATAATCTGCTGGTTGCGGGCAATTCTCTCCGAAAAGTGATCCGAAGGCTTAAAGGCAGCATCATAGGGGAGCACCGTAATGGCATCAACACCGGCAAGGGCCGCCGACATAGCCTCGGTAGAGGTGCGCAGCATATTTACATGCGCATCGAACTGGGTCATATTCCAGCTGGCCGTTACGCCATGGATATACATTGCAGCGGAAGATCCGGATCCGGCACTCCAAGCATCTACAATTCGCGCCCATAACAGACGGGCCGCTCTGAATTTGGCGATCTCCATAAAGTAATTCGAACCGATGGCAAACCGGAAAGCCATCTTTTGAGCAACCTCAGCCACATCATGGCCGGCAGCGGAAAGCTGCGAAAGATACTCGTTACCGGAAGCCAGGGCAAAAGCCAGTTCCTGCACCAGCGTGGAACCTGCATTTTGAAAAAGAGAGCCATCTACTCCAATAACCCGGAATCCCGGCATGGAGACCGATCGTTTCAGCAGCTCTTCGAGCAGCTGCAAAGGGAAGGACTTCTGTCCGAAATAGGTTCCGCTGCAAGCCAGTCGGCCGCAGGGATCAAAGAAAACGCCCCCCTTCGCACCGGGTTTTTGGCTGAGCGAATCGAGAATGGCCGGCGCGTTAATACCTGCATCAAAGTAGAGAGCATGTGCTGCCGGGTCAATTCCTTTCAGGAGCTGATCCATATCGACCGCAGCCTCTTTCGATTTGGGCGAGATGTGAAAACCCACGGCATCGGCCCCTTTGATAAGGGCATCTACTGCAGTGGCATTGGCCTCTTTGGCCGACGACACCTTCACCTCCTGGCGAATTTCCCAAGAGTTCGAATCTTTTTTATTACCACGGACATAAGGAAATTCACCGGGTTGCACCCTAAGATAGGTAAGGTTTTGCAGATCCTCTGCGCGGTAATAGGGCTTCACGTTGAAACCTTCGCCGGTTTTCCAAACCAGCTTCTTCTCATAATCCGCTCCCTTAAGATCGGCCAGAATGGTAGCTTCCCATTGTTCGGTCGAGATTGGGGGAAATTCGGCAAAGAGTTTTTTTTCCGACATACACTTAGTATTATAGTTGATCGTTTAAGTTCTCACAGGGAGCGCAAATTTACACATTTGCCCCGTAACAGCCTCAAATTTTTAGCCTAATTGTTGAGGATTAGCCACTATACCGGCTCTCTCTGCCGGCATAACGATACCTTCACAGCCCCCGGTTAGGGCTACAGCGAGAATTGCAACGAAAGGAAGAGCGAGAAGCGCTCGTGAGGCCCCTCGTTGTCGGTAAGCCGCCACACAGAATCGACCCTGAGCAGCCGGAAAATATTCTCGATTCCGACATTAACCTCGGCATAGGGTTTTCCTGCTGATGCCTGCATTCCGGGAGTAAAAACCAGATCGTTGTGACCCGAAGACCCCAGATCGGCAAACAGGCATCTTCCTCCCACCACCTCCCGCCACTTGAGCCTCCGCAGAATAGGAATGCGGTTAAAGAAATAGCCTTGGAAATGTTGTTCGGCCACAATGAAGGCGTACCGGTCGCTCACCCTCTCCTGATAATTCATCAGGTTAAAAGCCTGACTGTCGAAGGCATACGTTTCGTTCCCTTCGTGGATACGCAGCAGCGGGAAAGGGAGCTCGCCCCAAATCCGCCCCACCTGAATGCGGTAAGCGGTATACCCGAACGGGCTAAAGTGCAACCTGTCGGTAAGATTCAAATTTAGCTTGAAGTAGGAGTAGCCGCTCTCCAGAATGCCCTTCAGCCCCACTGCGGTTTCCAGTTGGATAATGGGATAGGTGCTCCCAAAGCGTGTCTTTTCGTAATTCCCCAGCACCCACTGCTCACCAAAAGCCAACCGGGTATTAAGCGAAACCTCGGCGTTCGACAGGGATTCTATCGGATTAAAGAGAGGGTCGTAAAAGGGCACAAATGGGCTACTATAAATATCCTCATATTTAAATGTCAGATAGTTAGAAAGAATTCCACCCCACTCCTTATCGGCACGGAAGGTGTAGCGGTCAACCATATTGAGCTTCGACATAGGCTGTTTGCTCAGAACAGATGTCAGGATATTATCCTCCATCAGCGCATTGGCACTTCGTCCCAACAGCTGATAGTCGTGTTCGTATTGGGCCTCTATCGAAAAACGGCGATCCTTCTTAAAAAAATACTCGACCCCTGCACTATACTTGAAATCCTCATCCTTTAACCCATAGGCAAGATACCCGTTAAAACGGAGCTTCTCGTGAAATGCAAGAGTCGTTCTGCCACCCAGACGAAAACGGTTTCCTTCCACCTGGTTGGAACTCAACATATAGTAATAGGGGCCAATCTCGAATTTATTAAACTCCTTATAACCAAAGAAAAACATCTGGATATAATCGAATGCTGTTTTAACCACAGGAATGTTCTTCAGCGAATCAACCATGCTGTAGATGGCCGCCTCCCGCTCCTGAAGGCCAATGGGGCGAATGGTATCCCAGGCCAGGTCGTTGAACTCGTTAGCGGTGGCCGAAAGGGAGATGCTTTTTTGCTGCCTGGCGATAGCTTTGGGGGCAGGGGCAAAGGAAAAACTATTATACACCGTACTTTTCCGACCAATCAGTCCTATCAGCTTTCCGTCCTTTTTCTTCTGAATGTTAAAATCAATCCATAGCGACTCCTTCATGGGAATCCAAACCTCGCCCTGTTTCGAATAGTCTCTTTCGAACACCAGATCGCGCAAGAAGTTTACATTGGCCGACTCCGAAAGACGCATTTCAATCCGGGTGACCGCAAACGTGGAATCGACAACCCACACCTTCCCTTTAAAGGTAGGATCCATCTTATTCTTAGGATAAAAGGCAATCTCGAACACCTTTCGCCCATCTACCATCGAACTATCTCTGAGCGAGTAGCGATAAAAGGTGGTTCCCGCATCGTGTAGTGGCGAGATCAGCGCCACGTCCGACATTTCGAAGAAGTTGCTGTAGGGATCGGGGTTGGTGTAGAGCTGGCCGGTAAATTCGGTGACCATGCCCGTCTGCATCCCTGAGACTTTACTGGCCACAATCTTTTCGTGCACCTTTCCATCCTGCATATGGTAGAGGTCGGAGACCGATTCGGTGATAAACACCGGCAGGAAGGTCTTTCCATCGGTATCGAGCGTGTCTATGTGGTCGAACACAAAATCGATCTGTTTCCAGATGCCTCTCTCTTTCTCGGGGCGTTTCACATTCTTCAGATCGATCTCTATCTTGCTGTAAATACGGCTCACCCATTCGGGGAAAAGCGCATAATTGTTTTTGCTTTTATTTGCCACCAGATTGCGTATAATGAGGTTTGCCCTCTCGCCCGGCCGAATCACCACCTCATCGAGCGAATAGAGCTCCTCCTCCAGCACAAAATCAAACTTTTGGGGTTGGCCTGTTGCCTTAACTTCAATGCTTTTTTTTGTGAAGCCCACCATAGAGACCTCTAGTACCGCTTCGGAAATATCGGAGGTGAGGCGATAATTTCCATCGACAGTGGTCACCGTACCTACCAGGGTATCACGCAGCCTCACTGTGGCGTAAGGCAGAGGCCCTTTATCGGCTTTATCGGTTACCTTTCCATACAGCTGCAACTTCTGTCCGAAGGCGGGCTGCGAAAGAGCTGAAAAAAACAGCATGAAAAACAGGAAACTACGCTTCAGAGGTCTCATTGTGGCTGCAAGAAAAAACTCCAACCTGGAGGAGAGGATAGATAATCCTTTTGACAAATTATTCAGGAATACTGCATTACGCGAAGCCAGACACCACTCGTTCCGATTCGGGTATCCGATTTTTTTTGCAAATATATATAGAATTTCGTCGGCTCGCTTTATGCACAGCGCTTTGAAGCTGATGGATTCGCACAAAAAAAATG